>CAZTWS010000006.1:0-79089 GCA_964618225.1 uncultured Planctomycetaceae bacterium
TGGGGAAGATTGCGATCTGAAAGCAGGGGTGAGAGGTGAGAGGGCCGAGGTGAGATGCCCGAGGTGAGATGCCCGAGGTGAGAGGGCCGAGGTGAGAGGGCCGAGGTGAGAGGGCCGAGGTGAGAGGGCCGAGGTGAGAGGGCCGGATTACGCGCGCAGGGGTGGCGGGAGGGCGGAGCGAGCTCCGCCGCTAAATGGTGTGTTGGGTTGTCAAAGAGCGGCGCGTTCGTGCGGCTGCGTGCCATCGTGGTGCGATTGATGGATGTAACATAGCAGAATCGGGGGCCGTTGTGTTGAAGAAAAAACGGCCACTTGGGTGGCCGGAAATAGTGGGTTGACAGAGATGGTTTGAAAGTGCTGGCGTTCGGTTGGAGTGTGCTTGTATTTCTCATTTCGGCTTTGATAAGCTATGTTCGTGGTTCGAGGATCGCGCTGGCGAATCCAGAGATCTCCATTGAGCCAACAATAGCACTAAGCCTAGATCCGTACATGCTCCCTGGCTCTAAATGCCTGACTCATCAAAGATTTTATTGAGTTCGTTATTGGTTGCAGCCGGTTTTGTATGTGTGATACTGATTCCATTAATTGTTTTTACATTTGTCCCGCCGGCCTGGACTCACCCGAAAGTAATCCAATACTTTCTGTGCTTAGTATGGATAGCTGGAGGAGCCTTCATTGGTGGCGGCGTATTCAATTTGTTTGGCCAATTCGCTCTAGGGACAGTAGTTGGCTTTATTGTTCAAGCGATACTTTTGTATTTCATCACTGCTGCACTATCAGGACTTGATGGAATTTAGTCAGTCTTAGCGAATTGCGTCGCCGCTGCGCGGCTGGGGGTGGTGGTTGGGATCGGTGACGACGGGCTTGCGCCCGTCGCTACATTCCTGGGCCACTTCGTGGCCGTTTGGTTGGTGTTGCAGTCCTTGAGCCACTTCGTGGCTGTTTACCCGGTGGCTACATTCCTTGCGCTGCCTCGTGGACGTTTGGTGGGGGTTGCAGTTGTGGTATATGCCCGCTCGTAAAGCCACAATTTAGCAATGTTAGCAATGATGGGTTGCCGGGGACGGAATACCAATCCGACTTATTTTGTCTTCGTGTTCTTATCTTTTTTGGCGGTGCGGGGTTTGATGATGATTTCGCTGCGGACGTCGATTTCTTCGGGGCCGGTGGTGGATTCGAGTTGGCCGTATTGCGCGGCGTAGTTGAGTAGTCGCTGGCGTTTGAGGTCGAATGCCGATTCGCCTGCCGTTTGTTCGAGTCCTGGCGCGGCTCCCCAGACGACACGCGTGCCGCCGGTGGTGATGATGTTGAACGTGTAGTTGGGCACGCCGTTGCTATTGCCGGCTTGGAGTCCGGCAATGATCTCGACGAATCGCAGTTGTCGCCACACGTCGCTGAGCTCGGCCGCGAGTTTCGCTCCGCCGACGACGCGTGCGTCGTTCCATACGTCGCCCACGAGTGGGCGGCCCGTGACGCCGGCAATGCGTGGCAAGTAACGAAGCTCTACTTCGGTGAGGTCGCTTTCGGGCAACCGGATTGCACTTTTATCGATGGGTAATAACGCGATGCCGTTGGAGTCGCCCGATTCGACGGCGGCAATCGGGCGGCGGTAAGTGAGTTCGATATGGAGCGATGCAGGAAGGCTTTTCGTGATGCGATCGACAGACGCTACCCAGGGGTGAAACTCGAACGCGTCTTTGATGCGGCGCGAGAGCGTGTCCCAGTCGTCTAGGACGGAGAGTGTGGTGAGCCCCGCTTCGCGGAGGACTTGCTCCTTGAGATTGGTGCGAATCCAAGGCGGAGTGGGAGTAATGCGGATGCTATCGACGGTAAGTTGGTATTGCGGATGGCGTGCGATGTTTGGCGCGCCACGCTGCCAAATGAAATGCGCGGCCAGGCCGAGCGCGAGCAGAAAGGCAAGACCGGCCCAAACTCGGGGACGGAATTGCAGTCGCCGCGATGGTACGGGCAGAGGAGGGGAATCGGTTTTAATGCGTTTGCTCATGGGGACACCTCCATGTGTCTCGCTGCCGGCATCCGTGCCGGTATTACGCTTGTGTAAGTTCGCTGGGCCTTTGGCTAAGGAACTCTAACAAAACCGTCTGAGAGAGGGAGACAGTCCCATTTTGCTGCGAAGACTCCGCAAAATCGGGACAGTCCCCGCCGGTTTTGTTAGAGTTCCTAAATTTGCTTTGTTGCAAACACAGATGACGCAGATGTTCGCAGATAGATCAGCTAACTGTCAGCGTTTCCGGATCAGTTGCCGTTTCTCTTGGAATTGCAAAATCTGCGATCATCTGCGTCATCTGTGGACTCTTGAATTGAAAATAGTGAACGGCGTTGCCCGACGGGGCGGAGGACCGCCCGGCTCGCTTAGGCTGTTTTGATGCAACACGCACATAATTTGGGTGTTACCAGATTTCAATTTCGGTTTCGAGTTCGACGCCCATGCGTTCCGCGACGCGGTTGCGGACCAGGTCGATGAGTTGCAGCACGTCGGACGCTTTGGCGTTGGACTGGGTGACAAAAAAATTGGCGTGTCGCTGGCTGACCTCGGCTCCGCCGATGCGTTCGCCTTTGAGGCCGCATTGGTCGATGAGCATTCCGGCGCTCATGCCGCGTGGGTTTTTGAAGATGCAGCCGGTGTTTTCATGAGCCATTGGTAGATTGGCTTTTTTCACGATCCACTGTTTTTGCATGCGTTTGGTGATTTCCACCGGGTCTTCTTCTTCGAGCTCGAACGTGGCTTCGAGAATCACGAGTTCGTCGAGGCTACTTTGGCGGTAGGCGAAAACGAGATCCTCTCGGCTGCGTTCGATGATTTCGCCAGCGCGAGTCATGACCGTGGCGGCGGTGGCCCATTGACCGATGTCGCCGCCGTGGGAGCCGGCGTTGCCATGCAAAGCGCCGCCGATGGTACCGGGGATGCCGACGAGCGCCTCGAGTCCCGAGAGGCCCGCGCCGACCGTCATGGTGATGGCATTGGCCAGGTTGGCACCGCCGCCGATCGTGGCTTTGTGTCCGCCGACATTGATTCGGCTGAAGCTCGGAGCGGCGAGGCTGATGATCATGCCAGCAACGCCTTCGTCGCGGACGAGCACATTCGAGCCGCCGCCGAGAAGCCGCGCGATCATGTTTTCATCGCGGCAGCGTTCGACGACCGCTTTGAGCTCTTCGACCGAGGTGGGCTCGGCAAAGTACTGGGCGGCACCGCCAACTTTCAACCAAGTGCGGTCTGCCAGTGGTACTTGTTCGCTGACACAATCTAAACCGGAAATAGCTGTCATGGATGGCCTATCAGGGCGTTGTTCGCTCCTATTGCGCTGCGAATTTGCGAAGTGGAACACTCTACCGAGGTGTCGCAATTTCACTATCTACCCGCCCCAATGTTGACGGGAACTGTACGGAGCGTCAATCCTGAGTTCGGCTGGGGAAATAAGGGGCTAGCGTGGTTTTCAGTTGATATTGCACGGTAACAGATTGAGATATGCTGCTTGGTACGTGTGCAAGTGGCTGCACGGACGACTCCGGTATCAAGCGATCCCGATGGTCTTTGTTTCTCTCGGGGGCGGGGACGCCCCGGCTCGCTTTGTTGCGTCGGATGCAGCTCAATCCTGCCATTGGCGGAGTGCTTCGTAAGCTGCGACTGCGACTGCGTTCGAGAGATTAAGGCTTCGCACTTGGGGCCTTGTTGGGATTCTTAAAAGTGTTTCGCGGTATTCTGTCAGCAGCGAATCGGGCAATCCGGAGGATTCGCTACCGAACACGAGCACATCGCCGGGCATGTAGCGGGCTGAGGTGTAGCGGGCTTGGGCCTTTTTGCTGAATAGCCATCGCGTGGCGTTAGGCAGTAGCGAGAGCAACTCTTCCCAATTCTCGACGACTTGCCAATTAAGATGCTCCCAATAGTCTAGGCCTGCACGTCGCAGATAGTAGTCGTCTACGCGGAAGCCTAAAGGGCGGACGAGCCACAGTTTGGCCCCGACCGCCACGCAAGTGCGACCCACGCTGCCCGTGTTGTAGGGAATCTCCGGTTGATGGAGCACGACGTGCAGCAAGGGTTCGTAGGGTTCGGTCATGGGGGAGGCTGTCGGCTATTGGCTATTAGCTGGAAAATGATGAGTTTATTTGATGCGGAGACGTCAATATAATGTCGGCACGTTGAAGGGCGCGGAGAACTGGGTTCTGCGACGGGTTTTAGAATTCGTTTGAGGTTGGTTAGTAGATCAGCATAGAGGTTGCGAGGCGGGTTTTCGAACCCTCCCCCGACCCCTCCCTACAACAGCTTTATGCAGGTGCTAGCAGGTACGACGTTCAACAAACGAGTTAAGTACGATTCGCAAGCTATCATAGCACTGCATGCTCGCACTTAAGTCCTTTCCCGAACGCCAAAGTGATAGCACATGCATAATGCTGTACAAGGGAGGGGAGTTTTGTAACGCACGGTTTTCAAAATATAGCGGTATTATCGCGCATCGGTTGGTTGGCATCTAGCATCGGAGAGGAAAACGGTATGGCATACGGGTTCGGCATCGTGGGCTGCGGCATGATTAGCGGATTTCACGCGAAGGCAATTGCGGATGTCAAAGGCACAAAATTGGTAGCGTGCTTTGACAGGTGGCCGGAATCGGCCGAGAGGTTTGCCGGCGATCATGGATGCAAGGCGTACGCAGATCTCGATGAGATGCTTGCAGATCCTAAGATCGACATTGTGACGATCGCGACTCCGAGCGGGGCCCACATGGAACCCGCGGTGGCCGCCGCGAAAGCGGGGAAGCACGTGATCGTGGAGAAGCCGCTGGAAATCACGCTGAAGAAGTGCGATCGCATGATCGAGGCTTGCGAGAAGGCCGGCGTGCAACTGGGTGCGATTTTTCCGTCGCGGTTTCACGATTCGAGCTTGAAGCTGAAGAAAGCCATCGAAGGCAATCGGTTTGGAAAACTTACGTTAGGTGATGCCTACGTGAAATGGTTTCGCACGCAGGCTTATTACGATAGCGGTGCGTGGCGTGGCACCTGGGCGCTGGATGGGGGCGGCGCGCTGATGAACCAGGCGATTCATAGCGTGGATTTACTGACATGGCTGATGGGGCCGGTGGTAGAAATTCAGGCGAATACGGCCACGCTCGCGCATGAGCGAATCGAAGTTGAAGATGCGGTAGTGGCTACATTGCGATTTGCCAACGGCGCGTTAGGAGTGCTCGAAGCAACGACTGCCGCTTACCCTGGCTATTTGAAGCGCATCGAGATTCATGGCTCCCAAGGCAGCGCGGTGCTCGAAGAAGAGGATTTGAAGGCCTGGGATTTTGCCAAGCCTCTCAAGGGTGACAAAGCGATTCACGACGAGATGGCACGCCATAAAAGCACGGGTGGCGGGGCGAGCGATCCGTCGGCGATCGGTCACCACGGGCACACCATGCAGTTCCGCGATTTCGTGGAAGCCGTTAAAAAGGGCCGAGCGCCGGCAATCGACGGTCACGAAGGACGACGATCGGTCGAGATTATCCTCGGCGTTTACAAAGCGGCCGAAACGGGGAAGACCATCGCGCTGCCGCTGAAGTCGGATCCCGTGCTCAAGGCACGAACGGCTACCAAAAAGAAGTCGCGTTAAGTGATGAGCTCACATAACTTCGTCAGAGGGATTCACCACAGAGGCACAGAGGACACAGAGAAGGCAGAAGAGGAACACTAATCGCCACTAATCTACGCTAATAAATCAGAATCAAGAATGAGATGGAAATAGCCCTTCTTTGGTATTTGGTATTAGCGGAGATTGCCAAGATTCGTGTTCCTAGCCTCTTCGACTAGTATCTCTTCTCCGTGCCCTCTGTGTCTCTGTGGTTATTCTGAAAATGAGGAAGGTATTATTAGACATTCCTAAGCGGATCGATAGCGAGCAATCACTTGGGCCACGGCCTGCTCCAACGCGGGGCCTG
The DNA here is from genome assembly GCA_964618225.1 of uncultured Planctomycetaceae bacterium. Lineage (GTDB taxonomy): Bacteria > Planctomycetota > Planctomycetia > Pirellulales > Lacipirellulaceae > JABDGM01. The sequence goes on from CAZTWS010000006.1 coordinate 5,937, forward strand.
TGGCGCGGATCGTGATGCTGCGAGCCGTTTCGCTGAGTACTTCCAACGAGATTTCAACGCGCTCGCGAGGTAGTAATGCCTCCACGCGATCGGCCCATTCGACGAACGTGAGGCCCGAGGAATCGAAGTATTCTTCCGGTCCCAACGCGAGAAATTCGTCGTCGTCTTTGAGCCGATAAGTATCGAAGTGGTAAACGGGCAATCGCCCGCCGTGGTATTCATTCACAAGGACGAACGTGGGGCTGGTTACGCTGCCGGGCGGATTGCCAAGCGCTGTGGCGACTGCTTGAACCAGGCGCGTTTTGCCTGCGCCGAGCGTGCCGATAAGGGCGGTCACTGTGCCTGGGGGGAATACCTGGGCGAGTACGGCACCAAGGCGATCGGTATCTGCTTCTGAGTTTGCAGTGAGGGTTTCCATGGGTACAGCAATTTAGAGCGTTTTTAGGTTTGCCGTTCTGATATGCCGTTAACAGGTTGGACGGCGTGGCCGCCGCCGCTAAAGATTTTGTTTTGGCATCGAGCATCCTCGGAACGCAAATTCTAAGAATGCACTAGTTAATGGTGTCGCCAGCCGAGCGCTTCGAGTGGGCGGCGGCCGCATCCATCCGATTGCCAAAGGCCGTGTTCGGCGATGAGTTCGCCAATGTGGGTGACGGCACATTCAACCGGTTGGTCGCGCAGAATGCGGCGAGCGACATCGGGCGGAGCAGCGATCAAGAGTTCGAAGTCTTGGCCGTCGCCCAGGGCGTGCCGCAAGGCGGCCGCGTCGAGTTGCGTGGCAGCTTCTTGCCTGGAAAGTTCGTAGGCGGCCGGTGCGATAGGGATTTGGTCGAGATGGAGGAGTGCGCCGCAGTTGCTCTCAGCGGCCAGGCGCGAGGCATCGAGGGCAATGCCGTCGCTGATATCCATGGCCGCGTGAAGGTCATAGTGTTCGTGGAGCATGATCGCTTCGCGCACGCGCGGTGTGAAGTCGAACATGTGGCCGAGGATGCTGCCGCCCAGGGCCCCGGTAACGAGGAGCCAGTCGCCCGGCTTGCCGTCGGAGCGAGTGAGCGGGCGCGAACCGGTGGGAACTCCAAACGCGGCCACGCTGATGACGAGCGGCCCGTCGAACGTGTTGGTGTCGCCGCCGGCGATGGCCACGTCGTACTCGGCAGCCAGCGGCAACAGGCCTTCGTAGATGGCGATGGCGAGCTTCAGCGAGTCGTTCGTCGCGGGATTTTTTTTAGGAAGTGCGAGCGAAATAATCGCCGCGGTGGGGCGGGCAGCCATGGCAGCGAGGTCGCTCAGATTGGCAGCGAGCGCCTGCCGGCCAATGCGGTGAGGATCATCTACGCCGACTCGAAAATCGACACCATCGGTGAGGGTATCGATCGTGGCAACGATGTTTTGAGCGCCCGCGGTAGAGACCAGGGCGGCGTCGTCGCTCAAACCGAGCGGCGCGTGACGGTGCGTTGGTATGTGCTCGCGGAGCCAGCGGGTGAATTCGAGTTCCATCCACCTAATTTAACGCGAGGCGGCGGGGGCAGCCATTGGATGCGAATTTGTCGCGAGTGAGCGGAAATCGGCGTCTGTGGGTGCCTCCCGCATTCCAATGATGTAATAAACTATCGCGTAATCGTCTTTTCGCTCGCAGCGGCAACATTGAGGTCGCCGGAGAACGTCTTTTGGCCTCGCAGGATGTAGAATTTGAGTTTCCCCATTTCCGTTGCCAGGGTAGGCCGAGTAACGATGTACTGCACGTCCTGCTCGGACGAAGTTTCCCATTTGTGCATGCCAACGAGGATATCGCCAGGCGCGATGCCTTCCTCGGCGGCGGGGCTGCCGGGGCGAACTTCTTCAACGTACATGCCGCCACGGTAATTGGTATTGCGGCGTTGGAACGTGCTTTTTGGTTCCTCGCGGAGCTTGAGGCCGAGCACGTTCCAAACCCGCGTTTGTTCAGCGGTCATCGGCGAGCGGGCGATGATCGCGGTGTTGCGCGAAGGAGCGAGGGCCATATCTGCCATGATAGTTTGGCCACCACGGCGAAGTTCAACGGCTACCGACTGGCCGGCGGGTAGGTCGAGGAATGCCCGCTCGACATCGAGCGGCCGTGTGACACGGACGGTACCGATGCTCACGATTTCGTCGCCGGTTTGAATGCCCAGTTGAGCGGCAGGGCTCGCGGGCAGCACATTCGATACACGGACCGGCGTTTCGAAGTCGTCGCCACTTTTCGTAACAAGGCCGTGGCTGGTATTGCGGATGCGTTCGACGCTTAACAGCTTGGCGGCAACATCGAGAGCGCTATCGATGGGAATGGCGAAGCCGATGCCTTGAGCGCCGGCACGCACAGCTACGTTGACGCCGATCATTTCGCCGTCGATGTTGAGCAAGGGGCCGCCCGAGTTGCCGGGGTTGATGCTGGCATCGGTCTGTATGAGGTCATCGTACGACTGCGTGTCGCTTACTTGGACATCGCGGCCGAGGGCGCTAATGATGCCGCGAGTGACCGTTTGTTCGTAGCCGAACGCATTGCCGAGTGCGATGACCGATTCGCCGTTCATGAGGTCGGCCGAAGTGCCGAGTTTGATGACGGGGAACGACTTGGTGGCGGGTATTTTGATGATGGCCAGGTCGGCAGCGGCATCGTAGGCGACGACTTCGGCCGTGTATTGGCGGCCATCGTCGAGCGTGACTTCGATGCGGCGGACGTCTGTGACGACGTGGTAGTTGGTTAGGATGTAGCCGCGTTCGTCGATGATCGTGCCGGTGCCCATGCCGTTGACGTGGCGAGGTTGCTCGCCGCCAGCGGATTTGGCATTACTTTCGGTGGTGGTTTTCTCGCCGCGAATACTGACAACGGCTGGCCGGGCAGCACGCACGGCGGTTACGACGGCGGTCAAACGTTGCTGTGAAATTTCGCGGGCCGTGGCGGGAACGGCAGCGAACAACAGCAAACAAGCTAGTGCGATCAACGGTGGACCCAGCGCGCGGGAAGCGCTCGGGCGTCGTCGGAAGGCGCGCAAGGATTGGGTCATCAGCGGCGAAGTCGAGCGGGGTGCGGCACGTCGCTGGTGCGCGCCGGAGTTGTAAGTGCCAGTGCTGGCGACTGGCATGCCATGGCTTGAAAACCTGTGCCCGCAAACGGTTAGCCCGCGTCGCACAAACACTCGTGCCATGCAGGCAAGATCGGCGAACCGTTAGTAACGGCTTAAACGGCGCGATGTGCGCCGTTACGGTCGTCCTAGCTTCTCCGTTTGAGACGGTTTTCGTCGAGAGAGTGATAGCGTTGCACGGAGGAGAGGGGGCACTACGCTCGATGGCCACGGTTCTTCGTGAATTTTTTGTGGCTTTTCGCGGCTTTTTTATGAAGCCGCGACTCCAGGGGATGGCCACCAAGAGAGAAGAGAGTAGCGTGGGCGCTTCCGCACCCACGTATTGTGCTCTTGTTACCGAGCGGCTTTGTCGAACGCCCAGTTGGGGCCCATGGATTGAGGTGCAACCGGCACGACTTCCGAGGGGAAGACGGGGTTTGTAGGCACTGGATGGAATCGTGGCGGTCGTGGCGGCTCGATGTGGCCTTGGCAGTGCGATCGGCCACATTCGTCACACGTGCATAGGTGTTTATGCGGCACGTGGCAGACGGCAAGTACCTGGCCAAAAATACATTGCGGGATGGTACACACGTACTGAGTGGCGGTGCCAGTAACGCAGCCGACGGGGTTCATGCAGTCGTCGCAAGCAGATTCCTCGATGCAAGCTTCTCCGCAACCGTGAGTGCCATCGGCGATGACTTCATGGCACCAGGAACGAATCGGTTTGGCGCAGCCGACAAGAATGCAAACGGCCGCGACCAAAATCGCGAGGCCGTAGAGAGATTTCCAGCCGGTATGTATTGCGACGCGCGCAGCCATGCAATTTGCATCGTCCACGTGTACCGGCAAACTTCACGCAATCGGCAGGTTGTCGTTAACCGTCATCCCCGGCCGTTCAAGGCGAAGGTGGCTTCGTAGTGTCGGAGGAACTTGTCGCGGGGGTGTGCCGCTTTTTGATTAGCAACGGGGCACACTGCAGAAAAAGGAAGAATGCCAGCAATGCAAGCAGGAGGATCGGCCAGGAGGAGAACAGCTTTCGCCGATCGTCTCCCTCGGCGACTCCAAAGACGCTGGCGGCCACCAGCACAAAGAACCCGAGAAGAAGCAGCCCGCAACCCATTGCGGCCATCGTTCCGCGAAAGGCAAGTCGCTCGGTGAGCTGTTGTTGATGGACGTCCAGCGTACGGCCTTTTTCCAGGCTCAATTCGATGGCATCCACGGCTTCCATGGCGCGTGTTGCAATGTCCCAATTCGAGGCGGCGGCTCGTTGCTGCGAGTCGCCTTGAGCGGCCGCTAGGAATTTTTCGAGGGTGATACGAGGCGCGTCGTAATCGGCGAGGATCTCTTCGTGGCGATCACCAGTGCTGATTGTTTCCAATCGCCACGGATGCTTACCTTGAGTGGAGTTGGGTTCCGCGGCGCGAAGCACTACGGAGCCTCGTTCACCGACGAGCGTGATCGCGACATCGTGTTCTGCCCCCGTGGCCGGTGCGACCGACCAGCGTGCCGAGGCGGGGCCCGCGCACGTCGTTTGTACTTGAAGGCCAGCAAACGATGGCTGGCCGATTCCTGGACCGATCGCACTCACACGTTTCAAATCGCCCGCGATGGCGGCCAGTAGCTCGACATCGCGCGACAAGCATTTGAGGACGTTTTCGCGCGAGGTGTCGGCGGTGCGGCGCTCGCAAGTGATTTGGTGGATCGCGCCCACGGCGGGATGGCCTGTTTTCACCCAAGCCGCGAGTTGGCCAATGCAAGGATGATCGGCGAGCGGGTTGTAGTGACGGATGAGGCCACCCATTTCGCGGCGAGTCATGTCGATTTCGTAATAGGGCAGCACGGAATTGCATGCCGGTTGCACCACGAGCAGCGGCGTGGCTTCGGCCGCGATTCGTTTGAGTTGTTCGGCTCGCAACTCGCTCGAAGATGTGCCGTAACCGACAATGACTGCATCCGCGGTGCCTCGGTCGAGCACGAGTTCCCATTGGGGATCGGTGGCGATCCCGGGGGCGAGTTGTGCGACTGCCTCGGCATCGGCAGGGCGAATGTCGCTAATCCAATCGATTTTGTGCCCTGCCTCCACGGCTGCCGCGGCCAATTGAAGGGCGTCGGGGTCGCTACCAAGTAGTGCAAAGTTCATGGCAAAATGGATAGAACGGTTGAGAGGTTACGCCGTGTTGCGAATTTTGGATTATCGCCGCAATTACTGCTTGGTGTAAGATTACTGCATGGAGTTTTATGCGGTGCGGTTAGGATTTTTGCACAGCCGAGTAGACGAAATGAGACGCAATACGATCGCTCTGCTGACTCTTTTATTAAGTGCAACGGGCATTTGGATGGAGCCGTTGCGAGCCGCGGAGGATTCCCGCGAATTGGCGAACGCGCCTGCGGCAGAAAAGAGTACCGCGAAGGCACCCAGCGAAGCGGAGATCAAAGAGTGGGTTGCGCAACTCGACGATGATCGATACCTGGTTCGCGAGAATGCCTCGCAAAAGTTGGAGCAGGCCGGCAAGCCGGTGCTCGAGCTATTGCTGGCCACGGCGAACGGTAAGCAACTCGAACCGGCGGATCGGGCTATCTGGGTGCTCCGTCGTATTTCGCGATCGAGAGATAACGAGCTCGCTATTGCCGCGCTCGAACACTTGACCCAACTGCAAGATAAACCGGACTTGGTAGCGAAAGCAGAGACGGAACTAGATGAACGCAATCTCGCAATCTGCCAATCTCACCTCACACGGCTGGGAGCGGTAATCGCAGTCGAGCCAGAACCATTCGAAAACTTTAACGTCGTGTTGGTGGTGAAGGTGCGACTCGGCGAGAAGTGGAGAGGGCGTCCCGAAGATCTGAAATGCCTGGCCGATCTCAGGCGGCATGAGCATTTCCGGTTTCATGGCAAAACGGTTAACAACGAAGTTGCCAAACTATTCGAGAATAAAGAAAAACTGGCGAGGATCGATTTCTTGGAGACAAGCATCACCCCGGAAATCGTGGATGCGATCAAGGCCCGACATCCAGATGCGGTAGTCTATGTTCGGGGCCAAGCTTTGCTCGGGGTTACTCCTAAAAATCACCCCCTGGGAGTAGTCGTGGATCGAGTGCAGTCCAATAGTGCCGCGGAGCGGGCCGGCATCGTCTCGGGAGATGTGCTGGTGAGCATGGATGGAAAACCATTGCCCGACTTTGATCGGCTGACCGCTCAAATCGCGCAGCGGAGTCCTGGCGAAACAGTCAATTTGGAAGTAATCCGCGGTGCGGATCGCAAGACGATTCCGGTAACTTTTGGCAAGTGGCCGTCTCTTCAGGAATAATGCTTGAATCTTCTCGGCTCACGCGAGCGGGGCGCAGCGTGGCAAACTCTTGAACGCATGAAAAAAGGAATAGCGGCACGCCGCTATTCCTTTTTACGTTTGCGACATGGAGCCATCGACGAACAGCAGACCGCTACTGAGCGACCCAGTGGGCGGGGCTCCAGTTCCAGGTGCCGTTGGCACCGGCAATCCATTCTCCTTGTACCCAAGTAGCTTTCGAGGTCGTGGTTTCCACATAAGCACCCGGGGTCCAAACCCAGGTGCCACGCCATTCCCAGTGGCCGGGCTGCCAGGTGAGCGTGGTTTTACCGGCTGGTGGCGCAGGCTTTACTTCAGGATAAAGCGGCGGAACATCGACAGGCTTGGCAACGACAACACCCTGATTCGTCGCCGCCCAGTGTGCCGATTCCCATTGGTATTGCCCGCCACGATTCTGCCAGTAGCCGGGAACCCAGTAAGCGTTGCTGAACGGCGGCTGAACCCAAGTGCCGGAGGCCCACTGCCAGTTGTCGGGAGTGCGATTCCAATGGCCGGCAACCCAAACATAGGAGGGAGACGGCGCTGTGGTAATGACCTCTTGCTGGGGAGCGGGAACTTCCAGATAGGTCGGCGAAACCACCGGGGTTTCAATAACTTCTTGTGCCGAGGACCGCACGCCGATGCTGCCGATTGCGACGAGTAACGCTAAAACGGCAACAACGCCAATGATTCGTCTCATGCTGTGTTTCTCCTAAGTTCGTAGGCTATCCGTAGTCGTGGCCGGAAAGTTGGCCAAGTGCCAAACAATCTAAACCACCTAGCCAGAATTAGGGAATGGCAGAAAGTAGCACGGGTGCTTCCGCACCCACGAATTGCGGCTACCAACCCTAATTTAGCCGCAAAGGTGGGTGAACCTGTCGGCGGCAGTGCCTTGTAGTTTCGCGAACCCTACTTCGCCGACAGAACCACCCACCCTACTTTGGAGTTCGCTGCGCGATCCCTTATTTCCCAAGCACGTTCCTAAGAAATCTGATCGGCCTGGCGTGGCTTGTCGCCCTCGGGCGTTTCATCGTTGTCGATGTCGAACCATTCGTCTTTGAAGTAGATTCGCTCGCCCTTTTTGATCGCCAGATTGCTGGTGAGAGCAATGATCGCATCGGCCATGGCCACCTCGGGCGTGCAGCGTGGCTTGTGCGATGGATCGGGGTTCTTGATGCACCAGGCCCAGTGTTCGATTTCTTCGCGATAGCCACGGCTGGTGACGCCGGCGGTTGCCGCCTGAGCCACGGCCGCACCGCCGCCCGTTTCGTAGGTGTCCATCGCCGACTTGCCGCCGCTGCCCGGCTTCACCTCGATGCGGGTCGTGGTGGCCGAGCCTTTGAACAGCATCGCGTCTTGCTCTTGCTCGAGCAGCAAGGTGCCTTTGGTGCCGAGCACGGTTTCGCCGTACCCGCCGTAGCCGTTGCCGTTGATCGAGGAGTAAGTGACGACGGTTTTCTTATCCTTGTCGGCCACCTCGTGGGAATCGTCCGCCTTGTAGTAGCCCTTGGCGGGGAACTCGAAGGTGCAGTACACGTGGTCGTCGCAATCGCGATCCGCTGGGAAGATATGCCGACCGCCGACGCCGGTGACCGAGAGCGGCTTCACTTTGCGGCCCGTGTTGTGGTCGGCCGAAATGAAGATGCTTGCCGCATCCAATTGATGGCTGCCAAGCTCGGCCATCAGGCCGCCACCCGTGCGATCCCAGAGCCGCCAACGGATAAGCTCTTCGAGCGGGGTGCGCTCGTAGTCTTTTCCGTTCAGCTTGAGTGTTTTCGATTCGTAGCCATACTTGGCAGCCTCGTCTTTGATCTTGATGTCGTCCATTTGAGCGCGCTTCTGGTTGACCTTGGCTTGCCAAGTTGCGAGATCAACTTTTGCCGGATCAGCCTGGGCCTTGTTGAGCGCGCCTTCCCAACTCATGAGTTCGGCATAGAGCGGATGCTCGCGGGCAAACAGGTCGCGGCCGCGGCGGTCGCGTGCCTTTTCCATGCGGTCCATTTCTGCCTTGAATGTCGCGAAGCCGTCGTACGACTCGGGCAACGGCGGCTGCCAGCTATCGTTGCCGGGTAGGTTGCCGCGGTGCCACTGGGCTCGGATATGGTGGATATCGCCGATGAGTCCCTGTTTGATTTGCTCGACCGCGTTATCGTAAAGAATGCTGTAATGGCGCTGATGGCCGACGGCCAGAATGAGGCCGGTTTGGTTGGCCACGCGGGCCATTTCTTTGCACTGGGCGATATTGTGGCCCATCAGCTTTTCGGTAAGAACATGCTTGCCCTTGCGCATCGCCTTGACGGCAGCCGGGTGATGCAAGTGAAGCGGCAAAGCAATGATGACCGCCTCCACGTTATTGTCGTCGAGCAGTTCGTCGTAGCCGTTTTCGTAAACCGTGACGTGCTTGCGAGCTTTTTCTTCGTCGGAGGCCCAGTCTTCCTCTTTGAACACTTCGAGCAAACCCGGACGGGCCGCATGGGCACCCGGCGAGTACCAATCGCCATGGAAGGCACGATAACGGCTGTACGGGCGGATGTCGGCAATCGCCACCACATCCACATAGGCCGGGTTGAGAGCCCCGATCAGCACGCCGCCTTCGTCGCCGGTGCCGATGATGCCGACGCGCAGGCGTTGGTCAACCGTAAGCGGCGTGTAATTGAAGTATGCGGCACCGATACCGGCCGTACCGGCAACGCCGGCGGCAAGGATCGAGCCCTTCAAAAAGTCGCGCCGGGTCGTGCCCGTGGCTTCATCGAAGTTTTGCTTCCCAATCTGTTTTTCTTCGGGAGATAAATTCATCGCTTATCGCCTGTGGATAAATTATGGAGCCACGGAGGGGGAACTAAGAGAACGTATGTAAAGAAGTTTCTACGCGGTTTGCTCGCTTTTGGACCACGAGTGCAGGAAAAAATCGAGCCCGGCCCAACGGCCCGCGGCGGTGCCTGCCAGCACGAGCAGCGCCGCGAACTCGATGATCTGCGGCATCGTCGGAGCGGCGTCGGCTACCCACGGCGGCTGCGCCAGGATGACGCTTAGCAAAAACAGAGCACCGAGCATCGCGGCCGTGCGGGTGAAAAGTCCAAGCAACAAACATAAGCCCACGCTAATTGTTAAGATCGTTACGATGGTATCGACAAGGCGGAGCCGGCTTGCGCCTGGCTCGGCCGTGGCACCGTCGACCGCTGCCACGATTCGCGGAGACTCGCGCTGCTCGGGGGTGAGCAGTTTACGCAGGTCGTCGCGAAGCTGGTTTTCAAAGGCGTTTACCTGGCTAAGCCAGGGACCGGGCGATTGGCCGGTTTCCGTGGTTTTCGTGGCGATGCGAGCATCGACGAAAGGTACTTGGCCATGTTCTGGCGATTCCCGCCAATTTGCCAGCCGCCACAGTTCATGCCGATATTCGGTGATCGCCTCCTCGTTGGCCGACAGGTAGTTGGCAAGGTCTTGGAGCCGGGTGTTCAGGGCTTTGTCGGCTTGTTGGTCTTGCTCGTCGGACACGGCCGGAACGGCTTTCACATCATCTACCATTTTACGCCAGTCGGCGGCAATTCGTTCGGCCCATTCGCGGTAGGGGGCCGGTTCTGGGAACTCGACCGGGGAAAGCTTACCCTCGTTCTTGGCAGCGGCCCGGCGCAGTTCGTAATCCGACAACCAGCGAGCCTGCTCGGCCGTTTGCTCGTCGGTGGGAATCGTATTCTGGCGAGGCTGAGCCAAAAACGCTTGCCAATCGTGCCCGCTGGGTACGCTCGACTTGTACATCGGGGCCAGCGGGCCCTTGGCATTTTTTAGAAATCCTTCCGAGGAAAAGTTCATCCGCAACTCGCCATCGTGGCGATCGTACACGATTTTCTGCGTACCTTCGCGAAAGAAGTGCCAGCCTATCACCAAGCGCAAGAGCACGAGGGCAAACACCGCGAACGTGCTCAAATAGCGTCGACTATCGAACATGAGGATCTATGCCTAAGGAGACTCGGCTTGCCCGCCGACCAACCGGAGGGCCCCCGTCTACATGATCGGGGGAGGTCACGCTCCGAGGTGTGACGAGGAGCGCGGGGGGTGAAATTGGTATCGATCGATGAACTCTTGCAATACGCAGGGCCGGTAGAGTGAGCTTCTGACTCAATTGCTTGATCCGGCTCCTGCTTCCGCCCTTGTCATCGCGAATCAATCCCGCCAAAACCTATGGTATGTCAACTCAGCCATCATCGCCAGCCATTGACCAATCGATCAGGGAACATCGTTCCCTGGCCGGAAAACGGATCGTTCTTTGCTACCCGGTCGAGAAACGCCACATCGAGCAAATAGCGGCCGTGGTTCCCGAGGCCGAAATCGTGGATGCCGGCCAGGAGCGGGTCGCCATGGAGCTACCCGAGGCCGATATTTTCTGCGGGCATGCCAAGGTGCCGGTGCCGTGGGAAGATGTGGTCCGCCGCGGTCGATTGCAGTGGATTCAGTCGTCGGCTGCCGGCCTCGATCACTGCCTTGTGCCGTGTGTGGTGGAGTCGGATATCCCGGTAACTAGCGCCTCTGGCGTGCTTGCCAACCAAGTTGCCGACCACACGATGGCGCTGTTGGCTGGCATTCTGCGGAATTTGCCGACGTTTTTCCGTGCGATGGAGACTCGCGATTTCACCCGCCGGCCAACTCGCGACCTGCACGGAGCCCGCATCGGCATCATCGGTTTGGGCCGAAATGGCCGCCGGTTGGCCGAAGTGCTCAGCGCGTTTCGCACCACGATCGTCGCAACCGACTGGTGGCCGGCGAACAAGCCACCGCACGTGGCCGAGTTGCTGCCAGCCGATGCCGTGGACGAGATTCTGCCACGGATCGATATTCTCATCCTGGCCGCACCGCTTACGAGCGAAACCCGCGGCATGATCGACGCGCGCCGACTGGCGCTGTTGCCCAAGGGAGCATTCGTGGTGAATGTGGCCCGTGGGCAGTTGGTCGTTACCGAGGATCTGGTGGAGGCGTTGGAATCGGGGCATTTAGCAGGTGCTGCCGTGGATGTGACCGACCCCGAACCATTGCCGCCCGAAAGCCGTTTATGGCAGCAGCCAAACGTCATCATCACACCCCACGTCGGCGGCCAAGCGGCAACGCGCATCGACGATATGACGAACTTCTTCTGTAACAACCTTGCGCGTTACATCAGCGGAAGCCCGCTCGTAAACCTCGTCGATAAGCGACTCGGGTTTCCATTGCCACTCCCGTAGGTCAGGCTTTCCAGCCTGACACTCCACCCCGACGGACTGGTCCGCTTCAGCGACCAGTAGCCCCCGAACCCCCCTCCCGCCGCTCGCGGCTTAGCGCGTAGCGTGGCTCGGGGGAATTTAACCACAGAGACACGGAAAACACGGAGTTTTTTTGAACCACCAAGACACAAAGGCACGAAGGTTTATGAACGAACCTCTACGGCATTGAAATATCTTTCTTCCTAGAGAACCAACCCCAACGACCTAAAAACGATTGCGCCAGCAAAAGCCCTTCGTGCCTTCGAGTCTTCGTGGTTCAAAAACTCTGCCCAACGCCTCTCCGTGCCCTCCGTGCCTTGTATGTTTCAAAAGTTACCTTTAGACATTGTTCTGGATACTTCTCAGCAGCAGGTTGGGCAGCGTAGCGAGCAAGCTGCTGCTCTGTGGTTAAATAATCCCCGAGTGGCCGAAAATTTCTACTTGAAAACGGCCACGGAATATGTATATTCGTACACATGTGAAATGGCCGCCCGGCTTGTTGCTGTCTTAAACGCGCTCCCTGGCGTCCGCCCCGATCATCGGCTTAGGCCCGTGCATGGAACCTGGAGAACCCCATCAATCACCCCCTTAGTGGTGGCGGCCACACCGTCCAACCACAACACGGCATCCATACAATTACGATAAACCCCAACCCCGCCACTCCGCACCCCCCAACGCTTGCGGTTTAGCGCCCCCAGTACGTACCCCCGAATTCCCGAACGAACTCATGTATTTTCCAAGCGTCATGATTTTTGTTTTTGCATTTTGCTCAACAAGCATTGCCGCGGTGTTTCCGGCGCTGGTTGTCGAGCCGGTTGGGGAAACGCAGGTTGCCCCGCATGGCGAAGGGAATGTCTATGCGCCGGAAGTGATGCACGACAACGGCCTCTATCGCATGTGGTTCGGCGGGCAAGGAAGGGACGGTCACGACCGCATTCACCTGGCCGAATCTGATGACGGCATTCACTGGCGACAACGAGGCGTGGTGTTGGAGGATGCCAAGGCGAATCATGTGAACGACCCCAGCGTCGTGAAGGTGGATGGCAAGTATTTTATGTATTACACACGGGCTGCGGTCGATGTGAGCGACGACATCGTCCTCGCCACTTCCAACGACGGCGTTCATTGGAAGCAGGAAGGTGTCGTGCTCGAACCTGGAAAGCCGGGCGCGTGGGACTCGCTGCTCGTGGGCAGGCCGAGCGTTCTCTTTGAGGACGGTCAATTTCGAATGTGGTACGATGGCCGAAAAGACTTGCCGCTCGGGGCACCGGCGACGGGAGTGCCGAAATCGGCAAGCTCAACAAGGGCAGTCGGCTATGCGGAGTCCTCGGATGGCTTGCAATGGACCCGGCGTGAAAAGCCCGTGTACGAGCACGATGCGGGCGGCGTGCATGTCGCGCGGTTAAAGAGCGGTTATGCCATGGTCTACGAAGGCCATGCGGGCACTCAACTTGCCACGAGTCCAGACGGAATCGCTTGGACAAATAAAGGCGTCTGGGTGCCTGCAAGTGGCAACGAAATCGATCGCTTCGGGCACGTCACACCGTTTTTATTGGTGACGGAAGATCAAAAGCCGGTCGCACTTTTTTTCGGTGCCGCGCGCGCTGGCTCTTGGGACCGCAATACGATTGGCCGGCGCGAACTATCGCCGGTACAGCAGAAGACGGTGCTTGTGCCAACCAGTGGTGGGGAGCGGCGTTGAGTACTTTTCCATGCTCAGGAGTGGTGGTGGGCTTTTTCGAGGTGAGCGTGGGCACCGCCGCTAAAAGTGGGCGATGGTTTGCGGCCTTTGGGGTGTTTGAGCAAATAGGCATAGCCGTTGTGGCATTTGGCGGGATTGACGTAAAATACATACACCAGACCGATTTGCGCCGCGACGGATTGCGCGCAGGCAACTATTGAGGATTCAGCATGGCTTTTACGACGACTCTTCTTCACGAAACTCGCACGATTACGCAGGGTGGTCATCGTGCCGAGCCGCGCTCGAACGAGTTGTTCAAGCACTATCAAAACCTTATTGCCGAGCCCAAGCTTGGTTGGACCGAGCACCTGCGATTGCAGCGTATGCTTGGCAAGGGCGGGCAGGGCGTTGTCTACCTGAGCGAGCGGCGCGGGGCCGATGGCTTCACGCTGCCGGTCGCGCTCAAGTTTTTCTCTCCCGAAACGTTCGACGACGAACGCAGCTACCGCGATGCCATGGAACGCATGGCACAAGTCAGTTCGCGCGTGGCGCAGATTCAGCACGATAACTTGCTCGACGTACAAAACTTCATCGAGCGTAGCCGCATTCGTATTTTGGAAATGGAGTGGGTCGATGGCTACGACCTCGATTCGTTGCTGGCACCCGAAATGCTCGAACGAGCCCGGTCGAAGGTGGCTCAAAAGCGTTGGGATTACATCAACAATGTAGTTGCCACGGCGGGGCAGGGACGCATTCGACTCAAGGCAGGCATGGCCGTGGCGATCATTCGCGAGTGCTTGGCTGCGTTGGCCGCGCTGCACCGCGAGGAAATCGTTCACGGCGATATCAAGCCGTCGAACATCATGGTGAAGCGTACCGGCAACGCGAAGATTATCGACATCGGCTCGGCCGTGGATCTGAACAATATGCCGGCCGATCGCACTTGCACGCCGCAATACGCGGCACCGGAGATTTTGGATCGGCAGGAAATCAGCCCTCGGTCGGACTTGGCAAGCGTGGGCTATGTGTTGGTGGAGTTGTTGGCTGGCCGCCCCCTGTTCGCAGGCATCCGAGAGTTTGGCAACTTGCTCGAAGCGAAACGCGAGCTGCCACATCGGCTGCACCAGTTTTTGCCGCGCGAAGTGACACAAAGCGAACTGCTGATGACCATCTGCCGACGTTTGACGGCCCCCGACCCCATGTTGCGTTACGCAACCGCCGAGCAGGCAGACACCGGTCACGAAGGCTTGGCCGAGTTCCAGCGAACGCTGGTGCGCGGCGACTTGGCCAGCGAGTACGAAAACGAGCTTCGCGTTTGGTTGGAAGAATTGGATTGATGATTTGGAGAAATGCGGATTGCTTTGGTGCAGGAAGCATGAGGCAATGTCGCAGTGGTTGATTGTGTTGAAGATCCAACTTGCAAAACGTTGTGTCGCATGGAGGCCCGATATGTCTTCCGTCGCCCTTGTGATTGCTTTGCTATTAGCGAGCCAAGTCGGTGGTGCCGAGCGTTATGGCGCGCCGGCAGCACCAGCCGGCCAGAATTCCCTGCCACCTGGAGCGACCGACACACCGAGCGAGGGCGGTAGCCCTCCCGCGTCAACCAATGCAGGCGCGGCGACTCCCCCGGCAGAAAATGACGCCACAACCGGTTTGCAACCGCTCACGCCCTCGTCTCCGCCAGCTTCGCCTCCTGCCTCGCAGCCGCCGCCGGGTGGCTCGAATCGGGGAAACCAACTTGGCGGCAGCCGTTTGGGAAATGGCCCGAATCCGTTTTCTCCTTCCTCGGCGCCCATGAATCGGGGCCAGGCTTCGCCTCCACCAGCAGCCGACCAATCGCCGTATACTCCGGTGCAGTCCTCTCCCGCGACCGGTAGCGGGCCGAAGCCCACCGCCATCATGAAGCAAATGATGACGCCCCCGACAGGCGCTCAGCTTACCGGTAGCCCCGTGACGCTGCGCGAGGCGGTGGCCGGAACTCAATCGCGGGCCGAGCAGGCACAACTCGTGGAAGCCTATTGGGACCTTTGCTCGAGCGTGGCCGATTATTACTTGGGCGTTCTTGAACAGAACGAGATGCGTCACCTGCGAACCGAGAATCCACGAGCAGGCCAGGCGATTCAACAGGCCGAGGCGAAGTTTGCTGTCCGTTTGGGCACCTCCAAGCAGGCGGCTGTGGCTTCGCAACGACGGCTGGGCAGCATGATGGGGCGCGGAAGCGGCAATTTGCCGTTGCCCGCCGATTTTCCTCACTGCGGCAGCTACCAAAGTTTTCACGATAAAATTTTTGCGAGTCGGCCTTCGATCGAAGCCAAAGAGCTCGATGCCTTATTGCCCCTGCGCTACACCGAACTGAAAGACGCGGCCGCCACGGTGGTGCAAACCCGAGCATCGCTCGATTCAATCGCTCGTGGAGATAGCGACGGCATGGCCACGTTGCGTGCGCTCGAGTTGCTCGCGTTGCAACGACGTGCCTTCGTGCAAATTGCTCGCGACTACAATCGGCGCATTGCTCGCTACGCGGAGCTTTCGACACCGGGTTACATCGGTGCCGATCCGCTGGTCGACATGCTGATCCGCCGCGACAACACGCCGACTGCTACTCGCCCTAGCTTGCCCACTGGCACCAACGGGCGGCAGTCGCAAAACTTAACATTGCCGCCGCCTCCGACGTTCGTCGCGGACGACCGTTTGGAATCAATCGGCTCTGCTACCGATAATATGGCAGTCTCGGAACTCGACCGCGAGAATGGAGTAATCCAGACCGGCAATTTCGAAGAAACTTCTTCGCTGAAAGAGATGTCGGGATTCGAGGAGGAAGCTGCGAACGAGGCTTCCGGTAGCCAGGAGCGCTCCCTGCTTGTTGCTCCCATCAATTGAGTTTTTAGCCGCGAAAGTTTTTCTACTGATATGGGGCCGCTTGCGATAACACGGAATATCAGTAGCATTCGCTCGCGGGCATCTGTGCCGGTCGATATGGGACCTTTGCCGAAGATCGCCCCATTATGGATTGGTTCGCTGAAGGTCGATCCGCCCATCTTGCAAGCACCGATGGCCGGGTACACGAATTATGCGTTCCGCCAAATCGTTCGAGAGCTTGGCGGTGCGGGCTTGCTCGCCACCGAAATGGTGAATGCCAAGGGGTTTGTTTGGCTTACCGAGCAGGAGGCCGAGAATCCCGATCGCCTTTGGGGCGTTCAAGAGGAGGCGCGGCCGCTTGCGGTTCAGATATGGGACAACGACCCGCCGACTTTGGCAAAAGTCGGCGCTCGGCTTGCCCACGAATACCAAGTTAGCGTCGTCGATATCAACTTCGGATGCCCCGTGCGGCAAGTCGTGCAGAAAGCGCACAGCGGTTCCTACCTACTACGTGAGCCCGACCGCATGGGGGCGATCATCGAGCAAGTGGTCGCCGCATGCGCACCGACGCCCGTGACGGCGAAGATCCGGCTCGGTTGTTCGCGAGATAAAATCAATGCTATCGATATTGCTCAAGTGGTCGAAGGTGCCGGCGCGGCTGCCCTTACGGTCCACGGCAGAACGGCGGCCGATATGTTTTGCGGCAGTGCCGATTGGGATCGAATCTCGGCCATCAAGCCCTATCTCCAACGAATCCCGCTGATCGGCAACGGCGATCTCGATTCGCCGCAAAAGGTGGTCGATGCGTTCCGGCGATACGATGTGGACGGCGTGATGATCGCCCGGGCTTCGTTGGCCAAGCCGTGGTTGTTTCAGCAATCGGCAGCCGCGTTGCGTGGCGAGCCAATTCCGCCAGAGCCAACACTGGCCGAAGAGCGTGAACTGCTGCTTCACCACTTTGAGCTCATTTGTGAGCGTTTTGGCGAGGCCAAGGGCTCGCTTCTGATGCGAAAGTACGCCTGCTGCTACGCCCAAGGTCGTCGCGGTGCCCGCGAATTCCGTAGCCGAGTGGTAAAAGTGACGACCCCCGTCGAATTCCGGCAAATCGTAACCGACTATTTCCCCACTGCGTAGCAGGCCGATTTTCGGTCGTTGGTGTAGGCCCCGCCAACACTCCAACGCATAAGGTGGCATGTTTTCACGCGCAGCCGGGTAAGACATGTCTTGTATCCATGCTCACGCCGCTACCGCGTCGAGTGTATGCCACCCAAGGGAACGCTAATGACGATGACACTGAAGTAGACCTGCGTGAGGCCCAAATTTCCCACAAAAATGAGCAGTCATAGCAACGATTTGGATGTGACGCATGCTGTCAATCGTAAGTGTTTTTGCAGCAATGGTTTATGAAGGCGGTTTATTTTTCAAATAGCGGGTTGTCAAAAAGAGGAAAACCCGTAGGATGAGTATGCTGGCAGTCACTTGAACCGCTTTCCCTGTACCAGTTTATGAATATGCAAACCGAGACGTCTGACAAAGGCATGCTCGACCTCATGCGTCGCGAGGGGGCGGTCACCATCTCCACTCTCGTGGCAGAAATGGGAGTGACGGCCACGGCTGTCCGGCAGCGGCTTCAGCGACTTATGGCTGAGGGGCTGGTGGAACGCCACACCGAGCGGAAAACGCGCGGGCGGCCGAACCATCGCTACTTGCTTACCGAAAAAGGCGAGCAATCGGCCGGTAACAACTTTGCAGACATGGCTTCGGTGCTGTGGGATGAAATCAAAAGCATTCCCGATCCGGAAGTACGCCGCGGGCTGCTGAAACGCATCTCCGACCGGTTCGTCGAGCGATACCGTACCGAAGTGGCAGGTGATACACTCGGAGAGCGGATGCAGGCTCTCACGAAGCTCATGGCCGAGCGAGAGGTGCCGTTCGAAGTGGACTCGCGGGGCGAGCTTCCGGTCTTAACCGCGTTGGCATGTCCGTACCCTGACTTAGCCAAGCGCGACCGCAGCGTTTGCACGATGGAAAAGCTCATGCTTTCCGAAGTGTTGGGAGAGGCCGTGAGGCTGAGCGAATGCCGATTGGACGGTGCAAGCTGTTGCAGCTTCGCTCCGAGTGCGAGCTAAAAGCGAATCGGTAGGAAACGAGTAATCAATCAAGCGGGATACGAATTATGGATCAAGCTCAACCATGGATTGAAGGTCGGTTCGAGGAGAACGTCATCACGACCACGGTCGAACAAGCCATTAACTGGGCCCGGCAGTCGAGTGTGTGGCCGCTGACGTTCGGGTTGGCTTGTTGCGCGATCGAAATGATGGCCGCGGGTGCGAGCCGCTACGACATGGACCGATTCGGTGCCGGCGCGTTCCGTGCCACGCCGCGTCAGGCCGACCTGATGGTGGTGGCCGGTACGGTAACGTACAAAATGGCGAGCCGCGTGCGTCGCCTTTACAACATGATGCCTGATCCGAAGTTCGTGATCGCGATGGGTGCATGCACTGTCGGTGGCGGTCCATATTTCAAGTACGGCTACCACGTGGTGAAGGGCGTCGACTTGGTCGTGCCGGTGGACGTGTACGTGCCTGGCTGCCCGCCGCGGCCCGAATCGCTGCTCGAAGGCCTCATGCGAATTCAAGACAAAATCAAAGGACACAAAATCGCGCGAGTTCGAGGAGCGGCCGTAGGGATGAAAGTCGAAGACGAACTGCCAGTGCCTCACCATAGCGGCTACGTGGCAGCACCCGCCGACCATGAGCCGATGTTCGATCACCAGAAGATCACCGTTTAACCGCCATAACTCAACGATGATTTGCCGACGAAATCCAAACAGATAACTTAACCAACAATTCATTAACCGTTTCTAGCTAGCCGCTTTTGGAGCTAACTCCCCGACCGATGACCGAAACTTTGGTAATTAAGAACCTGCATGTTGCCGTCGAAGGCAAAAAGATCCTCAATGGCGTCGATCTCACGATTCGTCGTGGCGAAACGCACGCGCTGATGGGCCCCAACGGCTCGGGCAAGAGCACGCTGGCCGGCGTCATCATGGGGCACCCGAACTACGAAATCACCGAAGGGTCGATCGAGCTCAACGGCGAGAACGTTTTGGAATGGGACGCCACCGAGCGTGCCCGCGCGGGCATCTTCATGGCGTTTCAGCGACCGATGTCGATTCCCGGCGTCAAAATGGCCGATTTTCTTCGCCACGCGACGACGAATGTTCGCAATCCGGAGCGCAAGGAAGGCGAGCAGCTTATTCCGATGCGCGAGTTCCGCAAAGAGCTTAAAGACAAAATGGCTCAATTGCGGATGGATGAGGAGTTTGCCCGCCGTTATGTGAACGACGGTTTTTCCGGCGGCGAAATGAAGCGTGCCGAAATCCTGCAACTCGCCATGCTTCGGCCCAAGTTCGCCATCCTCGATGAAACCGACAGTGGCCTCGACGTGGACGCGGTGAAGCTGGCTAGCCAGAGCATTGCCGAAATCGGCGGTGCTGACATGGGCATTCTCATCATCACCCACCACGATCGGTTGCTTGAGCACAACACGCCCGATTTTACGCATGTCATGCTGGGTGGCCGCATCGTGGAAACGGGCGGCGTGGAGTTGGCCCGAGAATTGTACACCGAAGGCTACGACAAAGTGCGTGAACGCCACCCAGATGCCGCGGCCATCGAAAAAGAAATGCGAATCGAGAATAAACTCGCGGCAGGCGTCGTGTAGTTTCACTTTAAGAGTACGAAAATAACTTTCAGGAACTCACGCAGAGGCGCAAAAGTCGCGGAGACAAATACACGCGACAAATACAGGAACAGATATCCGATAAGCATCGCTGTTCAAAAGATTCGACAGCGAAAATTATTGACGATCCCTGTTCCCAAGCTCCGCGGTCTTTGCGCCTCTGCGTGAGACCTGATTCGAATACGATAGGAATGTGAACCATATGGCTACCGACCTTCAATCCGCGATGCTCGACGGACCGGACGTGCTCGGTGAAATCAATAAATACAATTTCGTTACCGAAACGCACGGCATTTTCAAAGCTCGCAAGGGCTTGAACGAGCATATTGTTTCCGAAATTTCCGAAATGAAGCGTGAACCGCGCTGGATGCGAGATTTCCGCCTCAGATCGCTCAAGATTTTCGAGTCGAAAACCATGCCGCGCTGGGGCGGTAATATCGGTATCGATTTCCAAGACATCTTCTATTACCTCAAGCCCACCGAAGGGCAGGGCAAAACGTGGGACGATGTTCCGAGCGAAATCAAGGAAACCTTTGACAAGCTCGGCATTCCCGAGGCCGAAAAGAAGTTTCTAGCCGGCGTGAAGGCACAGTTCGAGAGCGAAGTGGTTTACGGCTCGCTGCAAGAAGACCTCGCCAAGAAGGGTGTTATCTTTACCGATACCGACACCGCCGTGCGCGAGCATGGCGATTTGGTGCGCGAATACCTCGGCACGATCATTCCGCCGGAAGACAACAAGTTCGCGGCGCTCAACTCGGCCGTGTGGTCTGGCGGCTCGTTCATTTACGTCCCCAAGGGTGTAAAGATCGAGTTCCCGCTCCAGGCTTATTTCCGCATCAATGCCGAACGCATGGGCCAGTTCGAGCGCACGCTTATCATCGTCGATGAAGGTGCCGAAGTACACTACGTGGAAGGCTGCACCGCACCGATGTACTCGAGCGAGAGTTTGCACTCGGCCGTGGTCGAAATCGTGGTGCGTCGCGGCGCTCGTTGCCGGTACACCACGATCCAGAACTGGGCCAACAACATCTACAACCTGGTAACTAAGCGGGCCGTTGCCTACGGCGATTCCCTCATGGAATGGATCGACGGCAACCTGGGCAGCCGACTCACCATGAAGTACCCGGCTGTCTACATGATGGAACCTGGCGCACGCGGCGAAATTCTTTCGATTGCGTTCGCGTCGAAGGGCCAGCATCAGGACGCCGGCGCGAAAGTTGTTCACTGTGCTCCGCACACGAAGAGCCGCATCATCTCCAAGAGCATCAGCAAAAACGGCGGCCGGTCGAGTTACCGTGGCCTGTGCAAAGTGCAAGACGGCGCGGTGGGCTCGAAGAGCAACGTGGTTTGCGACGCGCTGATTCTCGACCCGCAAAGCCGTAGCGATACCTACCCCTACATCGAAGTGGAAGAGCAAGACGTGCAAGTGGAGCACGAGGCCAGCGTTTCGCGCATCGGCGAAGAGCAACTCTTCTATCTACAAAGCCGCGGCCTCACCGAGGCCGAGGCCAGCTCCATGATCGTCAGCGGCTTCATCGAGCCGCTGGTGAAAGAATTGCCTATGGAATATGCGGTCGAAATGAACCGCCTCATCGAGCTGCAAATGGAAGGCAGCGTCGGTTAAAAGGCGGGGATCCGAAACGCAACTGCGTTATGATGTATAAGGCAGGTAAGCTATGAGTATCGCGACCAACGCAACGACTGAGCAACTGATCGCCGATCTCTACAAAGTGCCTGGCAAAGCCGAGATTGTAGGGGGACGAATTGTCATGATGAGTCCCACGGGGGATATGCCAAACAGCGCGAGCATTGCAATCGTGGTGCGGCTGCGGGAATTTGCAAAGCAAAATGGCGGCCGTACTTATGCTGACAATGCGGCGTTCTTGGTGAATTTGCCCCATCGCAAGTCATTTTCGCCGGACGCAGCGTATTACACCGGCCCCCGCGCGAAGATGAAGTTTTTGTCGCAGGCACCCGATTTTGCGGCTGAAATTCGAAGCGAAGGCGATTATGGGCCGAGTGCCGAGCGAGAAATGGCCGCCAAACGCGACGACTACTTTGCGGCTGGAACAAAAGTGGTTTGGGATGTGGACTTGCTAAGCGAAGATGTCGTACGAGTCTATCGGGCCGATACGCCCGACCGTCCGACTATTTATCGTCGTGGTGATATCGCAGAAGCAGAGCCTGCCGTACCTGGCTGGAAGTTTTCTGTTGATGAGTTGTTCGAGTAAGAAGGTGTTTTGAAATGCTTTAAAAGTCATGTTGGGTGCCACTGGCTTCGCCAGTGCTTTCTCATGCCGTCAGCTTGTAGTCGAAACTCTAGTTGGTTTTTTTGGCTGGACAGAGCTTCGTTCCCAAGCTGATTCACACTCTCATCGGAGTGTATAATTTGGCGATATTCGTTGAATGCACTGGCAAAGCCAGTGGCTCCCCTATTCCAAACACGTTCTAAGAGTTTGTATCAGAAAAGTTGTCAGAAAGTTATGTCTACCGCGATTGCATCGACTGGTTTCACTCAAGAGGTGTTCGACGCCTTTTTAGCCTCGCGCGACGAGCCCGCTTGGCTCGTGGAGACGCGCCGCGCCGCATGGCAGCGATTTCAGGAATTGCCGATGCCGACGGTTCGCGAAGAAGAATGGATGCGGACCGACATCCGCCTGTTCAAGCTCGACCGGTTTGGTTTGCCGCAATCCACGGGCAGCGTATTGCAAAGCTCTGAACTGCCTTACGCACTGTTGGCCGCAGGCGTAGGACTTGGCGGTCATGTTGCCACGCTCGATAGTCAGCAGGTCGAGAGCGAGCTCAAGGATTCGCTCGCTAAGCAGGGGGTTTTATTCGGCAGCCTGGATGCGCTGGTGGCCGACTACGGCGATGTGTTGCGGCCGTACTTCGAGCGTCGCGTTGTCGATCCGCTCAAAGACAAATTCTCGGCCCTTCACGCGGCAACTTGGTGCGGCGGCACGCTGCTCTACGTGCCCAAACGTGTGCGTGTCGAAGAACCGTTGCACTCGTTTTCGGCTTTGAGCAACGGTGGTGTCGATCTCGGAAAAACGCTGGTCATTCTCGAAGAAGGTGCCGAAGCCACGATGCTTTCGGAAACCGCCAGTACCAGTGCCGAAGGTGGTGGTTTGCATTGCGGCTCGATTGAACTCATCGTCGAAAAGAACGCCGCCCTGCGCTACGTGAACCTTCAAAACTGGGGCCACGAAGTGTGGCATTTTGCTCATCAAAAGGCCCACGTCGGCCAAGAGGGTCGCCTGCAGTGGACGATCGGCGCGCTTGGTGCCCGGCTTGCCAAAGTGAATCAGCACGTGGCGCTCACCGGTTCCGATGCAGAAGCGCAAGTCAATGGCGTGATGTTCACCGAAGGCCGGCAGCATCTTTCGTACAACACGCACCAGCATCACCAGGCCCCTTATTGCAGAAGCGATCTGCTCTACAAGGCCGCGTTGCAAGATCGATCGCGCACCGTTTGGCGCGGCATGATCAAAGTCGATAAAGACGCGCAGCGCACCGACGCATACCAACGTAACGACAACCTGATGCTCTCGCGCGATGCTCGGGCCGATTCCATCCCTGGCCTAGAAATCGAGGCGGATGATGTGCGTTGCACTCATGGCAGCACCTCCGGCCGAGTGGACGATCAACAATTGTTCTACGCCATGACACGTGGCTACACGCGCCGCGAAGCGGTGCGCATGATCGTCACCGGCTTCTTCCAGCAAGTGTTCGACCGCATCACTATCGAGAGTGTGCGCGAAGCATTGGGCGAAGCGATTGGCCGGCGTGTGAGCGACATCAAAGAATTCGCGGGTACTTGATCAGAGTGTTAGACGGCTTGAGTAACGTACTTCGCTTTGCCGGAGTGCTACTGGCGATTGTCGGTGTGTGGTTTCTGGCTAGTGGTGTGCGCACCGTGGTGTCTGGCCGTATCGATGAGCGCAGAACTGCCGCGGCATCGCTACGCAGGGGGCTACCAGTTTTAGCGGTCGGCGTGTTGCTGATTGTGATTTCGTTTTTGCTGCCACACTAACGTGAGCGAACGAACGATAACAATACTGCTGCTTGCGATAGTCGCTTTACTGGCGTTCGTGGTAATTAGGGTTTGGCAAGATGGAGGTTACGCGGGGTCGCTTATTGCCGGACCATGCCTGCTTGCTGCTGTCGTCATCATTTCTGTGCTAATTAATCGTTCCGTATTTCGGCGAATCTTCCCTGATAAGAAAGAATAACTTTAAGTATGCCCGATTTTACGCTGGTTGCCCGCACTAGTGAAATCGACGACCCCGGCAAGCTGCTGGTGGAAGTCGGCGAGCGTCTGGTGGTGCTGATGCGAGCCGCCGGACATTTTTACGCGCTCGACGACATCTGCACGCACGATGGCGGCCCCTTGAGCGATGGCCCGCTCGATGCCGAGGCATGTACGATCGCCTGCCCGCGTCACGGTGCCAAGTTCGATATCCGCACTGGTGCCGCACTCACCATGCCGGCCACGAAGCCTACCGCCGCCCACGAGGTGAAAGTGGAGGGCGACCGGATTTTTGTCAAACTCAGCGACAGCTAGCCGGTTCCGCTCTGCCGCAATAAGATTGAAAATACCGCCCACTCGCAAGTTGCAGGGAGAAAACTCATGGCAGTAGCAGAAGACAAAATTCGCGAATCGCTGAAATCCGTAATCGACCCTGAGTTGTTCGTGAACATCGTCGACCTGGGGCTGATCTACGACATCAAGGTCGACGAACAGCCGGACGGCAAGTCGAATGTTGCCGTTGAAATGACGATGACGAGCCCAGCCTGTCCAGCGGGGCCGCAGCTTTTGAGCCAGTCGCACGAAGCAGTGCAGCGCATGGACGGCGTCGATCAGGTCGATGTCAAACTGGTCATGGAGCCGCCCTGGACTCCTGACCGCATGACGGAAGATGCCCGCGACCAATTAGGCATTTTCTAATAGTTTCTAAAGCGTTTGCTTGGAGACACCGTCGGGTACATCGAAATATTCTAACGGGCGATTTCCGCCGTTCTTATTAGATTCACTATTTTAGGTGCCTCGCGGGTTGCTCACGTTCATGCACGTTTTTCTCTATGAATGGGCAACTGGCGGCGGGCTCGTAGAAGAACCGGGCGCTCTACCCACTTCACTCGTTCGCGAAGGCAGCGCGATGGTCACGGCCGTCGCTGCCGACCTCCTACGCGTGCCGGGGTGCAAAGTTAGCACGCTTCGCGACCCACGCGTGTTGCAACTCGCCATACACGGCTGCGATGTGGTCGATGTTCTCAGCACGAGCGAACATAACGACGAACTTGAGCGGCTTAGCGGCAAGGCCGACGCCACGATATTGATCGCCCCGGAGTTCGACGCCATCTTGCTCACAACCGCGCAGCGCGTGGTGACGAGCGGAGGCCGGCTCAATTCTCCCACGCCCGAATTCATCCAGATTGCGTCCAATAAACAGCGCACGTGCGACCTGTTGAAAAAAGCAGGCGTGCCGGTGCCCGAGGGGGTAGTGTTGGAGTCGGACGAACCGATGCCGCCCATTTTTAGCTATCCCGCGGTGCTCAAGCCAATCGATGGTGCCGGCTCTCAAGACACTTATGTGGTGAGCAGCTCGCATGACGAACCCCCGGCCTATGCATGGTCGCGACGACTAGAAAGGTTCGTGTCCGGCCTTGCCGCCAGCGTGGCCGCAATCTGCGGTTCTCACGGCCGAACCATTCTGGCACCTTGCCGACAAAAGCTCTCCGACGATGGACGGCTACGGTATCAGGGAGGCGAACTGCCTCTGAGCGGCGGTTTGGCTGAGCGTGCCCGGTTGCTTGCCGACCGTGCCTTGGCTGCGATGCCGTCAACCACAGGCTATGTCGGCGTGGATCTGGTACTCGGTGCAGATCCTTACGGCAACGACGACGTAGTCATCGAAATCAACCCGCGGCACACCACCTCGTACATTGGCTTGCGTGCCGCCGCCCAGTCGAATCTTGCCGAGGCCATGTTCCAAGTTGCCGCGGGCAATTCGCGGCAAGTTTCATTCAACGATCGGCCCATTGAATTCGATGCCGCCGGAAATGTGAGCTTCCTCCGATGAGTTGGATTGGTCTCGATATCGGCGGCGCGAATCTCAAAGCGGCAAACGATTGCGGTTGGGCCGTGAGCGTGCCGTTCCCGCTGTGGCGCGAGTCGCAACGGCTTGCCACCGTCTTGGCGGAACTAATCGAGTCGGCACCGAGTTGCGATGGCATCGCGGTAACGATGACCGGAGAGCTTTGCGACTGCTTTCGCACCAAAGCCGAGGGAGTGAACTCGATTTTGGACGCCGTTTCGCAAACAGCTACCCAACAAGTGCGAGTTTATTTGGTCGATGCCCGGCTGGTAACGATTGAAGAAGCCCGCGAGTCGACGTCCCTCGCGGCTGCCAGCAATTGGCACGCCTTGGCAAACTTCGTGTGCCGGTTTGTCGGTAGAACGACCGCCTTGTTAGTGGATATCGGCTCAACCACCACCGACATTATTCCAATCGCCGAGGGGCACCCGTGCGCTCGAGGCCATGACGACCCCACACGCCTGCTTGCGGGCGAATTAGTCTACAACGGCGTTGGCCGCACTCCCGTTTGTGCCATGGTAGATCGCCTGCCGTGGAAAGGTCGCGATTGCCCAGTTGCCGCGGAGCTTTTCGCGACGACCGCCGATGTGTACGTGACGCTCAATGAAATCTCCGAACAACCCAATTGTTGTGAAACGGCCGATGGCAGACCGTTGACATGTGAATTCGCCCACGAACGGCTTGCGCGAATGATTTGTGCCGACTCCAC
Organism: uncultured Planctomycetaceae bacterium; assembly: GCA_964618225.1. Taxonomy (GTDB): domain Bacteria; phylum Planctomycetota; class Planctomycetia; order Pirellulales; family Lacipirellulaceae; genus JABDGM01. The sequence continues at coordinate 32,665 of CAZTWS010000006.1, forward strand.
GGCGTTCAGCACGGAAGATGCCCGCCAAGCAGCGGCGTGGATACGCATGGCCCAACGGAATCGGCTGCAGCACGCCTTGCGACAAGTGACCCACGATAGGAGCCACATGCCGGCAACCGTGGTTACCAGCGGAGCAGGGGAGTTTCTAGCGGTGGATGCGTGCCGTCATGCTTTCCCAGCAGCCGAGCAAGTTTCTTTGCAGTCCATGGTGGGCTCCGCGGCAAGCCGTTGTGCTCCCGCCTACGCCCTGGCGGTGCTCGCCAACGAGGCGAACCTGCGTACCCCAGGGGCTAAAAATCTTGACACTTTGCCGTAGATTGCGGAAAATAGCCGCTGGAGAGCCATTTTCTCCTCCCCTAAGGAACCGCTAATTCAAAGCGACGGTCGGAGTCTTTCATCGCAGGCCGCAAACGTGGTCGGGATTGCGGGTTTTCGATCGTCGCTTTTTTGCGCCGCAATCGGCAAGAGGATCGTCCAATGAATCGAGTTAGCCTTCGAGTGCTCGCACTGGCAATCGCCGGCACAGTTGCGATCGCGTCGTCCGGCCGTGCCGCGACGATCATGAAGCTGCACTTCGGTGCAAATGGCAACAGCAACTTTGGCTACTCCGGCAACTCTCTCTCGACTCTCGACGATGGAGCCACTTCAACCAACGGCAATCTTGACGCAACGATCGAGATTCCGGACGCCGCGCAGTGGATGTCTCTCTCGGCATCCAGCAGTAGCGCATCGTTTACCCTTAAGGACCTTTCCGCCTCCAGCGTGGCCACCGTGTTCAGAGGGTCGCTTCTTGTGCAGAACTTTATCCAAGGGGAGTTAGCCGTTTACGATGTTGATAACTCGTTGCTACTCTCGGCCGACCTTTCGACGAGTGCGATCACCGGTGCGCTCAGCGCACCGAATGCGGCCACATTGTTCTTGGCATTCGGTAAGATTACCGGCGGCTCGATGGCCGATGGCCTCGATCCGTATTCGTTGCGGCTGCGAATGAAATTGCCGGAGGTGACAAACGGGCTCGGCGTTTCTCCCACGCCTTCGGCACCACCGCCGCCCATGCACTGGGGAGAGTTGAACTCATTTACCGCATCGAGCCAACTCTTGGAGATATTAGCCGAACCCTCGGTCATTCCCGAGCCTGGCTGTATGGTTCTTATGCTGTGCGCGTTCGCCAGCTTACTAACACGCCGTTCACGGTGGCGCAGTTAGCAGGTTTTTGAAATGCTTTAAGGAGCCAGTTGCACACCAACTTTCTTTCTGAGCGCGCACTAAATACGATCAAGCGTATCGATCCAGCGTGCCAATTCTTGCTGCTGCTTGTCAGAGAGTTTCCCCGACTTTTCGGCGGCTGGTTCGGTAGAAACCGGGTAGCCAGCTTCAGACACTTTTTCCAGATCGCGAGCAATCAGCGATGCCGTGTCTTTGCTTGCCGGCATCGCGGACCACACATACATACGGAACGAAGGGTCGCTCAGCGGAACTTTCAGCTTACGCGGTAATTGTGCCGCCGAGGTCGCGATTCCACGAAAGATATCGCGGCTCGAAAAACCCAGCACCCAGGCCATCGATCCGCCGGCACCCTGACCGAACGCAACCACGCGATGCGAATCGATCGGGTAGTCTGCCAATATCCGCTCCGTGAGCCGACGCAGGTACTCGACCTCGGTTAGTTCCCACTTGTTTTCGGCGGCAGGCGAGGGCACCACGAGCAATATACCGTCGCGATCGCAAATCGATTTCCACCCGGCAATCACTTTACCGGGATCGTTCTCTCCGGGCGGCTGCAACCAAACGACCATCGCACGAGGGCCCCCTGTCTCATTGCTGGGAACGTAGATGTCGCATTTGTTGGGAAACTCGGGCAATTTAACGGAGCGTGTTTCGCCTTCTTTCTTCTCTACAACTTGGGTGTTTTGCGAAACGGCAGCCTCACTATCTACGGCCACCGTGGAGGGCATGCGGACAGGCTCTAATTTCACGTTCATCGTTTCGCCGTCACGCTGGAACTTTACGGGGACAGAACCACCCACAACGAGATTCGCGGTTGCCGTCAACGCATCCTCGAACGATTCGATGGTAGTCTCGCCGATTTTGGTGATCAGATCGCCGCTTTGGATGCCTGACGTTGCCGCTGGCGAGCCCGGAAAAACGGCCCGCACGCGCAGTCCGGCTGGCGATTGGTTTTGCTCAGCGATGTTCTGCTGATCTGGCTGTTTTTCTTCGTTCTCGTCGGTGAGTGCGTCGTCGCCATTCTCCGCAACGGCTTCATCGTTGTCAGCTGTTCGCGTCGGCAGGATCCCGAGAAACGCATAGCGATGCGCCGGCAACTGGCCCGCCAATTCAATGGTTTTCTCTAACCGTTCGTCGCCGCGTTGAATTACGACGCGAACCGTATCGCCGGCATATTTGGGGCCCAGGGCAAATCGCAAATCGGTCTGGCTTTTGATCGGAACGCCGTCAACATCCACAATCAAGTCGTCTTTTTTCAGTCCTTGCCTGCCGGCTGGCGAGTCGGCGCGGACCGTGGCCAGCTTGGCCTTGGAGGAATGCGGATTCTTTCCCGCCAGGCCGATTCCAAGAATCCCCGCTCGAAGATCCTCGCCCGTTTGCATCTGCTTGATCCATTCGTCCAGCGGTTCCAAAGGCACGGCGAAACCGATTCCCGAATCGTACCATTCGGCACCGGCCACTTCGCTGGTGGCTTGGGGTGCCATGGGCACGAGGATGCCGACCACGCGCCCGCGCACGTCAATCAGCGGACCACCATAGCAGGCCGTGGATACAGCGGTATCGGTTTGCACCGCCCGCCCATACATGCGATTCAACGCGCTAATGATCCCCACGGAAACATTCACCTGGTCGGCGCGAAACGTTCGGCCCACCGCAATCGCCCACTGGCCCGGCCGGAGTTCAGAACGCGGAGCCATCGCAGGCACCGGTAAATCATCCACGCCTCTTGCCTTGAGCAGCACCGTCATTCGGCTATGGTCGGTCGCCACTAACTCCGCAGGCACTTGCTTGCCATTGGCGAGCGTGATGAGAATCGACGATGGTTGCTGCACGAAATTGAAAGCGCTGGAAACGATATAACCGTCTGGCGAAACAATGAGGCCCGTGGTAGGCCCGTTGGCGAGCAACGTTCCGTTGACGGCGTCCAATCCGCCGATCGTGCGAATCTGCACCACAGAATCTGCAACGCTCTCGACCGCGGCACGAATCGCCGTCGCTTGCTGCTTAGCGGTGGATGCGCCGCCGCTTTGAGCCACAGCCTGTGACGCGAACGCCAACGAACAGCCGATCAAAAAGGCCGAGCAGCCGAGTAGCCAGCGGGTTTTAAGAATACGCGGGGGCATTATTTCGATCCGTCTTCGGTGGTTTCCGGACTCTCGGGAGAATTTGAGAGTTTCAGTTCAAGAAATTCCGAATCCCGAAGTACACCCACGCTGACCTCGGCATCGTTCTCCAGACGTTCGATGAGTTTGTTGGCGTCGCGGCACGATGAAGCAACCTGCGTGTTGATCGTCACCAGTAAGTCGTCAGGCCGAAGCCCCGCGAGTGCTGCTGGCGAATCGGAAATCACTCGATCCACGTATGGAGGCGTGCGAGTGACCACATCCGGCACCAACACGATACCTAGCGCGGCGAGCGATTGCGGGTTATCTGGCCGGTCGAGGTCGGTAAGCTCGGACGGCGTAAACCGGCCCGCGATCATGTCTTCGGCCGTTTGTTCGAATGCGCTTACCGGCAAAGCGTAGTTCAACCAAGTGCCCGTGATTTCGCTACGCAACTCCTTGCCTAACATGCCGAGCAGCCGACCGTTCGCATCCGTAAGTGCGCCGCCGGCAGCGCCCGGGTTATTCGCGGCTGCATCTACCATGTAAACGTCGCCACGAAAATTGGTCGTAAACGCGCCCCGGCGGGCATCGAGCGGTGCGATCGCCGAAACCACACCGTGCAGCACGCTTACCGGCTCGTCGCCCGTGGCAATTCCAAACAAATTGCTGAATGCCAGCACGGGCTCACTGGGTTCCGCGGCTACGGCCTTGGCGAGATCGAAGTACGAGAGCTTCTCGTCTCGGGGCTCGAATTTCAGCACCGCCACTTCGCTCAGCGGATCCGCGGCAACATGTTTTGCTGTGAAACGCCGGCCATCGTCGAGTACGACCACTACCTCGTCGGCATCGAGTACATAGCTCCACACGGTAAGCACGTGTCCTTCGGGCGAGATCAGCAGTCCGCTTTGATACGATTCCAAGCCCTGGAATCCGCCGGCACCGTAGATTTTCACCACCTTCGGTTGAACGCCGCGAGCAACCGAAAAGTAAGACGCCGCGCCGTTGCTGGCCCGCACATCGCAAGCCTGGGCTAGTAGGCAAGCGACGGCTAGTGCAACGGCGCGGACGTTCACGAGCCGCCAGCTAACGTGCGAACCGCTGGCAATAGATGGGCGATCGTTGCAACCGCGCCTTGAATGCGCCTTCCACAAAGTTCTGCACAGTTCGAGCATGACCTCACTCCGAGTTAGCCGCAGCCGGCTTTGAAGGCTGCCATGTGTAGGAGTCGATCGTTAGCTCTGCAAAAGTTTCATCGCCATGCTGTATTTTCCAGCGATGCGGCAATCGACGCCCCTCCACATCACGCATGTCTGAAAAATAAATTTTGCACGGGTCCTCGTCTTCCGAACGCTGCAGTTCGAGGCCGACTAAATCGCCAGACGTGGGATCGAAATAGAATCGAGTTTCCACTCCTGAACGCATGGCCGAGAGGCAATCGACAAGGTTTGCATCGTCTGTCCATGGAACGGTGCCAACATAGTAAACTTCGCCGAGCTGCCGGGGGCCAAACAACAAAAGCCGCTGCCATAGATGCAAGGCCGCCAGCATTCCGCCGGAGCGAGGCGGGCTTGCCTCATCGACGAGCGAAGCGCCGAACTGGGCACCCGACTCCCCGTCTGGCAAAGTCACTTTTCCAGACTTCTCGCGAAGCTCTAAAGAGAACGCCCCTCCGTTGGCTGTTTTGCCCGCGATGTTCCAATCCCAACCTGTGTCGGCAAAGTCGCCTTGGGCTAAGTAAGCGTTCCATACACGCTGTTGGTGATACCTATTGAACCAGTAATTGGTATACCCCGGGCGCTCTTCGAAAACCTTGCGCACCGTACCAGGCAATTTCGGTTTCTTGGCCCCCATGGCGCGACGCAGATCTTCCGGCGAGGGCTTGCCGTCTTTCTTCCGCTCTTCACCCGGTTTTGGTTCTTCGCCCGGTTTCGGGTGCCCCGGTATCGGCGGACCATGTTTGCCCGTGAGGAGTGCTTCCAATTCTCCTTCGCGATGTGAGGCGGCAAGTCGAACACGTTTTTCTATTTCTTTGCCGTCGCGCCGATAAACTACGGGCACTTCCCAGCCAGCCGGATAGGTTCCCAGCGCGTTCTTGAAAGCGTTGGGCGAGCCAATGTCGCGGCCTCCGAATCGCACTAGTTCGTCGCCGTAACGAATGCCGCGTCGGTAGGCGTCACTTTCTTCGAGAATGTCATCCACGATCACCCGGCCGTCCGGGTCGGAGGTTACCGTCGCGCCGAACGACGCATGATCCACGATTCGGCCGCTTTTCAACAAACCGATGAATCGTTTGATTTGATTGATCGAAATCGCGTAGCCGACGCCCACGTTCACGCGACCGCGCTTTTCAAACGAACCACGGCCGTTGATTCCGATAAGCTGGCCCGCTGCATTGAACAAGGGCCCACCCGAATTGCCCGGGTTGATCGCTGCATCTGTTTGAATGCAGTCGGCATATTCGAGCAAGGTTCCCGCTGGGTACTGGTAGCGATGAACGCCCGAGATAATGCCATAGGTTACGGTCGGCTTGAAGTCGTCGGCCAACAAGAACGGATTACCGACCACATACGCCCAATCGCCGATGCGAACGGCATCGCTGTCGCCCATTTCGGCAACCGGAAAATTATCATCGCCTAATAATTTGAGTAGCGCGACATCGCCGCCCGGGTCGAGGCCCACAATCACGGCATCGACAAATCGCCCGTCCGCAAGGCCGCACTTCATGGCAGGGCCTGTGGCTGCGGTAACGTGAAAATTTGAAAGCGCGTAACCATCGGGCGAAATGATAACGCCCGAGCCGCCCCCTTGCCCGTTCGCATCGAAAATCGCAATGGTCGGCTTCGAGATTCGCTCGATCGTGGCAACCCGATCTGCTTCCGCGGCCAGCACCTCGACAGGCGGCTCCGCGGCAACTGCGATGGAACCGATTGGCGATTCCCCCAGCCAATTCACGAAAGCTACTGCTACAGCCACCGACCACAGCCCGCGTACACGGCGACCGCAATTGCCAGTAATTCGAGTTCGGGGTTCACAACACGTCATTTTATGAGCTTGAGGTCGCAAAGATTGAGCCAATCACCAGTATCCAGGTTTTGCCCGTAGTCCGCCACAATCTTGAGCCGCTTCGTCCCGTCAACATCAAGCTCGATTGGCCGTGGTAGTTCGCTGCCCACGATGTCGGTTTCCAGCAGCGGTCGATCGTCTGCGTACACCGCCAGATGAACATTTCCGTTCATGCGCACCGCGGGATCGATCCCTGCAATTCCAACAAGCCGGCGATAACCGGTCGGCAGCCGGTAGACCAACTCGGTCCGGCTGCGCATTGCGATTCCCTTGGAAAAGGATTGCACCTCAGACGCCGCGGGCTCGGCTAAACTCTGAGTAGTTGCCAGCGTAAGAGGACCGCCGAAAGCAGACTGATTGAATCGCGGCTCCACATACTTTTCGCCAAAGGTGACGCCGGTAGGCAACGCGATCAGCGGTGCAACCGATTTCGCCGCGGGCGGCATATCGCTGAGGTAAACAAGTTTGCCAGCCGAGAAATCGGCCGATTCGAACGCGTCGATCGGCCAACTTAGCTGAGCGCCGCTTATCGTTATCAATTCGAGCTTGTCGCCAGCGATTTTTGCATTGCGGACCTGAGCCGTCAGTCCACCCCAACCCCGGAGCAGAAACCGAGGATCGGTGCCGGATTCTTTATCTCGACGAAAATAGATCAAGCCGGCCACTTTCTTGCGATCGATTGTCATCTGGTCGCCTTCGAGCTCGAACTCGACTTTGTCGCCAGTTACGTCGCCGAGCACACCTTCCACATAGTCGAGGCTCGTGCCGTTCTTTTTAAGCAGCACCAACGCATCGGCTACCAAGTCGATTTTGCGAATCTCATCCCACTGGCTTTCGAGCGACTCGTCCATGGGCTGTAATCGCACCATGGCGAGTTGATCGCGTGTAAGCCGCACAGCTTGAGAAGCGTTGCCTGTTGCGGCTGGAGTTGCCAATTCAATCGTGGCTTTCTTAGCTGCAATCTGAAAGTCTTGCGTCGGTATCAGAGTGCCGTCGTGCAGCTCGACGATTACCCGCGAGATTGCTGCCACGTGGCCGCTCGTGCCCTCGGTTGGTTTATTGCGTATGCCGAGCAGCTCATTTTGGGGAACGACTTTATCGACCCCGCCGGCCGAAATAACGACTTGTTCGCCGGTCCAACTTTTCAGCTCGCCGGCAAGCGTGGTGCCGTCGAGGCGACTGACCTCGACTTCAGCCGCCACAGTCGATGAAGCCAGTAACAATAAAAAAACAACCAAACGCACGCGATATTTCCTAGGAGCAAAATTGCCTTATTGAGAAATTTTGGAGGCCTCTCCGAGGCCGATTACGTGTACCACTTGAAAGCAGTATCGGCGTCGGAGACGTCTCCCGTATCTGTATTAGGCATGTTTTCAACAAAGCAACGCATTTTCATCAAAGCAGAGCATAGTAAGCCAGAGTCAACATTCAGGGAAGTTACGCATCTTGCGGCTCTAATGAACTTTAATGCTCCGGCGCGAGCAACTCACGATCCACCGGAAGATTCTTCAGCAGCGAGACGGCGGAAATACTCCTCGACCACTTCACGATAGTGAGAGGGAAACTCGCGGCCGATGTCTTGCAAGGCCTTCTCGCGTTCTTTTTCCGGGAGGTTGCCCCAGCCAGATCCGCGGCCAAGCTTGCGAGGTTCTACCTTGCCGGGTGCCTTGAGTTCCGCGATTTGGCTGTCTTGCATTGGCGAACCGCTCTGCTGGCCTCCGGAAGACGACTGCGATTGCGATTGTTGTTTCGATTGCTGATCCTCGGCATCCTTGATGAGCTTGTCGAGCGACGCGATCACATCGTTTTCAATTTTTTGGACTTGCCCGCCCGAACGACCCTGAGCCAATCGGCGACGAATATCTTCCATCCGCCGTGCAATGTGATCGAGCGATTCGTTTTCGAGGCCCGTCAAATCTTGTCGCATAAGATCGGCCAACTTCTGAAAGCGAACTGGCAAATCGTTCTGGCGTTGAAGAAGTTGCGTTAACGCCACATCGGCCTTTTCGGGCTCTACCAAACGATGATGGGCGACCGCACGATAGAAAAGCAAAGCATCGGGCGCGATAACGTCGTCGGTGCTCAGGCCCGAAGTCCACGACACGGCCTCGTCGTAATAACCTTGTTGCACCATCCAGCGAGCCAGATACAAACGCATGTTGTGTCGAATGAGCTTGGGGGTGGCGCTATCGGCCAGCCAGGCAAATTCCGGCAGCTTGCCGGGGTTGCTCATTCCCGAGCAGAAATCCACAAGTTGGGCAACACGTTCATCACTGGCCGAGAGGGCAACAGCCAACCGATCCAACAGGTCACCATCGGCAAGAGCTTCGCGATCCTCCCAAGCCTTACGAGCCACAGCCTCACGTGTGGGGGGCAGGTTGGCAACTCGGAGATAATCATCGAGTTGATCGGCGACCACTTCGGCCGGTACAGGCTCCCAAGTCGGTTCGGCCACGAAGTCGGCAAACGACCGGGCCGCAACGACGAGTAACCAGGCAAATAATAAAGTGCCCAGAATTGTTCGGGTCGGTAGGTAGATCATTTCGAAACTCTCTACTTCTCGGCGGATTCCCCGCCGTCCCCGCCCGGCTTATTACCTTCTATTATTCACCACAACCAGCTTCTGTCCAACCGAACGTCCCGACTCTTCTAGAGTTTTGCCTGCTTGTAAGCGGGTTTCTCTCCAATTCGATGCGACCAATCTCTACTAATTACCTATTTTGTCATCAAAAACTTCGTCCAAAAAGCTCAATCGTTTCGTCCCTGTTGCAGGTCGGCAGTTGCCTTGTACACCCGTTGCTGGCGGTCGGCCAAGTCTTTCAGGGCTTCGATTAGCTCTTTAGTTTCTGCCTGCTCTCCGTCGATCATTTCGCCGTAACGCTGGGTACGCGTGTTAATACGCATTTGCAGAGAGCGGATCATTTTGAGCTCAGCCAGTTTATCGACCAGCGGCGGTTCGGCAGGTTCACCAGCGGCTCGCTGTTGGCCGGGAGGCGTTTTTTTCTTCTCCAAATCCTTGATCGCCTTTTCCATCGTGGCGATGGTCTCTTCCAGAGCGGCAATCACATCCTGCTCGAGCCCCTGGGTAATGACATCGACTTTTACCGCGGTAAGCCGCTCGGTTATTTGCCGCATGTCTCGACGCATCTGCTCCAACGCTTCCGGAAAAGCGGCCGACGTGCCGTCCTCGTGCAATAATAGCAAAGCCCGGTCCGCTTCGTTCACGATCTGGGCCTCCATGCGGCTGAGTCGGGCTGCCTCGATTTCATCGTCGTGGTCGCGTTCCGCTTCGGCGATTTTATCAATCCGGATCGTGCCTTCGTAAACCTCGACTTGCTGTTCGAGCATTTTTCGAAAACGGGCCACGAGTTGGGTTAGTGTGCGTTCAAGCTCCTCCTCGCGAAGCTGGCGCAAAACGCGTTCCAACTCAGCCTTGGCTTGTTCTAAATTCCTGAGCGCCTCAAATTGTTTCTCGGTAGCACCGTCGCGCTGTGCCTCTTCAAGTTTCTTTTGAGCTTCCGCCATTTTCTTCTGAGCTTCTTGAAGCTGGTCGGTCGCTTTCTGAGCCGGATCCTGCTGCTGTTGCTGCGATTGCTCCTGAGACTGCGAATCGCCATCTTGAGATGGTGAACCCGATTGCCCCGGTTGGCTCGAATCGGAAGGTTTTTGCTCCTGCGATTTACCCTCGCTAGGTTTCCCCTCAGATGATTTAGAATCCGACTGCTTGCCTTGGCCGGACTCGGCCTGCTTCGACTCGCCGGATTGAGCATCGTTCGAAGATTGCTCGCCCGATGACTGATCTCCCGGCTCAGACTTTTCCGATGGCTCTTCGCCATCCTTCTCATCACCAGGCTCCGAAGATTTATCCGACTCATCGCCCTCGGCGGACTTATCTCCTTCGCCAGACTTTTCTTTGTTATCCTCGTTCTGACTCTTTGCATCTTCCGAGGGCGTTAGTTTGCCCTCGGTTTCTTTGATATCTCCGCCCAGTTTGTTGGTCTCGTCAGCTAGGCGTTTCTGTTCTTTGCCAAGTTCAGCAAGCTCATCGCCCCCTTCGGTACGCGCCTTGATTCCTTTTTGCTCGCGAATTAACCGCGACACTTCCTTGAGGTATTTGCGCACTCGCTCTCGTTGCGACGATAGTTCTTTGTCGCGATCCGCTTTCAGTAAGAGTGTTAGCAGGCCGTCGAGTTCTTTCTGCAACTGGGTTTGGTTGTTGGTCGCAGCAGACAGTCGTTCTTCTTCTAACAGCTTCACGATGGATTCAAAGCGAACGCTTAGATCCTGGTCGCGGCTTTGGGCGATGGCATCGCGCAACAACTTGGCACGCCGCGGGTCGCTCGAGGCAGAGAGTTCCGCCAGCCGGCCAATGACTTCTTCCAGTCGTTTGAAGCGATCGGCCAGCCGAGCTTGTTCGACCGATAACTCAGCATCATTGTCCGCCTGCTTGGCCGCCCCATCGTTTGTCGTGGCCGGGGGGATTTCGGCAGGCGCTTCCGCCGACGGAGCAGGGGACTCGGCCTCCGTTTCTTGAGCAAACGACGACGAAACAAGCAGTAACGAGAACAGGGCAACCGCATACGACGCCAAACAAAAGGCCGAATGTCGTGCTAGCGACGTTTTCCGTTTCTGCTTGGTGGTGAGCATCAACATTCGAGCATCCTTGGGTTCTGGCGGCCGCCGCTACCTACGCAACGATCGACTTATTCCTCGTCAAACAACGATCGTAACCGTTCCTTCTGGCGTTCTTTCGTCTCGCGATTGATTTCGTCCTGGTCTCGGATGATGTCGCGAAGCAAATTCACGACCTCGTTGTAGGTTTCAAGTTCCAGCATCCGGTCGAGAATCTTTTTCATCTCGACCAGCACCGTGTCCGTCATGGCCAGCGATTTGACAAGCTCCGGCTGCCCCTTGGCCGGATCCTTGACGTTCTCTTGAAGTAATTTTACCTGCGCCAGTAGCTCCGGCATGAGTTCCTTGGCAATTCGATGCATGGGAACCGCAATTTGTTCCCGCAGGCGGTTCTTGAGATCCGTATTATCGATGCGATTGTTCGTTAATTCCTCGCCCAAGTCATCGAAACCGGCGGCAATTCCCGCCACTTCGTCTCGCGATTGCACCACATTCTGTTGAGCCCCCGTAACTCGCAACTGCCGCCGTGCCTGGACACGCTCCGGCGACTCCGGTTCGTTGTCCTCGCTATCGCCGGTCTGCCCGTCCTTCGGCTCGTTGCCGAATTCTACCCGAGCGAGCAAGTTTCGTGTGTCGGTCATTTTCTCGAAAATAGCCTCATACCGTTGCCGTAGCGATAGCTCGCGACGTTCGAGCAACGCCAGTAAATCCGACGGCGTGACAATTTCCAAAACGAACTGTTGGCTGCTTCCCACATGCGGCGTGTCCGACAAGTCATACCGATCGGCCGCTTTGATGGCGATCGACAATCGCTGCCCCGGCGTAAGCAGCAGCGCTCGCTGGCCAGTCCTCGGATCGAGCCCCCGTAGGTCGAAATCCCCTAGCGTTTCGAGCAGCGGCTCTCCGTTCGGCTGTGCGGCAAGTGGGTAGGACACCGGTGTCCCTCCCTCCACCTGGTACTCGAGCCAAACATCTCCGAGCCCATAGTCGTCAGTCACTTTGCCCACGAACGGCAATACCGCATCCGGCGTCACCGCAGAGCCAATCCCAGATAGCCTCGCCGCCACTTCCGGCGACTCATCGGGCACCACCGCCAGCGAAATTCGATACGGATCGCGTGCCGACACGCCGTCTGTATCCGTGGCATTCACGAATAGAACATCGTCCGCACGCAACGGGCCATACTCCCACGAGAGATCCTTCCGCGCTTTGTCCGAGAAGTCGAGCTTTGCTTCCGCCGGTTTCGAAGAATCTTCCGGATTCGCATGCCGAATGTTGGCCGATACCAAAGGCTTGGTCGATCCCGCATGAAGCACAAGCCGCGTTCCCTCGGGGATTCTCATGCCGCCCGTCACTGGCAAAAGGCGCGACTCGCGCTGCAAATAAGCGGGATAAACACACTCCACTTCGATATCGAACAACTCCGGCCGTTCGACAACTTGCAAATGCAAATCGCGCACACGGTCGTCGCCACCCACGATATCGAACTGCAGGTCGCTGGCCACGCGTTTGAATTGATAGCGAAACAACTGATGGTCCTGGTTCGATGCAACGGCCTCGCCGACGCGAATCATGGTATCGCGCCCGTAGCGACCATCGGCAAGCCGAAATCTGATTTCTACCTGATCGGGAACTTCATAGCCTTGCGTGTTCGCATGGACGAGTAATTCGAAGTCGTCGTCTTGCGCCAGTTTCGCGGTTCGCACTCCTGAATCATCGGGTGGAAATCCCACGACTTCTAAATGCACACGCCGCGGCCAAGGTTTTTCGCTCATTGCCAGCCGTTCGAGCCAAAAACCAAACGACTCATGGGCAAAAATGGCAAAGGCCCCGATCGATAACACGGCCGCAAACGCACCGATCAGCGAACGCACCAAGGGGCCACGCTTGAACAACTCTTGCGGCCGAACACGCGCGATCGCCGCCACGGCCGATTCCTGTGTGTCGCGAACAAGCTGGGCGTTGTAAGTTTCTGCTGCATCGGGCCGGGCTGCAAAATCAACCGCAGTGAGCACGTGTTCTTGGAGCGAAGGAAAACGGCGCTCAAGCAACACGGCCGCGCTCGAGTCCGAAATCGGCACGGCCATGCGCCGCAATAAATACCGCCAAGCCACATAGCAGCCAGCCACCGCCGTTATCACTAAGCCAAATTTCCGAATCGCGGGCGAAGGCTCGAAAAAACGATCCAACCCGAGCAGCGCCCAAAACGCCAGGCCCGCAAAGATCAAAATCGCGGCCACCCCCTGTAGCCAAACATACGTGCGAATCCGCCGCCGCACGGTGTTTAACACGTTGCGGATTGCCGGAGGCAGTACAGCTTGTTGTGGGGGTAAAGGCATACAACGGTTAGCGTGACATTAATCAAGCAAGTCGATTGAACCGGCGAATGATCCATTCCGCAAACAGCGATCCTGCGATAACCGCAAGCAGCCAACTCATTTGCGATTTGGCAAACTCCTGGTCCGGCGCGCCGGTGATGAATTTCACTTCGGCCCGGCTGGCGATGGCATCTTTCAGCGGCTTGTGCGATTCATCACCGGCGACGGCCGTATCGATCTGGTCGTAGTAAATGCCGCCCGTGTCGTTGGCGATGCCGAACAATAGCTTTTCATTTCGCTCGGCATGAGTGCGTTCTAAATCGGGCACCCGAACTTGAAGGTATTTACTCAGCGGCTCCTCGTCCGATCCGGGTACCGAAAGCGCGAGTTGATACGTTCCCTCCTGGAGAACGGTGGTTTGACCGGAAAACATGCCAGCGCGATCGGTTTCCGCCGTCAGTTTCAGCGATTCCGTAGAACCATCTGGTCGAAGCAACTGAGCGGAAACGCTCTCGGCTTCCAGCGGTTCGTGCTGTGCGTTCGATAATCGTGCTCGCACCACGACCGGTTCGCCCAATTCGTAGCGATCGCGTTCCACTAACAGCGCGCCTCTCGAGGAGCCGCGCAGAATCCGCCCTTGGCTCGCCTGGCGAATCAACTTCGTGTACAACACTTCGAAGTAAGTCGGGTCCACCGATCGCAACCGCCACAATTCTCCGCTGCCGATGTAGAAAACCTGCCCGCTGCCGTAGAATTGCCCAGCCAGGTACACCGGCCGTTGGCTCGTGATGCCCACTTCCGGATCCGAGAACCGCGCGTAAACCGTGGCCCCCTGCTTTTCGCCTTTCACGTTGTAAAAACCATACACGCCCGGAAAGTTTTGCCATGCGTCGGCACTTTCCTCTGCCGAATTGGCGAGCCATAAGAACTTAGCTTCGCGGCCCGCACGTTCCATCGCCAGCGGCCAAGGCGTATCGCCGCCGTATTGGCCGTCGTCCAGCAGCGTCAGCCGCTGTTGGAAAGTCACCGGATACAAATCGCGGATCTTCACGTGTTCAGTGCTACGAATCCATTTGCCCGTTTTGATCGGCCCCGCGACCGCGATTAATCCGCCGGCCTCGTCAGATACCCATTTCTCGAGCAACTCGACTTGCGTGGCATCGAGCGCCGTCCAGTCGGGGTCGAACGCCACGATGCAGTCGTATTTGTAAAGTTCCTCGGCCGTGCTCGGAAACTTGTCCAATAGCTCATGCGACTCCTGCGAAACGCCCTCCTGGGCACTTTGCAACAACACGTCGACCGTCATCGATTTGTCGCGATAGAGTTGATTGCGCAAATACTGGTAATCGCGCATCGGTCCGCTGGCAAACAACAACACGCGCGACTTGCGATCCACCACATCCACCTCAACCTCTCGCCGGTTATCGCGCGGATTGGCATCGTCTGGCGGGGCCGCAACGCGCATTTGATACACAAATGTTCCTGGCTCGCCTGGCTCCAAATCGAACGATACCGGCACTGCTTCGCCGTTCGCCGTAAGCTCCACACGTTTTGAATCCACTCGGTTGCCACCGCCGGCCGGTTCATCGGCTTTGCGGCGAGTGAGTTCCACCTCCACGGATTTCCCCGCGTAACCATCCGCCTGCAGGTATCCCGTGATATTCAACGTATCGCCAGGAAATGCCCGCGTAGGCGCCACGATGTCGCGCAATGCCACATTTTTGGGCGATTCCGTGGACCCTACGCCAATCGTAAACAACGGCACCTTGGCGGCCTGTGCCGCTTCGATCGCCGTGGCCGGATCAACACCCGCGTTCTGGGCCCCGTCCGAAACGATCACCACGCCAGCCAGCGGTAAATCGCGAGACTGCCGCATCTGCTCCGCAAGCGCCTGCCCTAATCGTGTCTCCGTGCCGCGGGGTTGTAGTTCTATGCCCCAGTCCGTATTTTTTGCCTTAGCCGCCGAGCCATTCGCTTTTTCATCCAAATTGCCAACGCCCACTTCGTTCGGGCTCTTTTCGTGGGTGCCTTCGGTCAATTTCGGCAGCGTCACGACGGGCTCGAGCTTTTCATCGAACCGCATCACGCTTACGTCGTGAACTTTCCGCAGATCGGCGATCAGCGGGCTCTCGGCCAACGCTTTCACCACAGTGCTCATGCGCGTGCCTGAGTTGTCTATAGTCGGAGTGTTCGTGGCACCAAGCGCCATGCTTTGGCTCACATCGACCATCACGGCCACCTGCGAATTGTGAACTACCTCAGTCGTGGTGCGGCATTCAATTCCAAGAAAGAACACAAACAAACCAGCCAACGCGATTAACCGCAGCGCCACAACACCAATCCGCACGGGTCGCTTCAACTCCATCGTGTCGCGACGATAGAGAAACCACACCACGGCAACCAACGCAATGGCAATCGCCGCGGCAAGCGCGATAGGCAGGCGTTCGTCGTCGAAAGCCTGGAATCGCGAAATCTCATAAACCGTGCGGCTCACTCCGTTGGCATTCGGAAGCACGTTCATCGTGTACCTCCGCGAGCCGGCGTCACATGGTAGCTCGCTTTGTAAGCCAGCAACTGTTCCGCCACAAGAACCAACAGAAGCGTGCCCAGCAACGCATCGCTCATCTGAAAGCCCGCAATTTGCTGCGGATTGAGCGTCATATCGGCCGCGTCGTGCAATTCAATGGGGATGCCCTCAAGCTGTGCAACAAGCTCGGCCCGCGGTTCGATCGCCAAATCGCCTTCGCCGTTGATCACGTTGACCGCGTAAGTACGCTTTTGTAACTCACCTTGCAGCGGTTGAAGCTGGGCTTCGTACGCCCCGCTCCTGTTCGTTTCCTCAAGCGTTGCTATGAACTCGCCGTCCACCACCTTGCCATCCACCAGCACTTCCGCCCGCGACTTTCCTTCGCTCGGAAGCAAGAATCGCACAGCCGGTTCGAACTCACCACCGGCAACCTTTACAACGAGCGTATCGCCAACATAAGTATCCGGTTCTTCCTGCCGCGATGATGCCAGGTAACTGACCAATTCATTGGCGAGAATAGGAAACGCGGGTTGCGAACTCCAGTTGCTCCATCGGCCAAGTTGCGTGTCGCCAGACGAGAGCTTCGTAAGATGCGCAATTACTCGGCCTTCGCCGTACGGCTTCTCCACGACCAACGGCGCTCCGTTTCGTAGCTTGGCCAACGTGCGCACCTTCGAATCGATCGGAGCCGACCAATTATCCGGCACGGCATAGTAATAATCGACGAGAATAAGCGGCAACAAACCATTCCGGCTGCCAGACAGCACCTGCAGCATCGGATGTTCGCTCACTTCAAGGTCTGCTGCCGCCTCGCCCGCTTGGTCCATCAATTGCGTGGGCAGTTTCAACGGCACCGGGAACAACCCCTCGCCATTCGCATGGAATCGCTCGTTGTAGAAACTCCGATCTGTTTCAGCACCCGTGAAGAGTGCCAAGCCGCCGCCCCCGCGAACATATGCTTCCAGCGATGCCAACTCATCGTCGTTCAGTCGCGGTACATCGAGCAATATCACGGCCGCTTGCTCGTTCAAACGCTGCGTGTCACTCAAAAACCGCGGTGGCTCCACGTGCGGTTGCCAGCCCGTGCGCGTGTTACCTCCCGGGGCAAGTGCCAACGACAGTTGTCGGCCCCCCCGGCCATCTTTCGAACCGTCGATGATCAACACCGGTCGTGCCGCCGGTAAATCACAGGCAAAATATCGCCGGTTGTCCACTTCCACTGCATCGGGGCCGAGCGATGCCGTGAGCGAGTGCGCACCAACCCCTGCAAACTGTACTAAAAACTTATGCGATAACTCCTCGCCTGCCGGAATGCTTTTTAACGTCATCGCAGGCAACGCGTCGCCGTCTTGTTCGAGTTGAACGGTTACTCCTTCTGCCGGGGCGTCGCTGTAGTTGCGCACCGTCACGTTCATCCACATCTCGATGCCCGCGGCCATTACCCCTGACATCGGCTCCAGCGCGGTAATTGCCAAGTTCGGCCGTGTTTCTGTCACGCTACGAATCAAATGAGTCTGGGCAATCTTCTCGTCCTTCTGCAGATCTTCGAGCAACTTGCGGATTTCCGTGGCGCTCTCGAACTGCATCGCACGAAAGTCGCTCACCAAATAAAGGATGAGCGTCTGGTCGTCTTTCGCCAACGGAAGCCTGGGCACGGCTTTTAGCGCGTTGGCTGGCCCCACGTCGGTCTGCGAAACGTCCCAACTGGTAAGTAATGATTCCAGCCGTCCGCGGAACGTTTGGTTGATCGACTCGCTGAATACTGCCGGCTGCGTGCCGGCCGATAGCTTGGCCGCTTCGGAAAACTTCAGCAGCGTAATAACCTGTGCATCCGATTGCCCGCTCGCCTGGTCCACAATCGACTGTACGGCACGCTTTGCCTCGTCGAAAGCCGTGGTGTTGTTCCAGCGGTCGCTCATCGAATAGCTGTCGTCGAGCAGTACCAAGTGGTGAGTCGTTCCTCGCCCCAACAAGCTCATCCATTCGTTGCGTAAAACAAGTTGCGAGAGCATCAGCACCAGCAGGCAGATCGCTGCCATCCGCATCGCCAATAGCAATAGTTGCTTCAGCATGACCCAACGCCGGTTGCGGCGTTGGCTCTCGAGCAAAAACTGCATCGCTGCCCACTTAATGCGCTGCTGCCGCCGCAGATTGATCAAATGGATCAACAGCGGTACCGCAATCAACGGTAATCCGATCGTCAGCAAGGTGGGAAACAGAAATGACACGTCAAAAAATCGCTTTCATTTGCTCTGGGGAGGCTATCGTGAGGCAACTCGCGCGTTGCCCATCATTCCTCGCAGGCTTTCAAACTATCGTTGTCCTTCGTGCTGGCGATGCCGCAAAAACGCCGTTAGCGCCGCATCCAACGGCATGCTTGTGCGAATCAGCGAGTAATCCACTTTGTCTTGCGCGCACCCGTGGCGGATCGATGCCAGGAACTTTTCGAGCGCCGCCATATAGCCTTCACGCAATGCACGCGGGTTGCACGTAATATGATCGGCCGATTCGAGCCCCTCGAATCTTGCCGTGTTGTTGAACGGAAAATCGAGTTCGTCGTCGTCCATCACGTGCAGCAACAGCACGTCATGCCCGCGCTGCCGCAGCAATCGCAAGCCTCGTCGAGCATCCTCGATATCCACTAGCATGTCGGAAATGAGCACCATCATGCCACGCCGGGGATACGTTTCCGCTACCCGAGCCAGCACGTCGTACAGCCTGGTCTTATGTTGCGGCTCTTTCGGTTCCAATGCCCGAATAATCGTATTCAAATGATGCGTGCTCGTGCGGAGCGGAATCATCTGCCGCACGGTTTCGTCGAACACCGTGCAGCCTACCGCATCTTGCTGACGCAGCAATAGGTAAGCGAGCGCCGCCGCCGCGGTAATCGCGTAGTCGCACTTCGTCATCGCCCCGCTGCCGTAAGCCATGCTCTCGGAAACATCCACTAGCAAGCTGCAGCGAAGATTCGTGTCTTCCTCGTACTGCTTGACGTATAACCGGTCCTGCTTGGCCCACACTTTCCAATCAACACGACGCAGGTCGTCGCCACGCGCATACTCACGATGCTGCAGAAACTCCACGCTTTGCCCAAAATACGGGCTGCGGTGCATACCGCTCAGCATGCCTTCCACAATGTGCCGAGCGCGCACTTCCAGTCGGGCGATTCTCTGAATCACCTCCGGCTGCAGCGATCTTTTCGATGCGGTAGACATTGGTTACGCCGATTCATGCCAAAAGTGCCCAAGCCCAACTGAAGCGGGCCTCGTCGAGGCCAACCCTCGACGATTCTCCAGACCGACTCCCCACCCCGACTACGAAGCAAAAATTTTCTGGAACCGGTCGTCGCGGAGCAGTTGATCCTCATGCGTCGGCGTAACTTCGATGAGCCGATCGATGATGTGGTCCGAGGTAATTCCGTCGCTCTCGGCGGCAAAGTTCACCACCAATCGGTGGCGCAGCACCGGCTTGGCAAGAGCGTGGATATCCTCCGCGGTCACATGCGGTCGTCCGTAGATCAATGCTCGGGCCTTTGCGCCAAGTATCAAGAACTGCGTAGCGCGCGGACCCGCACCCCAAGCCAGTTGGTCGTGTACGAAATCTGGAATGCCGCGCTCGCCCACACGCGTTTGCCGCACGAGCGCCAGCGTGTAACGAATCAGGTGATCGCTGATCGGCACCGACCGAACAAGCTCCTGCAGATGCAAAATTTCTTCGGGCGAAAGAACCGAAAGCACTTCCGGCTTCTCGTTCGTCGTGGTCCGCCGAGCGACTTCGAATTCCTCTTCGAACTTCGGATACCCCACGAGCACCTTGAACATGAACCGGTCCTGCTGCGCTTCGGGCAGCGGGTAGGTGCCTTCCTGCTCGATGGGGTTCTGCGTGGCCAGCACCAGGAACGGGTCGCTCATTTGGTGCCGGATGCGCCCCACCGTAACCTGGCGCTCCTGCATGGCTTCGAGCAGCGCGGCCTGCGTTTTCGGAGGCGTGCGGTTGATTTCGTCGGCCAGAATTACATGCGAAAAGATCGGGCCCGCCAGGAAACGCATTTCCCGTTGGCCCGTCGATCGATTCTCTTCGATGATGTCCGTGCCCGTGATGTCCGCCGGCATCAAATCGGGCGTAAATTGAATCCGCGAGAAGGTCAAATTCAGCGACCGCGCGAGCGTGCTCACCAGCAGCGTTTTCGCCAAGCCGGGCACGCCTTCCAGCAGGCAGTGTCCTCGGCTGAATAAGGCGATCAGCATTTGCTCGATCACTTCATTCTGCCCCACGATCACGCGAGACAATTGTTGTTTGATCTGCTCAATCGCGGTGCCCAACCGGGCGATCGATGCGTCTTGCGAGTCGTTCATAAGTAGCCCAATACCAAATCAGGTTCAATCAATCCGAATAAACAAAGCCAAATTCACAGACACTGTGGCTGGCCTCTCCGAGGCCGACCCCCCAACCAATCTTTTACCGCCTGATATTTTTCTAAAGCCCAATGCTGAACGCCTGCCACTCACCTCTGGTATATCGGCAAACACGCATTGTCTAACTGCAGGATGATCAGGTTCAGCGCGGTGGTGTACACGGGCCCGATATAACCTTGCGTCCAATTCACGGTTTCGTGGTCGCCCAGCTTCACGGGCACCGCTTCGCGGAGAAGCTTCGATTCGATCTCGTTGCGATATGCCGACCACCGCTTACCGCCCTCGCGGTATTGAACTTGGGCGTAATAAAAATGAGCGTAGTGCCAATGGCCGTAGCTACTCTGCTCGTCGTTGCCCAGGTTTTGTTCGCAGTATTTCATCATTCGTGGCACGAAATCGCTATCGTATTCTCCGGCATTGTAAAGGCAGGCAATCGCAGCCGCGGTAATGGCCGGTCGGCCGCCGCCGCCTTTCGAGCTGTATTGCACGCCTCCCTCGGGCAACGTGCAATTTTTGATGTACTCCACCGCCTTATCAATGATTTCATTGGGCACCGGGATACCCGCGTTGCGGCAACCGCGCAGGCCTTGAACCTGCGTGATCGTGGTCGAACCTTCGTCGAACCCGCCGCCGTCTTTCGCGCTCACATACCCCCAGCCGCCAGCCTGGGTTTGCGCCTGGCCGGTAAACACCACGGCCCGTGTCAGCACGTCGATCAACTCGGCCCGGCGATCCTCGTCCTCTTCATCGCCCAACACTTGCGACAAGAACAGCATCGAAAAACCGTGCCCGTACGTGTAGCGGTCGTCATGCAACGGATCGCCGATCAACCCGTTCGGCCTGCTCTGGCGGATCAGGTAATCCACCGCGCGGCGAATATTTTCCGAATACTTTCCCTGTGTGGCCGTCGAGCCCTCGGAGAGCATTGCCAACCCGGCCAAGGCCGTCATCGCGGCCGGATAACGCCCCTGCGCCGTCCAATGGCCAAGTTTATGCTGGTTGTATGCAAGCCAATCGAGCCCCTGGGTAACGAGCCGGCGAACACGCGCATCGGGAATTCCCGCGCGAGCTGGCACCGCGTAACTAGGAGTCAGCATGGCTACCATGCACACAAGTGCCCAAAATCGTCGTGTGATGCGAGATTCAATCATCATCGATCGGTGCCTCCTGCTCGGAAATTGCCGGTACAGGTTGGCCGCCTCTTTCAATTCGGAACCGTTGTTTTTGTGCTTCTTGGGACTCTTGAAGCCTCAGGCGTCGAGCCTCGATTTCTTGCCACTGTCTGTCTGCTCGGCTCGGATTCTCCATGGCCCCCTGCAAAGCGCCGCCAATACGCTTGCCGATGCCTCTTAAACCGTGCTCTTCGGCTAAGGGTTTCGTTTCAAGATCGTCGTTTGCCGGCGGCCGCGGTGGCCGCGGACGATCGGTCATCGTCAGTTGAATCTTACCCGCGTTCGTGTCGATGGCCACTGTCGGGGCCATGTCTTGCGAGCCACGTATGCGAAACCGCGTGATCGAAGTATCGGCCAACGCATCGTTGCGGTACACCGTCTCGCCGGTTGCTCGATCCAAACACAACACACGAAGCTGCATGCTGCCGCCGTTCGTGGCGTTGCGAACCGACTTCCGATCGGCAAACACCAAAATCGGAATATCAGCAGGTTGATAGAGAATCGCTCCGCGGTTACGCAGCACGGCCGGCCCCGGCCAAACCGGCTTGCCGCTTTCCCTATCGAAAGCGTAAACAAACCCATCGACGATCGGATACTCCTGCTGCTGCGATACCGGCTTGTACTGGCTGTTCGCCGAACCGCTCACGATGAGAAACAAACGCTCGTCCGTCGGGAGCAAATGAATGTTTTGAACCGAATTCAAAGGGTCGAGTTTCGTGTCGATCTTGGCAACCCCTTCGCCGACGTCGTACAACCAGAAACGCCCGTCCGACTGGAACACGCCAATCTTATCCGGCTCGAGCACCGCCACCTTGCTGGCAATCGGGAATTGTTCCTCCGACAAAACTTCCCCGGTGACCATGTCCCGAACGTAGATCATCATCCGACGATTTTCTCGCCGCATGTCGAGTTCCACTTCGACCACCTTCCTGCCAACCGTGAGCAGCCATTCATGCTTCGAGAGCTCTCGCTTGCCCACCACCTCGCCGTCCACCATGCGAATGATATGGGCAACTCGCATCCCGCTATCCGCGGCAAGCAGGAACTCATCATCTCCAAATAACTCGCAACCCGGCGGAATATCCGTGCGAACCCAAAGCGGTTCGCCGCTCAGCGGATCCACGCACCGCAAATGATCTTGCTCCTGATACACTACCCCACGCGGCGTAACCGGGCCCAACCCGCAAACCCCCAGAGCCGGATTTCCAGAAATTCTCCGCCTGCCCGAATAAAGATGGTAAACCGGGCGGCGATTTACTCGACCGTTCGCCTCGCTCGAACCGCGGCGCGGCAAGGTCGAGTTGGCAAAGTAACGGCTATACGGATCCGTCTGCCATAAAAGCTCGCCACCTTGGGCCGGTGAACCGGAAGCTCGCACGGCCATCAATCGTCCGCTATGTACGACAAACAAAAACGGCCCAAGTTCCGCGCCATGTTGCAGTGTCGCTTCTCGCATTTGCCGAGTGCGATCCGCACCCAACCGAATAACGTCATTTCCCAGCGGATCCTGCCCTACAAGCTCCGACCCATCACTGGCGACGAACCACGACACAGGCGATGGCTCCAGCGAACGCCTCTGCTCGATCCTCAGCGGGCGCAAACCCATCTGTTGCTCTGCTGGGTTGCGTGGGTTTCGTTGTTCGTCGGCCGCGTTATTGACGAGAGGCAACAACTTCGCCTCGACTTGCCCCGCGGGCCAGCTCACCTTTTCATGGGACGACGTCCCACGCCGCTCTTCGAGCCGCTCAATTAGTTTTGCCACCGTAATGGCATTGCCCTCGTTGTACGACAAGCCCAGTAGCTCGAGCTCTGTATCATCGAAACGATGGTGTTCTAGCAGTGCATCGATGAGCCGTTCGTGCAGCTCCTTACTCATGGGCAGTTCTTGCAAATGCACGAAGCCATGCCGTAACGACATCAAAGAGCGGTCGTCACCGAGATTTCGCCGCCAGGTGTCAATGCGTTGGGCAACCTGCTCGCGGCCGCCCGCGTCTGCCTTCCTCCAAATTTCACCCAATCGGCCGCCGATCCAACGATCGCTTCGCACCGAATGAGTCGGGGCAACTCGCAATTGCACCGGGCCGTCTGCCAGCAAATCGGCCAGTTGAAGGTAGGCGTCTACAGCCTGCGAACTTTGCCCCGTTCGTTCGAGCCCGTTCGCTTCAACTCGCATTAACTCGACGAGCTTTTCGCGATCGTTGATAAGACGATGCAACAACGGTAGATCGTCTCGGAACGACGTGTAGTCTGCCGCCAGCGCTTCCAGCAGCACATCGCCCAGGCTTTCTTGAACGACTCGATCTTCTGGAGCCAACCCATACGCCTGCTTCAACAGGGCGACCGCCTCGTCCGTCTGCCCTGCCGTCCGCCTCAACTCGGCAAGTTCACGCAACGCACCGGCATCGTTCGGATTCGCCGCCAGCAATCCCTCGACACGTTGTTTCAGCAAGTCGAGTTGTTCGAATTTATCGAGCAACAACACCGATTGCGACAGCACGCTGCCGCGATGGCAAATCAAATTGCCCAGCGCTTCTTCCGTATTCGGGGCAGATCGCGTTGCCAAAGCCCCGTCGTCCATGTTGATTTCAGCAATCTCGCCAGACGTCAAAGGCAGATAATACCGTCCGTCGCTCATGTAACCCTGGCCGGCCGGCAGCGCATTGTCTGGGAACGGCACCGTTTCCCGCAGCCAGGCGATCGAAGCGTCGCTCACTCGCAGCGCTTGCGCGCCCTCCACGCCGATCAACAGCACTTTCCCATCGGTCACACCACCCACATACAGCGATTCACCTTGCCGGCGTTTCCATGTCAGCTTGCCGGTGAGCAAATCCAAGCAATGCAATTCCGACGACTCCGGTGGCGTGATGAAAACATGCCCGTCGCCAATCACGATCGAGCTGTCCAGCCAGCGATCGTTCGATCGTATCGCCGTGGATGGCACCTGGTGTTGCCAATTCCCTCTGCCTTCGGTCGGCATCACCTCTTCGCGTGCGTAACGATACACCCAGGCAAACTCGCGCTTGCCGATATCGATCGCCACCACCGCACTCGAATTCGTGGGGCAAATCAGCAGGCCCGCGCTATACGACGGCGACGCACCCGCCAACCGGCGTACCGGGTTCAACCATACGCTCTGTTCCAGTCCGATAAGCTGCTGCTGCCACTGAACGCCGCCCGTCGCGGCATCCAACGCAAACAAATAAATAGCGCTGCGAATCTCAGCCATTACATACAGCGTTCCGTCAATCGATAACGGAGCACCCAAAAAGTACGCACCATGGAGCGGCCCTTGGGCTTGCGAACCGCCTAACTCCCACAGCAGCTTGCCCTGTGTTTTGATATCGTACGCGGCAAGCTGATTCGTGATGGTGCGCACCTCCTGGCCCTGCCGACCAAACACGCCGCCCATCTGAACAGCCATCATGTCTTCGTCGCTGTGGGACCCGGCACCACGCAGCACGAACACTCGCTCGCCGTCACTCGAAAGCGACATCGCTAGCCCATCGTCCCAAACTCGTTGCTCGAGCGAATTCGATTGAGCTGGCCACTGTTCCTGGTCAACTCGCAAGACCTCTTCATTCGGCGAATCCTCATCCTCGCGAGTTTCCCAAACGCGTTTCCCCGAATTGAAGTCAATCGCCACGACATTACGCGGTGTCCGCATCACGATCAGGTCGCCCACCGCGATCGGCCGAGCGCGCGGCACCATCGCCACTCCTCTCTCGATATAGTCGTTCGACCTGCCTGTGAGATACGACTCGATTCGGGGATCATTCGCAACTCTCGCTTGCCATCGCGGACGCAAATGCGGCTTTCCCCCCGGATGCTGCGAGTTGCGGTTCGTATTTCCCCGCGCAACAAGCCAATTCGATTCTTCCAACACCCCGTTGTTCGATTTGCCAACGTACTCCTCCATCCAGGCAACGACTCGATCGTCGCCAGCGGGCAGCGGCACCTTCTTACCGGCCAGCATTACTTCCGCGTTCGGCATGCGCTTGATCAACGACCGCATCGTGTTGTCGGCCGATTCACGATCGTTAGCCCCCAAGTAATTCGCGGCAGCCAATAGCGAAAGTTGCGGATCAAACACCGCAACAGCGCGCGGCGCGTCCAGCAACTCGCGATAAATCTGTGCCGCAGCCAGGCGACGCCCCTGGTCCGCTTCAATTTGAGCGAGAATCAATGCCGCCTCGTAGCCGGCCATCGTGTGGAAGAACTGCCGCACTACTTGCGCAATATCTTTGCGATTCCCGGTCGCCAATGCCGCTTCCAGTTGCCGGCGTGCGCTCGCTCCGTAAAGCAGCTCGTAAGCATCTTGACCCTCCTTCGGCAAATCGCCAATCAATTGCCGTGCCGTTGCTTTGATCCCACGCTGTTCTGCCGCGCCGCCAGCACCGTCGAAGAACCAATCCTCTTGCTTGCCGAGCAAGTCGTGGAGGTACGTCAGCGCTTCTTGATACTCGCCGTTCGCAAGTCGCTCTCGCGCTCTTGTTACCGCGCGAGAAACCGTGCGATCGGTTGGCAGGTAAACACCCGGCGTAGATGCCCCCTCGCCAAACACTTGGGCCGCTATCCCGGGCCCGGGTGGTGCAAACTGTTGCGCCAACGTCAAATTCGACGCAACGATCACGGTACTTATATATAGGAACGCCGCTGGCAGGTGAAACCGCAAGGGAAAAGCGCGAACAACGCGTTGCAGCAATTCGGGCATGTGTGTAGCGATCCTTCGGTTAGCCCAGGTTTTCGCGGGGCTTTTGCGTGTCCACCGACGTCACCAAAAAGCGCCGACCCCATCACTTCGACGTCGCCGACAACCCTCCCGCTTTGGCGATCCGCAAGCAATCGTTCCCGCCACGCCCTAAACGCTTGACTCGCAACAAGGCTGCCATCCCCCAAAGGCCTCAGAGGCGACGAAACCAATTTTAGCCCACAGGGTAGCGTAAGCCACTGCTGTATTTCATCTTACAGCCCTCTACCGGGCAATCAAGCACGCCGACTACCCAGAGCCCGTTTATGCCGCAAAATTCGCCCCAATAGACCCTTCCCAACCCCCTAGAAACGGCCCGTTTTCCGACGCTTTTAGCCATTTTCTGCCAGAAAACGCGTTTTTCTCGGCAAAAACCGTATTTTCCGGCTTGTATTCTGGTGCCAGCACCCTTTAATTTGCACCAACGCAACGCACGTCGGAACGTACGTTGTAGGATTCCAAGGAGTTTTCCGCGGAATCAGGGAAGGACCGAGGACGGAGTCCATAGGGCCACACTGCGAGTTGGCCCTTCGTCCTCAGCCCTTGGCTCTTGAGCCGAGCAGAGAAAAGTTCCCCTACCAATTTGAACCAAGTCTGGAGGAAGCAGCACAATGGCGAAAGCCACCACCACCAAACCGCCGACAAAGACCGAAGTCTTCACCAACATTGCCGAAGTCACCGGCCTGTCCAAGCGCGATGTGAGCGCCGTGTTCGACGCGCTCAATGATCAAATCAAGAAAGCTCTCGCTGGTCGCGGTAGCTCGCGCACGTTCACGATCCATGGCCTCGCCAAGATCGTCGTCCAACACAAGCCGGCCACCAAGGAACGCCAAGGCACTAACCCCTTCACCGGCGAACCAACCACCTTTAAGGCAAAGCCAGCACGCAATGTCGTGAAGGTCCGCCCGCTGAAGAAGCTCAAGGACATGGTGTCGTAAGCCTCAGGCGGCATACATACCGATACAACACAAACGCCGGCGCGCCGCGGGTTACCGCAGCGCCCGGCGTTTTTTTGTTGCCCCGTTCGAAATCGCACTCTTTTCAAATCCCTTAGCGGCGGCGGCAACGCCGTCCAACCAGCGAACGGCATCGCAATACGCATTACGGTAAATCTAAAAAACACACCATCCGCTCGGCTCCGCCGAACGCTCAAAAAATCTCAAAACAACCTTGTCGCTTTCGGCCACCAACTATGCTAACGTACACTACTCCAAAGGATTTCCCCACAAATTCAAGCAAAACCGCAAACCCCATGTAACAATGCAATCGCAATCGCAACCGCTTACGGCTTAGCGATATTTTAAGCAAAGCTCTAGCCAAAAAGCCAAACAACGAACTGTCTTCCCATAACCCGACCGCCCCCGGTCGAGTTATAAGCCGCCGCTAACGCTACGTAATATGCACAAAAGCAACAACTACCAACCCCACACCTCTGTCATCTCACCTCTCACCTCTAGTTTGGCACGCAGATGTGCAAAACCCAGGGGGAGAATATTGCGCATCTGCGGTGCCTTGCAACAAAAAGTCATTCCGTAGAGCAAAGTACCCAACAGCGACCGACTGCTTCACGTCTTTGATAATCTTATGTTCCGTTCGATATTCCCACTCCTATTGATCCTGCACGCGGCATCCGCCTTCGCCGGCGACTGGCCCGAGTTCCGTGGCCCCACCGGCGATGGTATCTCCACGGCCACTAACATCCCCGTCGAATGGTCCGCGACCGAAAATATCACCTGGAAACAACCCATCCCCGGCGTCGGCTGGTCCTCGCCCGTTTTGTCGCAGGAGAAAATCTATCTCACCACCGCCGTTACCGAAGATTCCGGAGCGGTCAGCCTCCGCGCTCTATGCCTCGATGCCAACAACGGCCGCATACTCTGGGATGCTGAAGCCTTCCGTCCCGACGAGGCATCCGCGAAAGCGATTCATTCGAAAAACAGCCTTGCTAGCCCCACGCCGATCGTCACTAACGATCGCCTTTACGTCCACTTCGGCCACATGGGTACCGCCGCGCTCGACCTGGCCGGCAACGTCATCTGGCGGCAATCATCGCTCGCCTACGAACCACAGCACGGCAACGGCGGCTCCCCGATCCTGGTAGATGATCTCTTGGTGTTCCATTGCGATGCCCGGGAAAACCCATTCATCGTGGCTCTCGACCGCGCCACCGGCAGCATCCGCTGGCGCACGAACCGCAACTCGCCCGTCTCCCGCAAGTTCTCGTTCAGTACTCCCACACGCATTGAGATAGACGGGCAGCAGCAAATCATTAGCCCCGCCAGCGGATATGTGGGTGCCTACGACCCGGCCGACGGCCGCGAAATTTGGCGAGTCAATTACGGCGAAGGGTATTCCGTGGTCCCCCGACCCGTTTTCGCAAACGGCTTGCTATTTCTCGCCTCGGGTTACGAAAAACCCACGCTCTATGCGATTGATCCCAAACGAGCCAGCGGAGACGTGACCGATACGCACATCCAATGGAAACACGACAAGGGCGCGCCTCTTACCCCATCGACAATCGCTGTTGGCAGCGAACTCTATTTCGTCGCCGACGGCGGCGTGGCTACCTGTGTGGATGCCACGACCGGCAAAGTCCACTGGACCAAACGATTGGGCGGCAACTTCTCCGCGTCCCCCATCTTTGCCGATGGCCGCCTGTACTTTCAAAGCGAAGAAGGCGTCACTCACGTCATCAATCCCGGCACGGAATTCGAATCGATTGCCACCAATGACCTCGAATCGCGTACACTCGCGTCCCCGCTTCCCGACGATGACCGCATCTATTTGAGATCCGAAACCGATCTATGGAGAATCGATTCGCCATCGAAGCCTTAATATGGTGGTTTGTCAGTCTTGAATTACTGGGTGGCATGCCTTCGCCTTCCGGGCGTAGGCATGCTTACCCGCTAGCGCGTGAAAGCATGCCACCCATCAAATCATAATGGATAGAACACAGTGGTTAATTCGACATCAGGTAACCCAACAAATCGCGTATTTGAGTTTCGTTGAGCGTTTGCAACAAACCGTCTGGCATCATCGATTGACTGGAATCCTGAACCTCGTCAATTTCTTCCTGGTCAATCGTCTGAAACCCCTCGGGCGTTGCAATTGTAATCGTGCGATCGGTCTTCTCCTTGACGACACCTGTAAGCGTCCGCCCGTCCGCCAGGTAGTACACGTTCGCGCGAAAATCGGCACCGACCACAGCACTCGGATCGATGATGTTCTCCAACAAGTAGTCCAGATTTTTGCGGTTCGAGCCGGTCAGGTCCGGCCCCAATGGCTTACCTTCGCCAAGCAGCACGTGACATGTTGCGCACGTTTTGTTGAACACGGCTTTTCCATTTTCCAGATTTGCCGAATCCAAACCGCCGCCGAACGTGTGACGCAAATGAGCAATTTGACTCCGTTTCTCTTGCGGAGTTTCCCGAACATCGCCCCACAACTCACGAAGTTTTTCCGACAGCCCCGCATCGTTCAGCGCATTCAACTGCCGTACCTGAAATGCCGACACGTCGGTCGATACAATCTGTTTTGCCTCGATGGCACGCAGCAACTTGTTGGCGTAACTGCTCCGCGAAACGAGCGTATCCACCGCCGCCGAACGCGCCTCCGGAGTGAGCTTCGAGAAGATGCCGATGATTTCCTCGGCCGCAGCAGGATCATCGAAACGAGCAACACCTCGAATCGCGGTTGTTGCCAAGTCACGATCCTTAATCAATTCGCGGAGAAGTGCGGGCAAATCGGAGGGCGCGGCCATGGTTAATAGCTCGAGCGCTCGTTGGCGTGAGCCCGCTTCCGTCTTCGCGTCGCCAGCGATCTTCCGCAGCTCGTCGATCGTGGTCTTGTCTTTCAGCACGACACCAATGGAGTGGATGGCGTCCACGGTGACCACATCTTGTCGTACAACGCGACTTGTCGCAAAGGCCGTCCAGTTTGCCGGGACAGGGGCGTCTTTTCGGCCGCTAAGCGCCTCCGCGACTCCGCGAATTAGCGACGGCGCGAGTTGCGGCTGTTGCTCGGCCAGCGTAAGTAATTGCTCCACCGGCTGCACGTTTTTATCGATATCGAGCGCGATGCGTCGAGCCGTATTCTCGCGAACCAGCGGAAATGTCATGTGTGGCAAAAGCTCGATCGTACGCGACGGCTCGCTAGCCACCAGCGGCTCGATACCAAGCCAAATCATGATCGACAGCGTGCGGTCGGTATTGAAGGTTGGCTCCGCGCGACTTAACAGCGCTTGGGCAATTGGCCAACGCTCCTCTACCGGCAGTTTTTGGAGTGTCGAGGCAAGATATAACAATACAAGGCCTGACTGGTCGCTCGCGGCCATTTGGCTCAAGCGATTCACCAACGCATGGCGATCGGCCGCGTTGCTCTCGGTGGCTCCTTCGATGAGAAATCGAATCGCCCAAACCCGCACATGCTCGTTCCTGTCGTCTAAACGATCCAGCAACCACGCAGTGTCCACGCATTGGCTTGTGACAAGTGCCCACAAAGCGCGGCAACGATTCACGGGCTCCGCAGTGTCATTGAAGATTGCGAGCAACCGCTTACGAACCGCGGCCGTGTTCAGCGTTCCCCGAGCGGCACGTTCTTGCAAAACGCGACGCGATTGTCGAGCGTGCCAATCGTTTTTATGAGTTTGTAGCTTGGCCAGTTCTTCATCGGAAAGAGAGGTTAAATCGAAAGGCTTGTTACCTGGAGTCGTGCCGAACTTCAGCTTGTAAATCCGCCCGGAGGTGCGATGTACGCCACCCATTTCATGACATTCGCCGGTATCCGACCAATCAGCAATAAACGCGCTACCATCGGCCGCGGCGATGATATCCATGCCACGGAAAAAAGGATCGGCGATGAAGCACATGTCGTGGTTGTGCGTTGCGGTATAGCCCACAGCTTTCTCGATGAGGTTATCGGTGTTCAGCCGCCGGCCATGCAGGTTCAGTGTCAACACGCGGCCTTGGTAATCGGCCGGCCAGTTATTGCCTTGGTAGATCATCAAGCCCGTATGGGCGTGTCCTCCGCCGGCAGCGCTCGTGCGATCGGTTACGCCCATGTCCACGTCGTTCCACGACTCACTCGTGTGCCAGTGGACATGATCGGCAACTTGCGAAAGCAATTGGTAAGCGTGCGGGTTGAAATCGGTGCCGAACATTCGCTCCGTGCGACCGCCAGGGATCACATGCCAAAGGTGACCAATGACCGTGTTGATGACAAACATTTCTCCGTAAGCGTCGTAATCGAACCCCCACGGGTTCGTCATGCCGTGCATCACTGTTTCGCATTTATGAGTCGTGGGATGCACGCGCCAAATGCCCGTGTTGATGGCGAAGCGTTTGTCGTCTGCCGTGCCCGGGGTGCCGACTTTCGAAGTGCCCAGGATTCCTTGGCGGCCGTACAGCCAGCCGTCCGGTCCCCATTTCAAACCGTTGGCAACCGTGTGCGAAACCTGGGCAATGTCGAAGCCATCCAGCACTACTTCCGGGGGACCGTCTGGCACGTCGTTGCGATTGCGATCTGGGATGAACAGTAGTTGCGGGCTGCACATCAACCACACACCGCCCATACCGACTTCCAAGCTGGTCAGTCGTGTTGCTTTGTCGAAGAACACGGTGCGTTTGTCGTGTTTGCCGTCGCCGTCCGTGTCTTCGAGAATCACGACACGGTCGCGCAGTTTGCTATCGAAGTCCCCGGCATCGGCACCGGCCCAGGTATAGTTTTCCGCGACCCAAAGCCGACCGCGTGCATCGGTGGTGATTGCGATCGGATTTTGAATGTCAGGCTCAGAAGCAAATGCTTGCAGTTCGAATCCGGGGGGCAGCTTGGCAGTTTTGCAAACCTCGGCCGGCGTCATCGGTTGCTCGGTCGATTTTTCCGTGTTGAACGGTTGAGGAAACTCATCCGCGATTGCAATGTCCGTGGCCCATGGGACCAAAGAAAAAACAATGAAGAATGTTGAGCGACAAGCTAGCAAAACGAAGGGGCTGCACGTGCGATTCATGGTCACTTCGATGAAATGGTGGGCTACAGCTTTGAAACAGGCTCTAGTTACTCGCAACGGCCTGTCCTGTTGAATTTGCAAACAGGGTTGTCGATCTGATCGCCGTGCATGCTGTTGGATGGTGTTATTTGCTTCATCGCACTAATTGCTAAGGTTTACCCGGGCTTTAGTGGTAGAATTTATAGAATACTCAGGGGAGAAACTATTGTCGTTAGGAATAGCGACGATTGCTATGCAACTTCGACTACTCGATAGGCTTGGAATCCGTTTCATGCGATTACGCGGACCATTGCTACTACTTTCTATTGTTTGCCCGGCGATTCTGGTTTCGTGTTTTGCTCGTGGAGAGGAAGCGGTAACGCAAAAATCGCCCGATCTTCGATCGTTCCAGGGGAACTCTGTTTATGCAAAAGTAACTCCGCAAGGCAGGCGAGCTATTGAAAAAGGCACCGAATGGCTTTTGTCCGCCATGCGTCCGAATGGAATGGTAGGAGCCGACGTAGGCCAGCGTGCCGACTTAAGCTGTACCGCCATGGCGGGGCTGGTACTCGTATCTCAAGGGAATACTCCCCAATGCGGGCCTCGTTCCAAGGAACTGGCAAAAGTGCTGGACGCGGTGTTGATCATGGTCGATTGGATTCCTCCTGGTAACGAACGATATAAGGAGGTCACGCTAGTTCAGACCAAAATTGGTCTTAACGCCGACCGATTTCTCGCTGCTTTTTTTCTCAGCCAACTGCTTGGCGATAGTGGCGACGCTGACGAGGAGATACGCCGCGCGCTCGACAAGCTGGTTCACGACATTTGCCAGGAGCAAGGGAAGGACGGCACGTGGGGCAATGAAAGTTGGGCACCTGTGCTCGGCACGGTGCTCGGTTGGGAAAGTCTGCGTGCCGCGAGTTCTTGTGGACTGACTGTCGATGCATCAGCCACGCTTGCTGGAGAAGCATTGCGAACCCATCTACAGAAAAGTTTAGGACGAAGCGATGGATGGATGCATGACTTTTATAAAAACGCTTCGACAATTCGAGTGCTCCATTCGATGGGGTACTACGACGATGAGATATTTCAAGACTGCGTAAAACGCACGCTAGAATTCGCTCAGCAAGACGACCGCCCCTTCAGGATGGCAGGCGGAGAGGAATACCTGGCGTTTTACCTGGTAACCGAGTGCTTTCTTCAACGCCCAGATGAGCAATGGCAAGAGTGGTACCCGGTGGTGAGTAAAAAAATAATGGATCAGCAAAATGCTGATGGAAGTTGGACGGGGCACCACTGCATTACCAATCGAACATTTTGCACCGCTGCTGCCTTGTTGATGCTGCAGTCTGCGAATTACAACCTGCCAATTTCAAATCTCTAACCGCTTATTCCATGTGCAAAGTTCACTATGTACTGGTTTTGTTAGCACTTGGAATATCGGAAAGTTCTGTAGCAAAGCGGGCTGTTTCCGCGCATGGCGCGCCGCCTCTCGAATCTTTAGATCGCACGCTGGTTGAGCGAGCAGAAGCTTCAATCGAACGCGGCCTCGATTGGTTGTTTCAACAGCAGTCTGCCGATGGAGGCTGGCGCTCAAGTACGTATGGCAACATGCGTTGCGGAACGGGGAATACAGCCCTGGTTCTTTACGCTTTAACCCATGCGCCGAAACCGCATAGCGAAGAGCATAACGATCGCGCTGAACGCGGCCTGGGTTTTTTAATGTCGAATCTCGACGACCAAGGATTTATTCGCGCTCCAGACAACTCCTCGGATTATCCAACTTATGCAACCGCACTTACATTGCTTGCCATGGAGCGTATGAATCTCGCTAAATGGAGCTCTGAGCGGAAGCGGATGCAAATGTACTTGCTCAAATCGCAGAAGCATGGCGAAGCAGACCGAATCGGGAGCGGAGGCTGGGGAATGATTGGTGGTTTGCTGAACGAAGCAGGTATCGAGGACCCTGCAAGTGTATCAGCGACACGATTTGCGCTCGAAGCACTGGAGAAATCCAACCTTTTTGACGACAAGACGCGACATGCCGCACAATCGTTTTTGTATCGATGTCAAAATTTCAAAGAAACAGAACTCGGTGACGGCGGGTTTTACTTTACGCCAGCACCGAAGGATCCCTTGAATAAGGCGGGTTGGAATACAGGCAAGGAAGGGGAGGCGCAGCCTCGATCGTACGGCACCGCGACGGCCGATGGCCTATGCGGCCTACTGGCTTGCGGTAAAACGAGAAGCGATCGGCATGTTAAGGCGGCAATTGCGTGGCTGCGGCAAAATGATGGAATCGCTGATGTTCCCGGTTTTACCGCTCAAGAACCACACATTCCGTCGGCAAAAGAGGGGCTGAAATTCTACTACTATGCCGCGCTGGCAAAGGCAATCAAGCGAACGCCAAATGCAGAATGGAGAGCGCAGCGCAAAGCGATCATTGAAGCTGTCGTTAGCCAGCAACGCTCCGATGGCTCTTGGGCCAACTCTTGCGCATTAATGCGGGAGGATGATCCACTCGTGGCAACTTCATTTGCGATCACTGCGATTTCCTCGGCATTGAATACAGAGCGAACAGCGAAGTGAGTGCCGAATCGAGGTTTGCTCGCACCGGAAAGATCGTGCGACATTGTATTGGATTAAGAGCCTATCCGAAAACCGTCTGCCGAAGGGGGACAGTCCCAATTTGCTCCGAAGACTCTGCAAATTTGGGACAGTCCCCGACGGTTTTCGGATAGGCTCTAAGCGTAGATCGGATGTTCGCGATGCGCTTTTGACCTGCCCTCAAATTCTGTAGCAGCCGTTTTGAGAGTACGGTTTGGGTAAAGCCATGCGGCGGCTGCGAACTCGGCCGGGGGCTGATACCCCAGCGAGCTATGCGGCCGATAATGGTCATAATCTTCCTTCCAGACCTAATACCGCATACCGCTTCGAGCGGTTTGCTTCGTAAAGCCTCCAGCTCTGCCGGAGGAGGTTTGCTGAGGGCTTCCGCTATCGAGTAGACTAAAAGCCGTTTTGCTTTGTTGGAACCATACTGTAGGAGGCCTCTCCGAGGCCGATTACGTGTACCACTGGAAAGCGGTATCGGCGTCGGAGATGCCTCCCACATCCGCAGCAGGCATGTTTTCAACAAAGCAAAACTGCTTCTAGACAAACTCGTTATTGAAGAAAGTAAGGCGAGAGCATCCTTTCAGAAGAGCAAGAAATGGGCCTGGTGGTCGCAATCCTCTCTGTGTTTATCCTGGCTTTGGCTGCACCAGGACTACACCGATTCATGGGCCGCGCCACCGGTTGGACCGTGGCTCTCCTGCCCCTGGGGCTGACCATCTACTTCGCCGGCTTTCTGCCAGTGATCGCGTCGGGTGAAACTGTCCACGTCCACCAAGACTGGGTACCGGCGCTGGGCGTGAACCTGTCTTTCAGCCTGGATGGGTTAAGCCTGCTGTTCGCACTGCTCATTTGCGGCATCGGCGCGCTAGTCCTGGTCTACGCCGGCGGCTACCTGGCCGGGCACGCTCAACTGGGCCGGCTCTATGCATTGCTCTTGATGTTCATGGCGTCGATGCTGGGGTTGGTTCTCGCCGACAACCTACTCGTGCTGTTTGTTTTTTGGGAGCTAACCAGCGTGAGCTCCTATTTCCTCATCGGATTTGACCACGAACGAGCGGAGGCGCGCGCGGCGGCACTACAAGCACTGCTCGTGACCAGTGGGGGCGGCCTGGCACTGCTGGCCGGTTTGCTGTTACTCGGGCAGGCAAGCGGCAGCCTGGAGCTGTCGACGCTTATGAGTCGAGGCGACCTGGTGCGATCGCATGATCTCTACGCGCCGTGCCTGCTGCTGATCCTGCTCGGAGCGTTTACGAAATCGGCGCAGTTCCCGTTTCACTTCTGGCTGCCCAATGCGATGGAAGCACCGACTCCGGTCAGCGCCTACTTGCACTCGGCCACGATGGTCAAGGCAGGCGTGTACCTTTTGGCTCGCCTGAGCCCGGTCCTCGGCGACACGGATATCTGGATCGGGACCGTGACGGCCGTTGGAATAGGAACGATGCTGGTTGGCGCATGGCTGGCGATCGTGCAGTCGGATCTCAAACGTATTCTAGCCTACTCGACAGTCAGCGCCCTCGGCATGTTGACATTCCTACTGGGGCTCGGTGGGCAACTCGCGATTGGCGCGGCAATGGTGTTTCTTCTTGCTCACGCTTTGTACAAGGGAGCCCTTTTTCTTGTCGCCGGAACGCTGGACCACGAGACGGGCACACGCGACGTAGCCCGGCTAGGAGGCCTGTTCCGCGCTATGCCCATTACCGCCCTTGCAGCCGGGCTGGCCGCGCTCTCGATGGCCGGACTGCCGCCGCTGTTCGGCTTCATTGCTAAGGAGCTGATCTATGAGACCACGTTGCACGCACCTGCGTCGGTATGGCTGACCATCGTCATCTTCATAGTCAGTGTCGCCTTCGTGGCTGTCGCGGTGCTCGTCGGCCTCCGGCCGTTTATGGGGAAAGTTATCCCTACTCCCCGGCAAGCACATGAAGCACCGCCGAGTTTGTGGCTGGGAGCACTCACGCTTTCCGGCCTCGGCACGGCGTTTGGGTTGGCACCTCAATTAGGAGCTGAAACGCTTGTGTCCACTGCCAGCACGGCCGTTCTGGGGCAGCCGGCGGGGATCTCTCTAGCGTTGTGGCATGGGCTTAACCTAGCGCTCACTTTAAGCGTCGTCACACTCGTCGCAGGCCTGAGCCTTTACGCCGTGCGAGCCATACCGCGAAAGATGGCATCCCGGTTGGAAAGACCCGCGCAATGGGGGCCGGCCGGCTGGTATGAACTGGGACTGAGAGGTTTGAACGGACTAGCCGCCGCCCAGACTCGGCTGCTGCAAAGTGGCTACCTGCGGTACTACCTGCTGATCATTCTTTCAATGTCGGTCGCACTGGTGGGGGGAACTCTTGTCGCGCGTGGCAGTATGGTCGCACCGGCAAATTGGTCGGACGTACGTTTCTACGAAGTAGGACTCCTGTTGCTCATTCTGCTGGCGACACTAGCGACAGTGCTGGTCAAGTCGCGAATCGCCGCTATTGCTACCCTCGGGGTGGTCGGTTACGGCGTCGCACTAATCTTCGTCTTGTTCGGCGCTCCAGATCTGGCGATGACGCAATTCCTGGTTGAAACCCTGACCGTCATCCTGTTTGTGCTAGTTTTCTCTCTGTTACCCGAAGCCCAGCGGTTGTCCAGCACGCTTGGCCGGGTGCGAGACGTCGTCGTCGCCACGACCGTTGGCGTAATGATGTCGGCCCTGGTTCTGGTCGCAGCAGATGCTCATTATTACCCGTCCATCTCGAGCTATTTTTCCGATAACAGCCTTTCCAAGGGGCACGGCCGGAACATCGTCAATGTGATCCTAGTGGATTTCCGCGCGATGGACACCCTGGGTGAGATTACTGTCCTGGCCGTGGCCGGGGTGGGTGTGTACGCCCTTCTGAAGCTGCGGCCGAACATCGCCGGCCGCGAGGAGGCAACTCCTGGCGATCACGATCGCATGGTGTTCCAGCAAGATTTTTCGCAGGTCGGGCGGTTTGGCGAAGTGCAATCTCCAGCGGAAGCCGGTTGTGAACCTGATCGTTCCAGTCGGATTAACGAAGTCCGAAAAGGAGAAAATCAATGACTTCGGTTATCCTGCGCACCACGACCCGCTTCCTGCTGCCTTTGCTGCTGCTGTTCTCTCTTTTTCTGCTAGTCCGTGGCCATAACGATCCGGGCGGCGGGTTCAGCGGTGGTCTGGTAGGTGCTTCCGCCTTTGTGCTGTATGGATTTGCCTTCGGCGTGCCAGAGGCCATCGCGGCCCTTCGCGTAAACCCGCGAGTTCTGATCGGAGCAGGACTGCTGCTGGCCGTGGGGAGCGGTTCCCTTGGACTGGCGGGAGGCCGGCCCCTGATGACGAGTCTCTGGTGGCCAGTGGTTCTTCCTGGTTTCGGCGCGCTCGATTTGGGGACGCCGCTAATTTTTGATTGTGGTGTCTATCTTGTTGTGGTGGGGGTGACTCTATCGATCATCCTGCCGCTGGCGGAGGAATGATATGACGACGTTGCTGGCAGGTGTCATCGGCTGTCTCTACGCAGCAGGTATCTATATGATGCTGCGCCGCAGCCTGTTCAAGCTGATTCTCGGACTGGTGTTTCTGTCCCACGGGGCTAACCTGCTGATCTTCACGGTCGGGGGCTTGACCCGGGCGCGACCGCCGATCATCCCGTTCGGGGCCGTCGCGACACCCGACTCCTCTGCCGACCCTCTGCCGCAGGCTTTGATTCTGACGGCCATTGTCATTGGTTTTGCCGTTCTGGCCTTTTCTCTGGCATTGTTCCATCGAGCTTATCAAACCCTTGGCAGCGACGACCCTGATGATATGAAGGTGAGCGATTGATGAACGTGCTGCTGGTGTTACCGCTGGTGATCCCGTTAACGACGGCCGCCGTCTGCCTGCTGGCATGGCGTCGGCTCCCGTTGCAGCGCGTCCTGGCGGTCGCCGGTGCTGCCGCCCTCCTCGGATCTGGTGTGGCGCTGCTGAGTTACGTCTGGACAAACGGCATTTGCGCGACCCAGATGGGCGGCTGGCCAGCTCCCTTCGGTATCACCCTGGTCGCCGATCTGTTCAGCGCCATCATGGTGGTGCTGGCTGGTTTGATTGGCTTGGCGGTTGTGGTTTACTCGCTGGCCAGCATGGATTTACCACGCGAATCGTTCGGCTACTATCCGCTCTTGCATGTTCTCCTCATGGGAGTGTGCGGCGCATTTCTAACCGGAGACCTATTCAACTTGTACGTTTGGTTCGAGGTCATGCTGATGGCCTCATTCGTGCTGCTGGTTCTGGGCGGCGAAGGCCCGCAGTTGCACGGCGGTATCAAGTACGTCACTTTGAACCTGCTGTCGTCGGCAGTGTTTTTGGCCGCGGTTGGTATCCTCTATGGCGTGGCGGGTACGCTCAACTTGGCCGACCTTGCCCGTAAGCTGGATGGGATCGATCAATCCGGCACGGTGACGACCGTTGCAATGCTGTTCCTGATCGCCTTTGGCATCAAGGCGGCGGTCTTCCCTCTCTTCTTTTGGCTGCCGGCCTCCTATCACACGCCGCCGGTGGCGGTGTCCGCCGTCTTCGCCGGGCTGCTCACCAAGGTCGGCGTGTACGCACTGATCCGCGTTTTTACGCTGCTCTTTGTCCAGGATGCCGGCTATACCCACACGCTGATCCTGATCCTCGCTGGCCTGACGATGGTGACCGGTGTGCTGGGTGCCGCCGCCCAGCACGAATTTCGTCACATCCTGTCATTCCATATTATCAGTCAGATCGGCTATATGATCATGGGGCTCGGCCTAGCGGGGCTGACCGAATCTCTGGACCTCGCAACCTTGGCCCTAGCTGGATCGGTCTTTTACATCATGCACCACATCATTGTGAAAACGAACCTCTTCCTGGTGAGCGGTTTGGTCCAACGGCGGTGCGGCTCGTTCGCCTTGAAGGAATTGGGCGGTCTCTATCGCAATTCATCGGGACTGGCGATCTTGTTCCTGATTCCTGCGCTGTCCCTGGCGGGGATTCCTCCCCTTTCCGGATTTTTTGCCAAGCTATCGTTGGTACAAGCCGGGTTGGGCATTGGGCAATACGCGATCGTCGCCACCGCGCTGGCGGTCAGCCTGCTGACGCTGTTCTCGATGACCAAAATCTGGGCGGAAGTTTTCTGGAAGCCTATGTCGTCGGACCGAGCCACGGAACTTATGTCGCAGGATTCCAGTTCCCGTAAAAGATACCTGCTTTTACTGCCCGTTGGCGTGCTGGCTGCGTTGACCGTGACCATCGGGCTAGCGGCTGAGCCCTTCTTTGATTTGGCAACCCGCGCGGCCGAACAGCTGCTAAATCGAGAGGATTACATCCAGGCCGTATTAGGAGGATCGCCATGAATATGTTCTTGTGGAACATCCTGCTGGCCGTGATGTGGGGGATGGCAACCGGGCAGTTCACAGTGATGAACCTGACGGCTGGCTTTGTCGTTGGGTATTTGATCTTACGGTTTGCTCAGCGCGCTTTGGAGCCATCTCCCTATTTCGCCAAGGTGTCGCAGGTGCTCCGTTTTGTCTTGTTCTACTTCTGGCAGTTGTTCCTCGCCAATCTTCGCGTGGCTTATGATGTCCTGATACCGGGAGCGTGGTCCAGCTCTGGCATGGACAGGATGGCTCACCGTGGGCCATATCCGTGGGCGACCGATATAGCTACCACAACCTTTCCTGACAGCCTTCGCGCACCGCTCGCGTCAGAGTCCTATTTATGCCCGGGTGTTGTCGCGATTCCTTTGGACGCTCGCACTGACTTGGAGATTACCCTGCTTGCCAACTTGATCACACTGACGCCCGGTAGCGTGAGCCTCGATCTCTCCGAGGACAAACGCGTGCTGTACGTCCACGCCATGTACATCGACGGCGGCGATATCGAGGCGTATCGACGCTCCATCAAAGAGGGTTTGGAACGACGCGTGCTGGAGTTGCTTCAATGAGATCGTGGGATGCGATACAGGAATTATTGGCCCGTATGAGATACGATAGCTTGGTAATGTTGGAAGTGGCAGGCGGGCTGGCCCTGGCAATGGTCGGGCTGTCCCTGTTTTTAACGTTCTTTCGTTTGCTGCGAGGCCCGACGCTGCCTGATCGAGTGGTGGCCCTCGATCTGATCGGCATGCTGGCCATTGGTATGATCGCGGCATATGATATTGCAATGGGCCAACCAATACTATTAGACACCGCCACGGTGGTGGCACTAGTGGGGTTCCTGGGAACGGTGGCTTTCGCCCGATATCTAGAAAAAACGGGGACGCGATGAGTGACCGGATCAGTGCGGTACTTGTGGTGGTCGGCGCGTTCTTCATGCTCCTGGCCGGCGTGGGCGTGTTACGCCTGCCGGACGTCTTCATGAGGCTGCAGGCGGCGACCAAGGCGGCTACATTGGGTGTGGGCTTTATGCTCCTAGCGGTGGCAATTCACTTCCAAGATCTGGCCGTGGCCACGCGGGCAGTATTGGTCACGGCGTTCGTCTTTCTGACCGCACCCGTTGGCGCGCACATGATCGCTCGGGCCGCTTATGCGGTTGGAGCTCCACTGTGGGAAGGGACAATCACGGACGAGCTGCGTCAAGACTCTGCCAGAAAGACCCGCACACTTGCCGAGACACCGACTGCAAGCCGGGCTCATGCCGACGAGAAATCGACGACGGCAGAAGCGGAGTAGCGCTTCGCCTTCGCGACGTACCAGTCGCCTGTTCCATCAGAAGGAGGTCGAGTAGATGAAAGTTCTCCTCGCGATTGACGGTTCGTCACATAGCGACGTGGCGATCGAAGCAGTGGTGAGCAGGCCGTGGCCTCCCGACAGCGAAATTCGTGTCGTGACGGTTGATGCGCCGATTGACCCCAGCTATTTCTACTCGGGACCGACCGTCTATGACGACTTGGCGCGACAAATGCGTGATGAGGCACGTGCTTGCCTGTTGAACGGCGTTCGATCGCTCTCGGAGAAAGCTCCCAATCTGAATGTCTCCTCCGCGCTGCTGGTTGGTTCACCACAAAAGAAAATCCTCGAAGAGGCGGAGCAGTGGGGCGCTGACCTGATTGTCGTGGGGTCGCATGGAAAGGGAATCCTCCAGTGGTGTCTGCTCGGGTCCGTTTCTCTGGCTGTCGCTCTCTATGCTCCCTGTTCTGTCGAGATTGTCCGCGTTCCAGCGGCGCGCACCTCGGATGAAATTGACGGCGGATCGCCCGGGCAGTAGAGTTCTCGTGCGAGCTTCGTGGTAACCAAGTGCGCTCCCCGCTCCGTTTTTCATCCCTTATACTTAAACAGCTCTCGGCCAACGATCGGTCACCCCGATTCAATCACCATGGCCTGCCCGCTTACTCTCAAATCGACCTCGTTTTACAAAGGTTAGAAGAAACGGCATGACGGACTGGCTCGCCACAGATGCATTGCAGGATCCTGTCGATCGGTACATGCGCACGGACTTCGTCCAGTTCCACCCGGAGATGACAATCGCTCAGGCATTGGACTCGATCCTCGAAAAGCAGGCGGCGGGGCGGATTCTTTACTTCTACGTCGTGGATAGCGAGGGCCGGTTGCGGGGCGTCGTTCCAACCCGCAGGCTTCTCTTGAGCCCACGTGATAATCTTCTTTCGCAAATCATGATCCAACCCGTGATTGCAATTCCCCGAAAAGCCACGGTCCTCGAAGCTTGCGAGTTTTTCATTCTGCACAAGCTCCTGGCATTTCCGGTCGTGGATGAGGAACGCCGGATTATCGGGCTGGTGGACATCGAGTTGTATACGCAAGAGCTTAGTGACCTGGACATGCAGGAGAGTCACAACGACCTATTTCAATTGATCGGCGTTCACTTGACCGAAGCCCAGCAGAGATCAGTTCCTATCCTCTTTCGGCGACGTTTTCCTTGGCTACTTGCCGCCCTGCTCGGCGGCCTGCTCGCGGCCGCTATTTCGGATCTATACTACGACGTGGCCTCCCTGCCCCTAGTGGTCCCCTTCATCCCGCTTGTTCTGGCACTAGCAGGCAGCGTTACCGCTCAGTCCGTGAGCCTCGCCATCCAGATCCTCCATGGTCAAAGACCTCCTTGGACGATGCTGCTCCCAAAAGTCAAGGTCGAGCTGGCGACGGACTCGCTTCTCGGCGTGGCATGCGGGTCGATTGTGGGAATGGCCGTCCTGTTCTGGAAGGGCGATCCGACCGCGGCGTTGAGCTTGTTCGCAAGCATCGCGGGCGGAGTGGCGTGCGCTGGGATCCTCGGTTTCGTCATGACCTACCTACTCCGCATCCTCAATCACCGACCGCAAGTCGCTGCGGGACCAATCGCGCTCGCGTTGGCAGATGTGGTGGCACTGTTCGTCTATTTCAACATCAGCCGTTGGTTGCTTACTTAAAGGCAAACCGTTGTATTCGTCCATAACTCTATTTCATGGTATGCGCGGGTCCGCGGGAGAAGGCTTTGGCAGATGTTACGAACACAGTGTAACTCAAACTGCGGATAGCAAAAGCCAAGCACGAGTCCAGTCATCGACAAGCAAAAGTGAAAACAGGATTGCCAGCCAAAAAAACTGCATAAACGACCAATTGCGTGATGTGATCGCGGCGACGACCCGGCATGAAGCAGAGCACGATCAAAACCGCATCTGCAATGCAAGAGGTTCGCACTCCACGAAATCGTTAACCCACAATCCGAAAGGCCCGTCGAATCCGCCGAAAAAAACTGGTCCCCATCACTCGCGATACACGCGTCTCCGAAGCAACCAACAAAGCCGTAGAATCAATGACGGGGCTGATTAACCGATTACTCGCCCTACTGCCGCCACATGCTGGCCGCGCTTGACTTCGGCGCTCCAAGCCTGCATTAACAGCACGCCATCCACACCTGCCGTCACCGGCCAAGGTTCCAAGTCGATCCGATCAAAATCGTGCAATAGGCCGATCGCGTCGCCCCGTTTCAATACCGTGCCGCATTCCACCAGCGGTTCGTAATGCCCTGTGAAGGAGGCCGTTGTGTAGCACTCGCGGTCCACAATCTCCAGCATCTTCTGCGTACCCGCCTGGTGATAGCCGATCGGTTCGATCGTGCCTCGCAACTGACCATGGTTGATCGCCGCCGCCAACACGCCTTGCCGTCCATAACGAATCCCTTCGGCCAGCGCCGCCGCCCCCCAGCCAAGCTCCGTGCCGACGGTGATCTTTCCCAACCGCTCCGCCTCGCTCGGCAGTAAGCCGGGCGTCGCGTTCTGGTAGATCATCAGGAACGGGACGCCAAACCACCGCGCCGTCTCTTCACACAACCTCGCTTGTTCGCGATCTTCCATCGGATGAAAGCTCGCGCATAATCCGAATCGCGCCACCAATCCGCCCGAATGCAGGTCGAGCACCACATGCACGTGCGGCCAAATTGCTCGCCGCACGAATGCTGCGATCCGGTGTGTAATTCCGGCCAGGGCAGGGGATGCGCCCGCGCCTTCCACAAACGCCCGATTGAGATTCACGCCATCGTCCTGTGTGCTGTCGCGCGTACCGGCCACGAACGCCGCCGGGTTTAACACGGGAACCAAGATGATTCGTCCCAGTACGTCCTCGATCCGTACTTCATTCATCAACCCTTTCAACGCCATGGGACCTTCGTATTCGTTCCCATGGTTGGCTCCAAACGCCACCAGTCCCTCTCCCGCGCGAGCTTGGGGGCCTACGAACACGGTCAGGGGAATCAGATGGTCCCCCCAGATCGTGTCGTGCTCCAACGCGACCCAGTAGTCGCGCCGGCCGGGGGATTCCAAATCGAGCTTCTCAGGGCGAACAATCGTACGCGTCATGATCTGGTTGCCTGGGGTGGACCAAAAATTATGGGTTTTTCGGGATTGATGAATCGCCAGCACAACGCCGAGATTACATACGCGACGGCGTACGTTATGAAATTGTAATCGTAACCCGACATCATCGCCGTGTGTTTCTCTCCGGCCGATAGGTCTTGAACGGCCACGCCCAGCGCTGTTGCTCGCGATGCCAGCGAAAGCTGAATGATTGTGCCCGTGGACCAGGCCACTACGGCCGCGCCGACTGCCCCTGCCGTATTCATGCAAGCGGCTGTCA
This sequence comes from uncultured Planctomycetaceae bacterium, assembly GCA_964618225.1. Lineage (GTDB taxonomy): Bacteria > Planctomycetota > Planctomycetia > Pirellulales > Lacipirellulaceae > JABDGM01. Next base: position 77,520 of record CAZTWS010000006.1, read on the forward strand.
CCGCCGTATACCTTCCGCCGATGTCCTGGCACGTCGCCCATGCCGACGCCAGTGTCATATCATTGCTCAATGCCGCCAGCGAAATCGCCAGGGTAAATAAATGCAAGTTGGTGGCAAAAATCGCTCCCGTCCATCCCAGCGCGCACAACAATTGAGCCGCGATCGCCACCATTCGTCGCGCGCGCTGTCTGCCTCCCAGGACGACAATCAAACGATCAACCACAATCCCACCGAACAAACAACTAAACGCCCCCAGCCACAACGGCGCTCCTTTATAAACCGCGCCTAAAATGCTGCTCGGGTCCACCTGAAACCGTTGCTCCAAGTAAGCCGGCAAATAGGTCATGTGGAAAAACCAACCGTACACCATGCAGAAATACATGATGCAGATCAGCCACAAATTTGCGCTTCCCAGTAATCGGACGATCGGCAGGCCGCCATGCGATGCCTTGGCCGTGTCGCGATCCGCCTCGATCGTCGCCGTTTCTGTTGAATTCACCCAGGAGTGTTCGCGCGGTGAATCGCGAAAGAACCACGCGAACGCTACGCACCACGCCACGCCGATCAAACCGAACCCCCCGAACGCTCCTCGCCAACTAACCAGCGGTGGGCTCCATGCCGTGCCTACCACCAATAGCGTCCAAACCAGAGGCGTCAGCCCTCCCGCTAATCGACCGCTCATCCAGATCCATCCCTGCGCCGTAGCGGCTTGATTCGCCGGAAACCAGTTATGCACCACGCGCGCGATGTTCGGATACGCGCCCGCCTCGCCCGCACCGAAAAGAAAACGAATCACCACCAGCGTTCCGACTCCGCCCAACACGAACGATCCAATCGCCAGCCCCACGACCCCAGTTAACGCCGTGAATAGCGACCACCAGATCACGATCCGCAACAACGTCCCACGCGGGCCCCATACATCGCCCAGCCAACCGGTGGGAATCTCGAACAATGCATAGGCTATCGCAAACGCCGTGAACGCCCACTTCAAATCGGTCGCGTCTCCTAGTCCTAATTCCTCGGCCAGACGTGGCGCGACCATGCTAAAGCAAGCACGGTCCAGATATGTAATCATCGCCAATACGCACACGAACGCCAAAACCACATAACGCGCACGCGTAGGCCGTTCACTCATGCTCTGTCCTGAATCTCTCAAACCGCGCCTGTCCCATGGCTACTCTCATACGGACTAGTCGCTTCAGCGACCAGTCGACTCCGCCACCAAGTGTGCCTTCACGAACTTCTCGTTGAGCGTCACTCCCAACCCCGGCCCCTCTGGTACCGTAATCCACCCATCCACTGCCTGAATCGGCTCATTCGTCAATTGATGCCGCAGCGGCGAATCTTCCACACAATCTTCAAATACAAACGCATCGCGGCAAGTGCTCAACCAATGCAAGCTCGCTGCCGCCGTCACCGGACTCGTGTAGCAATGATTGCACAACCGCGCGCCGATCTCCTGCACGCGCTCACGAATGTAGTTGCCGTCCGTAAACCCGTTCCGAGCCAGATCGACTTGGTACACATCCAGTGCTCGCTTATCGATCAACGGCCGCCACGACTCCCGGCC
>CAZTWS010000007.1:0-74089 GCA_964618225.1 uncultured Planctomycetaceae bacterium
TGGGGAATTAACCACAGAGGACACGGAGAGGAGAACGCGGGAGTTTTTGAACCACAAAGGCACGAAGAAGAATTACTGATTTAGGATTCAGGATGGCGGATGCTGGATGCTGGGCCACGACATTCAATAGATACCCTATCCCCTGCATCCACTATCCCGCATCCTACAACTCCTTCGTGGTTTCGTGGTTCAAAATCACTCTTCCGAACCTCCGTGCCCTCTGTGGCTCCGTGGTTATTTTGAAAATGAGGAAGTTATTATTGAGGCGTTCCTAAGCCATAGCGAGCTGTGCCGCCCGTATTATTCGGTGTAAAAGACCAAGTCGTAGCTGAAGGCTGACTACGTATTACTTGGCGCGGGCGTTGGGTTCGTGGCCGCATCGTCGCGTACAGATTTTGCCGCTGTGCCGCGGGCTGCCTTGCTTTTGCTGTGGGCCACCGCTGCTCCAATAAAACCAGCAAACAGTGGTTGTGGAGCAATGGGCTTCGACTTGAATTCCGGATGGTACTGCACTGCCAGGAACCAAGGATGGTCCGGAACTTCTACGATTTCCACCAGAGAACCGTCTGGGCTCGTTCCTGAGAATTTCAGACCGTTGGCGATGAACTGATCGCGGTAACGATTGTTAAACTCGTAACGATGACGATGACGCTCGGAAATATCTAGAGTGCCGTAGCATTCGGCAGCCAGGCTTCCTTCTTCGAGCCGGGCCGGTTGGGCTCCCAAACGCATGGTGCCGCCTTTGTCGGTAATCGTTTTTTGTTCGTCGAGCAAACAGATCACCGGATGCGGCGAGTTCTTATCGAACTCGGTCGAATGGGCGTTCGTGAGATTGCACACATTGCGGCCGAACTCGATCACCGCGCATTGCATGCCCAGGCACAATCCAAAGAACGGAATGCGCTTGGTGCGTGCGTAGCGGATTGCCGTGATCTTGCCTTCGATGCCGCGCTCGCCGAAGCCGCCGGGAACCAGGATGCCGTCGTAGCCGGCCAGCAGTCGCTCCGGGCCTTCCGATTCGATATCTTCGCTGCGAATTTTTCCAATTCGCACGCGAACGCGATGAGCAATACCCGCGTGGTCGAGCGATTCGTAAATCGATTTATAGGCGTCGTGATGGTCGGCATACTTACCCACCACCGCCACGCTGATTTCCCGATCAGGATCTCGCAAACGCCGCAGCAACTCACGCCAATCGTCGAGATTCGGCTCCGGCGTTTTCAGGCCAAGCCGATTCACGATGAGCCGGTCGAGCTTGTTATCCAGCAAACTCAGAGGCACTTCATAGATCGAAAAGTCCTTGTCTTTTTCTTCGATAACCGCATCAATCGAGATGTTACAGAACAGCGCGATTTTTTCGCGATCGTCGCGACTGAGCGAATGCTCGGTGCGGCAGATCAGCACATCCGGCTGAATACCAATTTGGCGTAACTGGCCGACCGAGTGCTGCGTGGGCTTGGTCTTCAGCTCCTTCGCGGCCTTGAGATACGGCACGAGCGTCAGGTGGATATAGAGGCAATTTTCCTTGCCCACGTCCAAAGCAAACTGACGAATCGCTTCCAAGAAAGGCAGGCTTTCGATATCGCCGACCGTGCCGCCGATTTCGGTGATCACCACATCGACGTGCTCGTTGGGATCTTCGCCCAGTTTGGCGATAACGCTTTTAATTTCGTTGGTGATGTGCGGAATCACCTGAACGGTTTTTCCGAGGAACTCGCCACGCCGTTCTTTGTTGATTACCGACTGATAGATTTGGCCAGTCGTGTAATTAGAATCGCGAGTGAGTGGGCCGTGGGTGAATCGCTCGTAATGGCCCAGGTCGAGGTCGGTTTCGCTGCCGTCATCGAGCACGTACACTTCGCCGTGCTGGTAGGGGCTCATTGTGCCGGGATCGACATTGATATACGGGTCGAGCTTCTGCATGCGCACCGAAAGGCCGCGCTTTTCGAGCAACATGCCGATCGACGCGCTGGTAAGGCCTTTTCCGAGCGAGCTGACGACGCCACCGGTAACGAAAATGTATTTAGCCATAGGTGCGCACCTTCCTGGTAATGCCTGATCCTGACGAAGCGACGGGACGCGCAAGAGTGAACTGCCAAGTTCATTCTAGCGGCGCAAGTGGCCACTTACAGCCCCTTGGCCATCAACTGAAAAACTGGCCTGCTCCGACGGGCGGGAAAGCATTTTTGAAATGCTCGATTGCCGTGGGAGCCGTGGCATTAGCAGGCCAGGTGATGGCGATTACGTCGAATCGTGCGGTGTGCTCGAGCAGCCGGTGCGATTTCAGGTAGCCTAGCGCGGCTTGGGTTATGCGTTGTTGTTTCGCGGCATCCACGGCTTCCGTCGGATGGCCGGCATCGGCCGAGGCGCGGGTTTTCACTTCCACGAAAACGATCGTGCGGCCATCGAGTGCGATGATGTCGATTTCACCCAAGCGCGAGTCGAGGCTGCGCACGAGGATTTTGCAGCCTGAGCGTTTTAGGTGCCGGGCGGCTGCGTCTTCACCGCGCTGGCCGAGCGATTTCTTTGGAAACCACCCGGCGAGCCAGGAGTGCAGACGCATGATCGATTATACCAGTTTGCCGTCGCGGCGGCGTTCTTTGAGGCGCACGGCCTTGCCGACGCGATCGCGGAGGAAGTACAGCTTGGCCCGACGGACCACGCCGCTACGGACCACGACGACTTTCTCGATCTTAGGCGAGTGGAGCGGAAACTTGCGCTCGACGCCTTCGTTGGCCACGATGCGGCGAACGGTGAACATCTCGCGGCTGCCGGAACCGCTACGAGCAATCACCACGCCGGTGAAGATCTGAATGCGTTCTTTGTCGCCTTCGAGAATTTTGGTGTGGACGTCCACCGTATCACCAATGGTGAAGGTTGGAGCTTCCGATTTGAGGCTCGCCTTTTCGACGAGTTCGAGAATTTGCTGGCTCATGATCGTATCCTGCGGTTGACTTGTTTTTTAAGCACAGAGGCACGGAGGAGAATTACTTGATTTAGGATTCAGGATGGTGGATGCGGGGGACAGGGCCAAGGCATTCCATTCGGTACCCTGCCCCCTGTATCCACCATCCCACATCCTGCAAATCCTCTGTGCCTCTGTGGTGAAGTTTCTATTAAACGTCGGATCGTTGGTTTTCGTCGCTTTCGCCGAGCAGGTCGGCTCGGCGTTGGCGTGTTCGTTGTAGTTTTTGTTCTTCGCGCCAGCGGGCGATTTCCGGGTGGTTGCCGGTCATCAGCACTTCGGGCACGGCGAGGCCGCGATATTCTCTCGGGCGAGTGTATTGTGCGAACTCGAGTAACGGCGGGTCGCCGGAAAACGAGTCTTGTCGGTTACTTTCTTCGTCTCCCAGTACGCATGGCACGAGCCGGGCGACCGCGTCGATGACCACCATGGCGGCGACTTCGCCACCGCCGAGGATGTAATCGCCGATCGACAGTTCATCGGGCTGGAGCAGGTCGATGGCTCGTTGGTCGATGCCTTCGTATCTGCCGCAGATCATGACCAACCGTGGGCGGCTGGCCAATTCTTCCACGACTCGCTGGTCGAGCCGTCGGCCTTGCGGGGTGAGCAGGATGAGGTGTCCTGGTTCCCTGCTCTGCCCCTGCACGGCCTCGGTGCAATCGACAACCGGTTCCGGTCGCAGGACCATCCCCGGTCCACCGCCAAACGGCCGGTCGTCTACTTGCTTATGTTTTCCTTGAGCCCAATCGCGGATGTTGTGGACTTGGATGTCGACAATTCCGGCGTCGATGGCTCGCTTCAGTAAGCTCTGGCCCAGGTATCCGGAAAACATTTCCGGGAACAGGGTCAGAACATCGATTCTCATTATGCGGAAATTGCAGAGTGCAAAATTTCAAATGCAAATTGAAAAATGGCGGAAGTTCGGGGCCGAATCCAATTTGCAATTTGCAATTCTTATTTTGCAATTTGCAATTACTGTTTTAACCTTCCTGCGTTGTTTCTTCGGCGGATGCTTCTTCAGCAGGAGCTTCGGCTGCTTCAGGGGCAGCGGGTTCGGCCGCCTCGGCGGCAGGAGCGGCTGCGGCTGCAGCTTCAGCAGCAAGTTCTTCCTTGGTTTTCTTTGGTTTGGGCAAGCTAACCGGTGCGCCCGGATCGGGGATCGATTTGGGAGCGGCCAGCTTTTCGAGGGCGACTTTTTGGGCGTCTACATGCGTGCCGTTGGTGCCGTACTTTTTGATTAGCACGGCCACGTTTTCAGATGGCTGAGCCCCAACGCCGAGCCAGTAGTCGACGCGTTCGGCGTTGAAGATTGCCCGGGCGTCGGTGTCTGGAACGCGTGGATCGTAGGTGCCGAGCTCTTCCAAGACACGACCATCGCGAGGGGCGCGTTTGTCGACGGCACAGATCCGGAAAAAGGGCTGGTGGGCTCGGCCCAACTTCTTCATACGAATGCGAACTGACACAACTGACTCCGAGTGTTTGAGCTGGGAGCGGGGAGCAAGGAGCCGGGAGTAAAACTCAGGACTCGGAGCTTCCGCGGGTTATTTTTTCCGCCACGCCTTGGGCGGTTCTATTTGGGTTGGGAATCCATCATTTTGCAGTATTTGGGGGTGACTGGGCAAGCCCCGTTTTGTGGCCGGGTGGGGTCGATCTGTTTTTCATGCTGAAGTGTACTTTTCAAGGATGGAATGCTTTTCCTGGGGGGGCAGACTGGTCGCTGAAGCGACCAGTCCGTCGGAGGGCGTTGTGGGGTTTTTGGGGCGATCAGTTTCCATGGTGGGCTGCCTGACTTGAAAAACTGATCGGCCCTGCCCTCCGCCCCGGACTTTACTCTCGGGGGCGAGGACGCCCCGGCTCGCTTTGTCATCTTTCTAACTTCAACCTAGGGGCTGAAGTTCAAGGGGACAGGTTTGTGTGTGAATGAAAAAGTGCGTATTTCCCGGAAGGGGACAAGTTTTGGCGAAGGGGACAAGTTTTTCATGGGTGGGGGTAACTGGGGATTGGGGGCTAGGGGTGGGGGGCGGAGGCGCAGTGCGAGCGTTGCCCGGGGGGGGTTATAGAACGGAACCGAATTTATCGGAATTTATCGGAGGGTGGGGCAGGTGGCTTTAGGGGCCACGGTACTTGAAGGCCAATATATCAAACGATGGGTTTTTGTACAGGTATTTTTTCCGGCCACCTGCACAATGGGAAATCGGCGTCGGAGGTGCCCCTACAGCAATGCGCGTGCTAGTGGGCTATCGGCCGTCGGCTGTCAGCCAAACCGTCTTGCCGATAGCTGAAAGCCGATAGCCGACAGCCACTGCGCCCGTTCATTCTCAAAGCAAGACTCAATAAGTGTCGGTACTCGAATTTGAGGAGTGTTCTCTCGTGCGTTTTTGGGTTTACTGTTTTGTTAGGCCGTTCGCTGGTTGGACGGTGTTGCCGCGGCCGCTAAAAGCTTGGTGCTTGAAAAGAGCCGCAATACGTGGGTGCGGAAGCACCCACGCTACGTGCTTGTTTGGGGATTCGCGCTAGCCGCCACGTTTGTCGTCGCGTTTGCGTTTGCGTAGTTCTTTTTCGCGCTGCTTTTTGAGTTTTGCTTTCTCGGCGTTGGAGAGTCGCTTGCCGGTGCCTTTTTTTTGCACGCTGAGGCCGCCGGGGTTGGCCATGATTCCGGATTGCACTTGTTGCATCATGCGCATGCGTTCGCGCATGCCTTTGCCGGCCATGGCGGTCATCATTTGCGACATGGCGTCGAACTGTTTGATGAGTTCGCCGACTTCATTAGGCTGCACGCCGGCCCCCGCGGCGATGCGGCGGCGACGGCTTTGATCGATGGACTTCGACGGGGTACGGCGTTCGGCGGGGGTCATCGAGTCGATGATGCCGAACAGGCGTTTCATGTCGTTCTCGGGATCGACATCGCCCATCATGTCGCTGAGTTTGCCCATGCCGGGGATGAGGCCCATGACTTTTTGCAGCGGGCCCAACTTGCCGATTTGCGAAAGTTGTTTGCGGAAGTCGTCGAGCGTGAACTCGCCTTTGCGTAGTTTTTCTTCCTGCCGCGCCATTTCGTCGGCATCGAATTCTTGCTGCGCTTTTTCGACGAGCGTGAGCAAGTCGCCTTGGCCGAGAATGCGGCCGGCCATGCGGTCGGGATGAAACTCTTCGAGGGCGTCTAGGTGTTCGCCGGTGCCGATGAACTTGATCGGCACGCCGGTGACTTCTTTGACGGATAGCGCCGCGCCGCCGCGGGCGTCGCCATCGAGCTTGGTCATGATAACGCCGTCGAGCTCGAGCTTTTCGTTGAAGATTTTGGCGCTGTTGACGGCATCCTGGCCCGTCATGCCATCGACGACCAAATACACTTGTTGCGGTACGATTTGGCGGTCGATGCGTTCGAGCTGGGCCATGAGCTCGTCGTCGATGTGGAGTCGGCCGGCCGTGTCGAGGATGACGACGTCGGCGTTATGCTTCTTGGCTTCTTTGACGGCCGCGTTGGCGACGGCGACGGGGTCTTTATTGGTGCGGTCGGAGTAGACGGGGATGTCGAGTTGTTCGCCGAGCACATGGAGTTGGTCGATAGCGGCGGGGCGTTGCAAGTCGCACGCCACGAGCAAGGGGCGGCGACCGCGTGATTTGAGCATGCGGCCCAGCTTGCCGGTGCTCGTGGTTTTTCCCGATCCTTGCAGACCGCACATCATGAGCACGGTGACTTCGCTCGGTGCTTTGAGATGAAGCGAGTGGTCGACCGGGCCCATCAAATTGATGAGCTCTTGGTAGACGATGCCGACGACTTGCTGGCTCGGGTTGAGCGACTTGAGCACCTTTTCGCCGACGGCTTCTTCGGAAACGCGAGCCATGAACTCGCGGACGACGTGGAAGCTGACGTCGGCTTCGAGCAGCGATTTTTCGACGAGCTTGAGGCCGTCGCGCATGTTCGATTCGCTGAGTTTGCCCTGACCGCGCAGGGTTTTGAGCGCGGAGGAGAGACCGTCTTGGAGGGCTTCGAACATGTTGGGGGCCGGGGGCTGGGGGTCGGGGGCTAGGGCACTCTTGGCAACCGTTGATCGATTGCTGAAAGAGCTCGTAATTCTAGCCGATTTTGCTCTTGATGGTCGAGTGCGGCGGCTTACGTGCGGAAAGCCGTGGTTGGAGCATCGTAGGCTGTTCGCTCCGCGAGCGGAAATTCATCTCGCGGGGCGAGATGGTTACAATTCTGAGGTTAAGGATGCCACAAAAATAACTTTGTCGGATGGAATTCACCACAGAGGCACCGAGGGCACGGCTTGGTGCCACTGCTGGCTTGCCCCAATGCTGTTCGGCACGGTATTTGCGCGCTTAAAGGTGCTGTGGCGCGTTGGTGTGGTTTAGGTTATCTTGATTGGTCTTGATTGGTGATGGCTGGACGCAACAAGATTGAGGAGCGAGACGTGCAGGGGGTGAGGCAGCTTTGGCGAAGCTGCTGCCGCTGGTGGAGTGTCTGCATGAAGTTGGTTGCGGACGTGACAAGTCCGGCAATCGGCAACTCTTCATGGACCAGTATTGTCTTTTGATGCCTGCTGTACTTCTTCAATCCGATCGCCACTTCGTTGCGTGGCATCCAGCAAGCCTCGGAACTCAAGAAGGTGCATCGTGGATCGAACACCCTGATCATCCGGTGCGGGTGGTGCGACTCCAAGTCAGCCGCCATCCCCAGCGGGGCCACGCGGCCAGCGAGGAGATTACGTTGGCCACCAACCTCGTGGATGTCCCGGCGGACGTGCTGGCGGTGGTGTACCAACACCGCTGGACGATCGAGCTGTTTTTTCGCTTCTTCAAGCACGTGCTCGGCTGCCGCCACCTGCTGAGCCACGATCCGGTGGGAATTCAGATCCAGACCTACTGCGCGATGATCGTCTGCCTGCTGATCAGTCTCTGGACGGGCCGCAAGCCGACCCTCCGAACTTTCGAGATGATTCAATTCTACTTCAGCGGCTGGGCCGATTAGGAAGAATTGCTGGCCCACCTCGAAAAACTAAAACGACACCACGTGTAGCAGAAGTTCGAACCCTTCCGCCATGCGGCAATCGATGCTGCGCGCTACACTCCCCAGCACTCGGCCTACGACACTCTCCTCGACAAGAAAATCCCTCGATCAGCGGCTACCAGGCTAACAGCACACTTCGTGCCGAACAGCATTGGGACAAGCCAGCAGTGGCACCGGGCTTCTGCTGGCGCAATGATTTTTAGGTCGTTGGAGTTGGTTATTAGGAAGAAGTATCATTCAGTTCCGCAGAGGTTTGTTCGTCAACCTTCGTGTCTTTATGTCTTGGTGGTTGAATCAAGGTGGGGGAGGGGCGTGCTCGGGGGCTACTGGTCGCTGAAGCGACCAGTCCGTTGGGGTGGTGGGGGAGGGGGTGATGATGTGCGGGGTGGGGGTGAGGTGGGGGGCGGTTATTTGGGAGTTTCTGCGTAAAGCGTCGTTGGTGCCGGGGAATGAAGTGGTTTTCGGCACTCTGCCATCCAGTTCCCGTCTCCTTCTGGTCGATATATTCGGTAGAGTTGCGCGCGCCTTGCTAGCATTGTCGAGAACGATGCCACTTAAATATCCGACGACTGGCTGACGGCCGGCCGCCCCCAGCCGACAGCTTCTTCCATGAGCCGAATCACTTCCAGCGTTGGCCTCATCTCGGGTATCCCGATCGAGGAAACCGTTACGAAGCTTATGGCTATCGCCGCTCAGCCGCGCAATATCATTGCGAATCGAACTCAAACGATCGATAACGAACGGCTGGCAATCACGAGGCTCACGTCGCTGGTGCTTGCGTTTCAGTTCGAGTCGAATCGCCTCGGCGCAAGTTCTTTATTCTCGGGTAAGTCGGTTGCTTCGAGCAATGAGTCTGCGTTAAAGGCCACGATTGTCGATGGTGGAAATCCGGCGGTTGGCAATTACCAGTTTCGTCCGATTCAAACGGCCACGGCTCACCAGCTCGTTAGCGCGAGCCTGCAAAGTGTTTCCGACTTGAACACCTCGGGCGTCTTCAAGTTCGGCTTCGGCGGATTTGTTGATAAAGGCGTCGCGCTTAGTGAATTGAACGGTGGCGCGGGAGTGCGTGCCGGAACCATTCGCATTACGGATCGCTCGGGTAGCACGGCCGATATCGACCTGCGTATGGCCAGCACCGTGGATGATGTGCTGCGGGCGATCAACAATAATACGTCGGCCGGCGTGTCGGCTTCGATCAGCGACGATCAAATCGTGCTGACGGATGTGTCGGGCGGCACCGGCAACTTGAAGGTGCAGGATGTTGGCACCGGCAAAACCGCACTCGACTTGGGCCTCGCCGGAATCAACGTGGCGAGCGATACCGCGACCGGATCCGATGTGTTTCGACTGCATTCGGGCACAAAACTCGCCTCGTTAAACGACGGCATTGGTGTGCCACTGGCAGCCGGCAACGACTTGGAAATCACGTTTGCCGATGAATCGGTGTTAAGCATCGACCTCGGCTCGGCGAAGACGCTCGGCGAAGTTATTTCTGCTCTTAATGCGGCCGACCCGGCCAAGTTGTCGGCATCGATTGCGTCGGACGGCAATCGCATTGAATTAAAAGACCTTACGACGGGGAGCGGCGATTTTACGGTCTCGAATGTCGGCACAGGTACCGTAGCAGACGCTTTAGGCCTTACCAGCGATGCCAGTGGCGACACGATCACCGGCCGCCGATTGATTAGCGGCTTGCGCGATACGCTTGTTTCGGCTTTGAAAGCAGGGCAGGGGCTGGGCAGCGAACTCGGCGTTATTTCGATCACGAATCGTAATAATGTTACGTCGAATGTAAATCTGGCTGGTGCCGAGACGCTTGGGCAAATTGTTGCCGCGATCAACAGCCAAGCGACAGGCGTTACTGCGTCAATCAATACGGCCCGAAACGGGATCGAGTTGGTCGATACGACCAACGGCACGGCAAGCAACTTCATTGTGGTCGATGGCGATGCCAACGCATCGGCTACCGCGCTGGGGATCGTTAGTAATGAGGCGGCAGCGAGCATCAACAGCGGTTCGTTAAACCGCCAGCAGGTTAGCCGCGCGACGTTGCTTTCTTCGCTTCTTGGTGGCGAAGGAATCATTGCCGGCGATATTCGCATCACCGATAGTTCGGGCAAAGTAGGCGCGGTCGACCTTAATATGCCTGGGAACGAAGCCAAAACACTGGGAGATATCATCGACCGAATCAACGCGTTGACAACGGTCGATGTCGAAGCACGCATCAACGATACTGGGGACGGGATTATCATCGTCGATACGGCGAGTGGCGCGGGTTCACTGCAACTGGCCAATGTGGGTAACCACAAAACGCTCGAAGCGTTACGGCTGGCCGGCGTTGCGACAACCCGCGATGTGAATGGCACGCCCCGACAGGTGATCGACGGCACCTCGAGCTATTCGGTCGATTTAAGTGGCCTCGAAAGCGTAACGAATGAAATTCAACTGTCGTCGTTGAATAAAGGAACTGGCGTTGCGCAAGGCACGTTCCTAATTACGGACACCAACGGCAATTCGGCGGCCGTGACGGTGAACACCAGCGTGACGACTGTCTCGGATGTCATTGCAAAAATCAACGCGACAAATATTGGTGTCGAAGCGCGCATCAACGATGCCGGCACGGGGATTCTGCTGTACGACACGGCCCATGGTTCGGGCACGCTGAAAGTGCAAGAAGTAGCAGGCGGACGAACGGCTGCCGACCTGGGCCTTACCGGCAATGTCACGACACTGACGATCGACGACGTCGCACGTAAGGCAATCAACGGTGCCGGGACGTTTTCAAAGAATGTTGCGCAGACTGGTCTTAATGCTCTGGCTACGAAAATTAACAATCTCAAAGCGGGCGTAACGGCCAGCATTATCAACGATGGCACCGGGTACCGGTTGATGATGACCGCGGATACCACGGGCTCTGGCAACGAACTGCTTGTGGATGGTGTCGCGGCCAACCTCGACTTCACCGAGTTGGTGGTGGCAAGCGATGCCGTGTTGGAGATTGGCGGCCAAAACGGAAGCACGGGCCTGTTGGTGCGCTCTTCTGATAACAAATTCACCGATGTCGTGCCAGGCGTTGAGCTGACCGTCGTTGCACCGGCGACTCAAAATGTGACCGTCAGCATTTCGAAGGCGCAAACGCAAATCTCCAGCGCGATTAACGATTTCGTGGCCGCATTTAATTCCGTGCGGACGAATCTCGATGAAGTGACATCGTTCGATTCGGAGGGGCTTTCGACCGGCATTCTGTTTGGAACGACGGCTGCGCTACGTGTCGAGTCCGATTTGAATCGTGTTCTCTCCGGGCGCTTCATTGGTGTGGGGCAATACAGCTCGCTGGAATCCATTGGCCTGAGCTTCAACGACAAGGGCAAGCTAGTGCTCGACGGTTCCAAGCTACAAGCAGCGTTAGACGAAGACTCCGCCGCTGTGGAGCGGCTGTTCACCGATAAAACTTTAGGCGTTTCCGCCAAGTTGAAAACGACGATCGAAGCGTTAGCAGGAGAAAAAAACTCATTGCTCGCAACACGGGCTCAATCCTTAGCCGATGTCATTAAGGCAAACTCCGAACGCATTACATTTATGGATGAGCGTCTTACACGTGAACGCGGGCGTTTGATGCTGACTTTTGCGCAACTCGAATCCACGATTGCCGGGATGCAGCAAAATCTGTCTGCTCTAGCCGGAATCCAAGTGATTCCCCCGCTAACAAGCCGTTCGCGATCGTAACCATTATTGGAATTGTAGAAATGTTGCCGCAGCATTTGCAGTATTTGGAATCGAAGGTGCTTACCGCCTCGCCGCCGCGGCTGCATTTGATGCTCGTCGAGGGTGCCTTGCGATTTGGCCGGCAGGCCGAGGCCGAGCTCAATGCGGGAAATCCCGCGGGGGCTATCGAACCGCTAGGGAGGTTGCTCGATATCGCGGGCGAACTGCTGGCCGGCGTTCGACAGGCGAAGTCAGAGGTCAACGGCAAGCTGGCCGCACTTTATTGGTTTGTTTTCCGCCGTGCGAGCGAAGCGACCATGAATTCCAGTTCCACGGCGCTTGCCGATGTGATGCGGGTTTTGGAACTCGAACGCCAAACCTGGCAGCAGGTATGCGAAAAGCTCAATAGCGGCAAAGCTACCGCCACCGCTCCGCCACCCGCGATGCTAACCATGGGGCGAACGGCAGCGCCGGTTTCCGGCATTTCTTTGCAAGCCTGAAGCGGTGGGCGACCTGCACGAAGCGTGATATTATGCGGTATTGAAACACCGCATAAGGACCGCGACCTGTGAATTCCACCAAGCAGTTGGTCCGCGTCGGCCATAGCCCCGATCCGGACGATGCCTTCATGTTCTACGCGCTCGCCAAAGATTTGCTCGACACGGGCGACTTCGCGTTTACCCACGAATTGGTCGATATCGAAACGCTCAATCAGCGTGCGTTCCAAGCCGAACTCGAACTCACGGCCGTTAGCATCCATGCCTACGCTTTTTTGCACGACAAGTACATTCTGTGTACGTGCGGTGCGAGCATGGGCGATGGTTACGGCCCCATGGTCGTGGCACGCGAGGCGATGTCGAAGGAACAACTCCGCGAGAAAACGATTGCAGTGCCAGGCAAGCTCACGAGTGCGTATTTGGCTTTGCGGCTCTATCTGGGCAACGATTTTTCATGCGTCGAAGTGCCGTTCGACGAAATCATCCCGGCAGTCGTAGCGGGGGAATACGAAGGCCAAACGATTGATGCCGGTCTGATCATCCACGAAGGCCAGCTCACGTTCGGTGACCATGCACTCAAGCTCATCATCGACTTGGGCGTGTGGTGGAAAGAAGAAACGGGCCTGCCGTTGCCACTCGGTGCCAACGCCATTCGTAAGGATCTCGGTATCGAAGCGGCCCGCGAAATCCAGCGGCTGCTCAAGGAAAGTATCGAGTTCGGTCTTGCCAATCGCAAAGACGCACTTGGCTACGCCATGAAGTACGGCCGCGATTTGAACGACTCGCAAGCCGATCAATTCGTAGGAATGTACGTGAACGATTGGACTCTCGATTTCGGGCCGCGCGGCCGGCAGGCCGTGGAGCTTTTCCTGGCCAAAGGCCACGAAGCCGGCGTGCTGCCTGAACTTGTGGTGCCTGAATTTGTGAAGTAATGAATCGGAGGAATTCACCACGGAGGCACGGAGAGCACGGAGGTTCGGAAGAGGAATTTTGAACCACTAAGGCACGAAGAATCTATTTGGAAGTTATCCACGTCTGCAAACTGTTTTCGTAATCATCGAAAAGTTCGAGTAGCGGTTTAAGCTCTTCGTGTCTTTGTGCCTTGGTGGTTTTAAAAACTACTTCAAGTAACCTCCGCGCCCTCTGTGCCTCTGTGGTTAACTAAATGCCCTGGCAATCGAAACTAGATGCGGCGGTTGATGCGTTGAGCGGCCGAATGGTCGCGTTGCGGCGTCATATGCACGCGCATCCCGAGCCCAGCGGCGAAGAGTTGCAAACCAGCTTGCATCTCTACCAACTGTTCGATGAAATGCGGCTGCCCGTGCGCATGGGCCCCGAAGGGTGCGGCGTCATCGTCGATAGCCGCGATCAATCGGCTCTCCGGCGGGTCGCGCTTCGGGCGGATATCGACGCTCTCCGCATTCAAGACCAAAAGCAAACGCCGTATCGAAGCACCGTGCATGAAGTAATGCACGCCTGCGGCCACGATGCCCACTCGGCCACGGTTTTCGGCACGCTTTCGGCTTTGGAACAGATGCGTCTCGACGGCACGTTGCCCTGGCCCGTTACGTGGCGCGGTATCTTTCAACCGGCCGAAGAAACCGGCGACGGCGCGAAGGCCATGGTCGCAGCCAAAGCGTTGCAGAATGTTAGCGCTATTTTTTCGGTTCATGTCGATCCCACGCGGTCGGTGGGGACGATCGCCATTCGCTCTGGCGTATTTACCGCCAGTTGCGATGCTCTGCGTGTCGTCGTGCAGGGTCGTGGTGGGCACGCGGCTAGGCCTCACGAGTCCACCGACCCCATCGCGGCCGCAGCTGAGCTCATCAGCACGCTTTATCAATTCGTGCCGCGAGCCACCGATAGCCAAGACGCCGTGGTCGTGTCGTTCGGCCAAATCCACGGCGGGCAGAATGGTAATGTGATTCCGGAGCAAGTCGTGCTCGATGGCACCGTGCGTACGCTCGATCGCCATGTGCGTGAGAAAACGATCGGCCACATTCGCACGTTGGCGGCCGGGATTGAACAAGTCACCGGCACACAGGTAAACGTATGGTTCGACGGCGGAACGCCGAGCGTGATGAACGACGAACGGCTAACCACGCTCGTGATGGCCGAAGCCATGAGCCTGCTGGGCCCAGACAACATTGCCATGTTGCAGCGACCCAGCATGGGTAGCGAGGACTTTGCCGTGTATCTCGAACAAGTGCCTGGTGTCATGTTTCGACTTGGAGCGGCAGGCGAACAAGGCAAATGGACGGGGCTCCATACACCCACGTTCGACGTGGACGAGCGGTGCCTCGCTATTGGTGCCAAAATCCTTGCCCGCGTGATCATCGAATACTCTAAACCACAATCCACCAGCTAAGGTTGATAAAGTTGAAATAGCAAGCCACCATAGGCCTGTCTCTGTGAGGCCAGCAGCATTCTTCTCTACCCTCCCACCCTTCCACTCTCTCATGGCCAAAATCGACTTCCGACGAAACGAGCGTCCTACGGTTGGTATCGAGCTGGAACTCGGACTTCTCGATGCCGAATCGCTCGCGCTCACCAGTGCTTTTGGCCTGCTGCAAGCAAGGCTCGTTGCCGATGAATCGACCAAGCACGAGGCAGAGAACTTCAAGCCAGAGCTTATGCAGTGCGTCATCGAGATCAACACGGGCGTGTGCGAAACGATTGACGATGCCGACCGCGACCTGCGCGGCAAACTTGCCACGGTAGAATCTGCCTGCGACGCACTAGGCCTTAAACTGTGGTGGGGGGCCACGCACCCGTTTTCAAGTTGGGAAGAACAACGCATCACCCCCGATGCCCGCTACTTGCAACTCGTTAATCTCCTGCAAGAAATGGCCCGCCGGCTTGTTACCTTCGGCCTGCACATTCATGTCGGCGTCGACTCGGGCGACAAGGCCATCATGATTTGCGACCGCATCATGCGGCATCTGCCCACGCTGCTCGCACTCAGCGTCAGCAGCCCGTTTTGGGAAGGCCGCCGCACCGGGCTTCACTCGCATCGCTCGAAAGTTATGGAAGGCTTGCCAACCGCCGGCCTGCCCACGCAAATGCGCAATTGGAGCGAGTACGTGTGGCTTGTGAACCACATGATCGATACGGGGTTCATCAACACGATTCGCGAAATCTGGTGGGACGTTCGCCCTCATCACAATTTCGGAACGGTGGAAGTCCGCGTGTGCGACATGCCAGGCAACCTCAAAGACACTCTGGCAATCGCCGCACTCGTGCAATGCCTGGTGAAAGCCCTATCGGACGAAATCGACAACGGCACCTACCAATCGGATAGTCACCCCATGATGGTGCAGCAAAACAAATGGCGCGCGGCCAGATTTGGCAACCGGGCGAAACTCGTGGATACGAACACCTATCGTTCGGCCACCGTAGCCGATACGGTAGCCCGGCTTGTCGAGCAGTTAGCACCAACCGCAGGCCACCTCCGCTGCGAGCACCATTTGCAACATTGCATTCATGTTGCCGAAAATCCCAGCGCCGCACAGCGACAGCTCGACCTGCTCGACGAACTCCAAGACCCCAGCCAAATGGTCCGCCAACTATCCGACGCGGCGCGAGTTACCAAGCAGAAGGTTTAGGAACACTAATCCGCGCTAATCTTCAAAGAATCCTCACGTAATCCCGCAGTATTCTCGAATTGCTACATGGTCGCCAGTTCCACGTTCGTCATCCGGGCTCCGTAATAACGCCGGAGCTGCGACTTGCGTTCGAGTTCTTGGATGACAACCGTAGAGAAATCAACATTGGCAAACTGGCTTGCGCTGCCGAGTCCGCCAGGGCTGAACACGTTGATCTCGATGAGCTTATCTTCCACGATATCGAGCCCTACAAAGAACATGCCGTCTGCAACCAGCTTGGGGCGAACAATCTCCACCAGTCGCAACATTTTGTCGGTAACTTCGACCGGCTCGCTTTCGCCGCCAGAGTGCATGTTGCTCCGCGCATCGCCCGATTTGTTCACTCGCCGGAACGCCGCGTACTTGCCGTCGTGCATCAGCGGGCGACCGTTCATCACAAACAGCCGAACATCGCCTTTGCTCGCCGCAGGCAGATACTCTTGGGCCACGCAATAACCGTCGCGAATCACCGCATCGATCATCTGGTTCAAATTCGCACGTTCATCCTCGCCCACAAGGAATACATTTTTGCCGCCCGAACCTTGCAGTGGCTTGATCACCACCCGGTCCTTCTGTTCGTTGATGAAATGCTTAATCTCATCCACATGCCGGCTGATGCAGGTTTTCGGACGCACTTCTTCCGGGAAGTGTTGAAAATAAGTCTTGTTTAGCGCGAGCGCCAAATGCTCCGGATCGTTAAGAACCAACACGCTACGAGCTGCCACGAGTTGTCCGAACAAAATGCCCGACGATGCCGCCCAAGGCCGATCTGTCGCGTCGGTCGAAGGATCATTCCGTAACAGCAGCACATCGAGATCATCGAGGCAAATCGTTTCGGTCGACGCTTCCTCCGATTGAAGCAGTTTCAGGAACTTTTCCAGCGACTTATGCGTTTTGCCGTTTGTCGTGCGGGCTCGCGCATGGATCGAACCGTCGGCCGCATACATGAAATCGCCCACGCCGAACGTGTAACTTTTGTGCCCCAAATTCACCGCCGCCATGGCAAGCCGAGTGGTCGTGTAGGCGGGGTCTTCGGTACGAACGTCGTTGACGGCAAAGCCGATTTTCATAGGGGCACTTCAGCAAGGGGTGGCCGCTTCGCAATTTTGCCAACTGCCCAACCAGTTCGGCCACGATCGCGGCTCTCGGAAAAGTTTATTGGGGCTTATGGGCAAGAATTAGGTGCAATGCCCGTGCCAATACGTCGCATTTGTTCCTAGACAGCATACCATGCCGGAAAATTGGTTGCCCTGTCGCAGGAATCCTTCGCAATCAAAAACTTATGGCACGCAAGACGCCATCAAAACACGGTGGCTGGCCGAAATGAAACCGGCCCAATCCTTGATTAAACCACGAAGGCTCAAAGACACGAAGAGTTGCTTGGTGGGTAACGGTTGTTGAAATAACTTCGTGCTTTGGTGGCTTCGTGGTTCAAGAACGAACTCCCCGAAGATCAACTCTCCACAATACCCGTCACTGCCGCGGCGAGCAACGTGCATAATGTCCAACCGGCCAGGGTTTGGAACCAGAAATAAGTTCGCAGCAAGCCGCTCCATTTCACTTTGTAGCTGCCGATATGCATCAAGCAATTGCGGCTTCGCGGCTTGGTGTTGCGTTCACCCGGTATCCAGTAGCAGATTTGGTGCAGGTCTACGAACGGCAGAAATACGTCGAGTGAATAAATAAAGGCGTTAAACCGCGGATAAGTCGTGGTGACATTCCCTTCTTCATCTTCTTGCGAAATCACTCGCTCGGCCAGCTTGGTTTCAGCCATCAGATGTCGTCGCGCACCAATCGCAAACACCACCGTGCCCACGATCACGATGCCGATGCCGATCTTAATTGCACGAAATGGCTCATAGCCATAACCGATTAGTCGGCCCAAGTATCGATACCATAACCCTTGGGCACTGAACGGCGGAGCCAACTCGCCCAGTCTTTCGGCACGTGCCACCAGCACCGCATTCGCCTGCTCATCTTGGCCGATTGCTCGATACACGGCCGCAAGCTGTGTATACGGTTGCGTAATGTATCGTCGTCCCGCCGGATCGGGCAGCGCAACATGCGGAGCCGGTACAGATGCCGATTCGGTAGTTTGCTCATTCGGCAAAGCGTGCTCGCCGCCTAGCGCAGGCCCTTCGGTATCAACGTTTTCTGTTTGCGTTTCTGGCTGCGTATTCTCCGCCAAGGATGCTTCCGTTTCCACGGTCGTATCGTAACTTGCTTGAACGACTCTGTCCGTGGCACCTTTGCCGTCACTGGCGGTCACGTGCTCGCGCGCAGGGTGTGTTAGTTTTGCTTGAGAGCGATCGAGTTGTTTCTGAATACGATAGTCGGCCGTCTTGTCTGAGCGTTTGCCGTCATCGGTTTTATCAGCGTTGGCCATCGTGTCTTTAGGCGGTGCATACTGCAGACGCAGCCAGGCAAGTCGATCTTCGACGCTCAGTGGCGAATCGTCGTCGAAATGGTCGTATACAAAACCTTCGAGTTGCAGTTTTCCGGCTCGCGGCCAGTCTTCCAGCTTTTCATCTTTAATGACCCAAACATGCGCGAATCGCATGTCGAGTTGCATTTTCTCCGGATGCAGCACACGCGACAGAATCCACATGCCGTCGATCTTCGCGCGCGAAAAAATCATGCGGCCGTCGATGTCCATATTGTCGAGATTCACGTACCCGCCCACCCGACAATCGCTGGCTTCCAGCGCGTCGCCCTCGGCATTGATGAGCTGCGCACCGTACAAATTCCACGACATTGCAATGTTGACGAACTGAAACGACATCAGGCCATCGACACGGAACGGCCAGATTTCTTCAGGCGTATCGATTTGGTTGCAGTGGACATGCCCGCGCACCGTCATGCCGTTGGCCCAAATCGCGATCTGGTTGTATGCCTGCCTGCCGTCGAACGTGCTGCCGCGCAGGTCGAGTTCATGTTCGATGTCGGCCGCCGAAAGATCGAATTGCCCGATGACTTTTGATCCCGAGATTACGACTCGATTGGCCACGCGCAGGTTGCAGGCCACGATGGCTTGCCCCGTGGGTGCTTCAAATTGTCCGCCGCTTGCCAAAAGATCTTGGTTGATATGCGTGCCGTACAATCGAAGCGAGCCGCGGGTGAGGAAACCAGGGGGCAGTGTCGTATCTTTATCCGTGGCGGCCGTCGTGTCATAGCCCATGCGCAAGCTTCGGCCAATCACGGTGCTGTCGAAGCTTAAGGCGCTCCCCTCGGGATTCAGAAAGTGCCCGTTGTCGCAATCGGCATCTTTGCCGATGACCGCGCTCACGAATCGTACTTCACCCTTCGCGTGGAGTCCGTCGCCCAGGTAAACCTGGCCCGCGATGTCGGCCAAGTCGGCAATCAGGGCCGAGTATTTGCCACCATCCAGTTGGGCCGTGTCGCAATCCAAATCGCCTTCAATCCGAATACGTCGGAGGTCCACGCAACCGTCGCCTACGAACCCGCCGTTTAGGCTCACATTGCGGCCAACATGGGCGCGATCCACATCGAGTGCCGATTCGCCGATGCCGTGCAACTCGCCGCCACTGCAGTTTAGGCTTCGGCCGATGCGAATGCCGTTCATGCTCACCCGACCGTAGGAGCGAAACTTATTGCCCAGCTTCACGTCGCCGCCAATTTTTGCGTCGTAAAGATTGATCGCGGTGCCTGGCTTCTGAACCTCCTCGGTCGACGTGCCGTGGAACGCCAACCCGCCGTCCATGTCGAGGTCGCCTTCAATCTTCGCTTCGATCAAGTCGATGCCCCCAAAAACGGCAGTTCGCAGCAGGTACACATTCTCGGCCACTTCAACGCCACGTCCTTCGATGCGAGCGCTACAACTATTCGTGAGATCAAGATGCTGCAACTTCGCATTGCGAACGTTCACGCCGTTCTCGATGATGCAATCGACCAGCGCCAGCGAGAAGGGCACCGTGCAGCGATAGAGAATCAGGTGCCCTTCGATCCGCGCTCCACGTAGCCAAATGCCACGATGCGGAACTAACTGCGTGGCCGCCGGTTCGCTGCACAGCCACACGATGCGGTCGGCCTGCAGCGTGGGACTGTCTTTCCACGAGGCAGGCTTGGTGGCATCGTACTTGGTTTCCGGCGACGGACGAAAATCGGCCCACTCGTTGGCCGCGATCGCCGCAAAGAACTTGGCGTCTGTCTCCGTGAAGTTTGCGCCGAACTTGTCTCGCGCCATCCGCACCAGCGGCGGCTCGTTCGCCCAAATGCGAGCCAGCTTCTCCTGCGGTTGCGGCTTCGCTGCCCCTAGTGCCTCGCCTACATCCGGCTCTCTCGTTGCGGCAGGTGTTCGTTCCAGTGCCGGTGTTTCGGAAGCCGTTGGCGTACTCAGTTGCGCGCGAGAGTGCGTCGGCACGAAAGAAACAACCAGGCAAACAGCGCAACCACACAGCCAGCCACGATACATACCGCATCCTCCCAAAACACCGGGCCGCGGAGTTTAGCGAACTTGGTGGCGATGACAAAGACCAGTCAAACTGGGAGGAAAACGGAGCCACGCTCAGCATGATCCACTAACCATGCCGAATACTGAACCGGGGCTAGCATTTTTGTTCAGTTCGCCCCTGCGATTCAAAAGGCTCTTCACCGTCGGCATCTTCACACCCACTTCTAACTAAACCAACAGTAGCTCACTGTTCGTTGATTCTGCGAAAAAGATAACGAGCGATCCACCACCAGGAGACGATAGCGACCAAAACGCAGATCGGAGGGACCAGGTAGCTGATTGCACCGAGACCAATGGCAGCGAGCACATAGACTATACCAGTGCCCACAAGGAAGCCTATGGCCACGCACGCACAAAACGACAGGAGCAGAATGAACGGAAACAACGATTTAATAAGGTCCCACATTGCCACGCTGCCCGTTGGTCACGAGATTCTGGTGCTGGATGGGGCCCGCAGCAAGTCGAAAGGTTCTTAAGGAGGGCTTTGAAGCTCCACGAAATAATCCAACTTTTGGCCGTCGCGTGTAACAAAAACACCTTTGTCAGGGGGATATTTCGGCCAACTCGCGAAATAATCGTGTAATTCCTCGTATCTTTGAATCAGATCTTGAACGTTTTGGATTTTGAAGGGCAAGAGTGGCGCGAGCGGGCTCCCTCGACCCACCGGAACACAACCGCTCATTGTTCGCTCATTTACGGGGTAGTTAACCAGGAGCCGCATATTTCCTATCTGACAAATTCGAATGACTTCTGCGTCGGTAAACATATCTTTTGACACACCGACATTAACGTAGGATCCCTCTAGTCCATCAATTTCAAATGACACCGTATAAGCCACGGTCGCTAACTCGAAAAAGCCATCTTGCTCGGCCTCTAGTTTTAGATTGTGAATACCCTTCAAACGGTCGAACCCCGCCTTGATTTCGATGTAATTGCCAACGCAACAGAACTTATAGAATCCGCGCGCGGCAACCAAAGCAATACACACTCCTGTAAACAACAGTAACAGTGTGCGAAGGCGAAAATGTACGGCCACAGTAGGCTTGACTTCCCGTTGGAAACATCTATTGGCTCATGCAGTACTCAACGCATGCTGTACCCAGAGCTTTATTACAGTTACAGTACTCCTCGCACTTATCGCGCGGAGGACGTCGCTTTTTGGGATTCCCATTTTCATCTTTATGGCAATCTATAGGCCTCCAAGGTTCGGCTCCTGTTTCGGATTCACTTTTTCTACAGCAACCGTAATAGCCAACTTGTGAATCTGAATTAAATTGGCAAGTTGTTCCACCAGGTATCTTTTTCCAACAACCATTATAAGAATCGAATACCGAGTCACCATGGTCTTTCCAATAGCTGGTGCAACCTCCTGGAGGAAGGATTTGGAAATTGTCGTCCCCCTTGTCTATTCCCGCCCAAACCATAACACAGCCTTTTGAGTTATTGCAAAACTGCCCATTCCCTGGCCACGGCCAACTAAATAGACCTGATGGATCGCTTCCCTTAGGTGGGGTACTGTGTATGTATTCGTACAAATTGAATCCGTCGAGATAGCCAACAGCGATAATTCGATGATCGGAGATTGTTGGACTAAGCGCGTCTCTGGCAACAAACCTGCCACTTGATTCAAGCCCGGACATTATATCTCTTCCAAGTTTCCCGTGAGTGCCAGACGGATCACGGCTTGTCCAACGCCCCATGTGAGCCGCGTAATATGCGCTTGCAATATTAGGAACCAACGACACAGAGCACGCAACCAAGGCAGCATATTTCAGGTTCATTGCAGATTCCTTTCATTACGAAGGCCGAATCCGAGATCAGCGGCCGGGTCAGCAAAACCATTCGTAGTGCCCGGCGGTGTGTAAGGCTTGAATACGTTGTAAGGCTGGTTTGGTACTGTCGGTCGTGACCAACCCGTGCCCGAACTATGAGCAGGACTCGAATAAGTGTACGGATCATGAGCCGCCGGATACACCATCGGAGGTTTCAGGGGCTGGCGAGCAACCTGTGGTAATGCCGGTTTCTTACGGAATCCCAGCGTGGCGACTAGGAACGAAAAGTAATCTGGCGAAGCGGGTTGCCGTTGTAATGCTTGAGCGTAGCACACAAGTGCCTCGGGACGGCGTCCATTATCCTCCAAGCAATGCCCTCGGGCTGCCAGAAACACGGCCAATTCTTCTCCAGGAGGCAGCGACTTGAGATAGTGGCCTGCCTTCACTTCCTCTTCGCTGATTGGCTTCGGCCACTTCATGTAGTAGTCATCATCGAATGCTGAGAAGCCTTCGCCCGATCCTTCGATGTTGAATCGCTCCTTGCCATCGTCCCAACGGCATAACAAGTGCGCCTTAGCGGTCGTTAAGTAAATGGGGTAGCCGAGCCGGCGGCCTATCACTGTGTAAAGCACCGGCATCGAAACGCAGGTGCCGCCGTTATCGCGGCCGATCATGCCGTGAATGAACAAGTCTTCCGATTTCGTAAAGTTGACTTCACGAACACGTTCCATGTTGTATTTGACGCCCAGATCTTCCTGCAAAACCTGAACCATCATCGAAGCCTTCAAGTAGGCTTCGGAGTTGCGATAATGCTTGGCATAACGTGGGTCGTGAGCACGATACAAATGGCGTTCTGTTTCAAGCCGTACTCGTTGTACCCATTGGTTGAGAGTCTCCAGGCACTTTGAAATATCGAGATTCTCAGAGCCGGGCAAATTTTCCGCACAGCGAAGGTTTATTAGCGCAAGGTCCTGACGGAGCAACTCATCGTCCGTCATGTCGGTCAATTCGCCGAGAGCCGGATAATCCGGGCCGATGGTTGTCGGCGATGTAGTGTGTACGGCGCTCTTGACCAAGACGTTGCTGGTGACCGCGAAAACAACGATACCAGCAACAAGGGAGCCCAGTGCGAAAGGATAGAACCAGCCGTACCGACGCGGTGGGAGATGAGATGGAACCGGCTGAACCGATTGCCGACGCCGCTTTCTGTTGTTAACAGACATGGCATCCCTTCCACGATATGGAGAAAAATTAAGTATGGACTCTCTCTTCTCTCCGCTAAATGTCAAGTCCTTCTACAACATTTTGTTTGCCCTCTTATCTGTTTGACTTTTCCTAGACAACGGTGGACAACCGCAATTCAGTATACTTTCCCCCTTTGCACTCCTTTCTCCGCTTCATAGTCGGGATTCACCGTCGGCATCTTCGCACCAACTTTTTTTCGCCAATCGGCAAGTTGCTTTTGCATCTTGTTCACGATGTCGGGGTACTCTTCTGCCACATTCAATTTCTCACTCGGATCGGCTGACAGGTCAAACAATTCGAGTTTGCCGTCTTCATACCATTCGATGAGCTTCCATTTGCTGTCGCGCACGGCACCGCCCGGCCGGCCGCCCTGGTTGCCGTAATGCGGATAATGCCAATACATCGGCACGCGATCGCGCTTCTCGCCACGTAGCAATGGCGCGAAGCTCACAGCATCCACACAGTGCTCCGGTTCGGCTGGCAATTCCAACACCTCAAGAATGGTCGGAAAGTAATCGGTGCTCGTAATCGGAGAATCACACTCGCTGCCAGCCTTAGTGATGCCAGGCCAACGAACGATCGTCGGCACTCGCACGCCACCCTCGTACAAGTACCCCTTGCCGGCGCGAAGCGGCAAATTCGAGGTTGGCCGTCCCTCCGCCGTGGAAAGCCCACCGTTGTCCGACGTGAAAATCACCAACGTATCGTCCTCGAGCCCAAGCTCTGCCAGCTTGTCGAGCACCATGCCAACCGCAGTGTCCATCGACTCCACGACGGCCGCGTATACAGGATGGTTCTGCACGAGCCGCAATTTTTTAGGCCCCTCGCGCCCCACTTCAGGCCCCTGGTGATCGAGCTTTGCCGCCTTCGCTTCGTATTTGGCGATCAATTCGCGTGGCGCGTTGAGCGGAATGTGTACCGAATAGAATGGCATGTACACGAAGAACGGTTTGCCCGCGTTCTGCTCCATGAAATGGCACGCTTCGCTCGCCAGCCTGGCCGGCATGTGCTCGCCACGTGGACCATCCTTCAAATCCGGATTGTCGTACGGGCTGAAATAGCTTTTCGGACTTCCCGTTTCATTACCCGCGATATTGATGTCGAAACCCTGTTCTGTTGGCGAAAAACGCTTCCCACCCAAGTGCCACTTGCCAGCCAGGAACGTCGCGCGGCCCGCATCGTGCAACGCTTCGGCAATCGTGCGCTCTTCCAACGGCAAGTGATTGGTATAAGGTGCCGGCAACAGCTTCGTATTGCGATTCCAAACCTCGGGCTGGTTTTTGTTGCCAATGAAGTCGGTCACGCCAACACGAGCCGGGTATCGCCCCGTCATGATGCTTGCGCGCGTGGGGCTGCACACCGGGCACGCCGCATATGCCTGCGTGAACTTCATGCCGCTTGCCGCCAAGGCGTCCAGCTTCGGCGTTTCGTAAAACGTGCTGCCGAAACAGCCGAGGTCCGTTGCCCCCAGGTCGTCGATGACGAACATCACCACATTTTTGGGGGCTGCCGCGTTTACCGAGACTACAGCAATGCAGAACAGTCCCACCGCTACAGCACGCAACCACACAAATAGCGAACCAACCATGTTTTCATCATCTCCGCCGGAGGGGAACTCTTTCGAGGAGCATTTATCATACCCGCCAAGGATCGTAGCGGCACCCGTTTTCAACAACTCAAAAATCTGTCTGTTTCTACCACAAAATGCTCTATTCGCTCGCGCTCCCGACAAACAATGACGAGCAAATACGCAAGCCACAAAAAAAGGAGGGCCGGTGCTACGAGCACCAGCCCTCAGGACATCTAACCGCACTAAGCGGTTACTTTGCGGTCGGTTCAATGATCGACCTATGTGTTTTGACAAACGTGCGGGTTCACGTCGTTAGTTCACTCGCACGTCGATCTTCTTTGGCTGCGCTTCCGGCAACTTGGCGATCGTTACATGCAACACGCCGTTCGTAAGCTCGGCCGAAATCGTGTTCGGGTCCACAGTCTCGGGCAGCGACACGCTCCGCGAAACCTTTCCGTAACCACGTTCGTTGTGCCAGTTAGTGCGCTCGCCTTCAGGCGCTTTGCGTTCCAATGTGATTTGCAACGACCCCTTATCGAACGTCAGATCGACATTCTCTTTGTTGACGCCCGGTGCATCTACTTCGATGTGAAACGTGTTCTCGGCTTCCCAAATCGAAGCGGGTGCCCGCCAAGTGGCTACTTCTTCCGGACGGAAGAAATGGTTGAACAGGTTATCCAACTCTGGAAACCCCGAAGGGACCACCCGATTGATTCGATTCTTTTGGATTGATTGTGACATGGCTGACTCTCCTTCCTCTTGTGTGAACAACAATGTTCCTGGTCTGAGTATGCTTTACGACGCACGTAGCGTCGTTCATGTGTCTGACCGGAAAGTTGAGCTAGGACCTTTTTGCAGGCTCGTCGCTCACTGGCACTCATAAATGCACGACACGTGCCATGGATATGCACTGCTGAACACCATGTCGCAAATGATTGACTAGTGGAGAGTTACGTTAAGCCAAGAAAATTTCCGGCCAAAATGGCAGATGCAAGATTGGCAAAACTTGGGTATCCAGGCTGCCGCTGGCTGTCAAAACGGCGGTCGCAATCGAGTCCGCTACTTCGGTAGTACCACATAAGACCCGCTGAAAGAAACGGCCGGTCCCTCGGCACCCGTTACTTCCACGGCCAGCTCCAGCTTGGCCTGGCCCTTGTCGTCGAGCATTTCCAGAAAATACTGCCGGGCATCGGCGGTAATGGGAAGGCACCGAGCATAAATTTCGGCGGAATTTACAGGCTCCTGATATCGGATCGAACTCCGGCGAATCACGATTGTCCCCTGCCGGTCGAGCTCCTTGAGCAGCAAAAAAAGCGAGCCCCACCCGGTAATGGTACACAACGCGTTGAGGCTTCCGGCAAAGGCCGTTTGCTGGTGATTCCGGTTCCGGTCGAGCGGAAGCCGCATGACCAGCCCGTCGTTGCTCCAATGATGGACGTTGATGCCCATCATGGCACACATCGGGATCTCCCGATCCAGCGTCGCCTGCAATTCAGCGAGGAGAGGAGGGTGGGAAGCAACAGAATTGGCCGCGGTGTCGGGCATAATGAAACTGGGAGTCATAGGGACAGGCTCTCCAGTTATCCTAGTCGAACCTTGAAGATTGCTCTAGCCGAATCGTGTCGTGGCAGGTCCCTCCCATCCACGCCGACTTGAGATACCAAACTGTTATTAGAGCTTGATCAACAAAAGCACGGAGTAATTGACAAGATGCGGCTGTGCCCCGTTGGGCGTGCTGTCGTAACGGTCGTTCGCCGATACTTTCAGGCTCATGTTCGAGGGCTGCACCAATTCAACTTCCCAGCCTGCATCCGCAACAACACGGAACTCCTCGAGTTCATCGAGCTGCGGAAAATAATCAAGCTTTCCGTATAATCGTTGAGTCTTATAAAGCTTCTGGCTGTACTCCCAACCGAACAGCGCTTCAGGAACCCATCGGTCATCTGGCCCGCCAAATTCGCGCGATGTACCCCCACCAAATCGTCCGATGACTTTTAGATTGGGTTCATTTGCAAACCGGTAACCAATACCCGTATTCGCGTTTGCCTGAATGTCGAACGCTTGGAACTGGTCGTAGAATACGTTGCCCGAGCCGAAGAGCGTCCATGGCGATTTATCATCCAGCAACCAATCGTTTCGCACATCGTATTGGGCGTTATTTTGCGTAGTATTTTCTCCAGCGGTGGTGCTGTTGTAGTACAAGCTCATATCGAGCTTCGAAAAGCGCGATTCACGCTTCATATAACCACCCGTGCGAATGCTGAACGAGTTTCTGGTGCCAGATGACCCATTCAATCCAAGCTCGATGCCGCTATTCCACGGCAACGGGTCGATCCAATATCTGGGTTGATACCAGTTCGGCTCGGTATCTTTATTGTCCAGAAGATCTCCCTCCGCCAATCCGGCCGCCTCGGCTGCCGTATCGATGTTCGCGGCTTCACCCGTCGGAGTGGGCAAAGCTTCCTCAGCAACAGTCGGCTCTGGCGAAGCAGGGGGCACTGCGGCAGGCGGGCTCCATGGTTCCGAAGGAGGCTCCGAGGGAGGCGGCAACAAGCTGGGGCCCGTTTGCGCGCTGGCATCGCTCGCCGCGCATGCAATAACTATTATTGCCAGGGCAATCATGTGCCAACGAAATCGCATGCGGCTTGCTCCGATTGCGCGGTCCACTTCCAACAAAGCGCGGAAAATCGACCTTCGTGAATTTTCGAGACAAATGCGTGGGCGATAAGCTCGAACGCTTGCACGACACACAGCCTCAAGACGAGGTCGCTCTTTTAGCGTCAGACGAAATCGAACTCAAGGCCGACCCGATGCCGTCACTGCTGGCATAGACGTTAACGCTTCGTTTCTCGCGTCTCTCGATGACTAGCGAGCGGGGCGCCGTCCCCGGTCCCGAGTGAAAACCTTACTCCTTGTGCAGGCGAACCCCAATAAAAAAACGGCCGGACCTCATCGAAGTCCGGCCGTCTCATTTTTTAAGCAGAAGTCAGGTCACCGGGGCAATCAGCCGCCGCAACCGCAACCACCACAGCCGCTGCCGCAACCATTGCCGCAGCCGCGAGCTGGCACTTCAACTTCCTTGGCAACCATCTTGCAAACGCGTACTTCAACTTCCTCTTCCCAGGTCGTCGGAACGCATACGTTAACGGTGATGGTCTTCTCTTCTGGTTGGCACTCGTAGCGGGTAACCGTGTAGGTCTTGGTCCGCTCTTCAGGCTTGCAAACCGTGTATTGGACTTCCTTTTCACGTTCTTCGTTAACGTACTTGCAAACCTTGTATTCCTTTTCACGTTCTTCGTTAACGTACTTGCAAACCTTCACGGTCTTGGAGCGCTCTTCTTCGCGGGTCTTGCAGACCTTCACGGTGCGGGTACGCTCTTCATCAGACCAGCTACACTTCTTCACCTTGCGGGTGCGCTCTTCATCCTTGTAGCTGCAAACCGTGTAGGTGTAAGGCACTTCTTCAGTGACTTTCTTGTACACAGTCACTTCAACTTCCTTGGTGCTTTCCTCTGGCACCCAAACACGCTTGCAAACGGTTCTCGTGCCGCCGCAACCACCGTCGCCGCAGCCGCTATCGCAACCACCACAACCGCTGTCGCAACCGCCACAGCTCTTACCGCAGCCGCCGTTGCCGCCACAGCCACCGCCGCAAGCTACTTCTTCAACCTGGGTTTCCCAGTGACCGCCACAGACCTTTACCGTCTTGGTCACCTTCTCAGGAACGCACCTGGTCACCGTGCGGGTGCCTTCCTTTTCTTCCTTAACAGGTACCTTCACCGTGTAAGCCTCTTCGACTTCTTCATAATGAGGAACCTTCACCGTGTACTTTTGTTCGACTTCTTCGGTGTAAGGAACACAAACCGTGTACTTCTTCTCGACTTCTTCCCAGGTCGGAACGCAAACCGTATAGGTTTTCGTTTTGGTTTCCCAAACCGGCTTGCTAACCGTGTACTTCACCGTCTTGGTTTTGGTTTCAGGAACCAGCACCTTGTAGGTGCGGGTTCTCTCTTCAGTCACAGGCACGCGCTTGTAAACGGTAACCGTGCGCTCTTGCTGTTCGGTCTTCGTGCCATGACGAGTGACGGTGCGCTTCTCGGTCGTGTATTCCGGTTCGTAAACCGTCTTGGTCACCGTGCCACAATCGCCCACGCTCGAACCGCACGAATCACATGCAGCACCGCCGCAGCCGCTGCCGCAATCACTCGTACACTCATTACAACCACAATTGCCGTGGTGCTTGTGCCCAGCAAATGCCGGGGCTTGCACCAAAGCTACCAGCACTGCAAAGGCTGGCAAAATGCTCGTCCAACGGTGAATCATCACACGTCCTCCAGTACAGGATCTCAATGTTTCAAACACTTAGAAAAAGCCCCGCAATCGCGCAGGCGTAACACCGCAAATGTGTTAGCAACCAGCAGCTTTACACAGCCAAGGAAGGCAGGATAAAGTGTGCAGGTTTTTCGAGGTAAAATGACGATTCTGTTCAGAATCGCCACCCCGTCAAACAACGTATCTTGCGTAGTTTGACAGATGCAGCAGCCTTGGGCAATCCAGCAAAGCCCATACCGCCAATTTGCACTCCGCGATGCGTCAACCATGCGTAGCGTTAAACTTCGCCCAGAATAGCCGCCTTATCATCCGACGGAAAGCGGCCAGTGAAGAAAAAGACCAAAAAAATCAGCGTTGCCCGGTCCCCACCGAGCAACGCTGTCTCAACTTTCATCAACAAAACTAACTAGCACCGGCCGCTGGCGGCTTAGTGTTCACGTTGAAAGCCGTCGTTTCAACCCCCAGCCTACTGGGGCAACACTTCCAAAAGTTCGATTTCGAACACCAGCAGGCTGTTCGGACCAATTGGCGGGCCCGGTGGATCGGCACCATAAGCCAAGTTCGGCGGCACAAACAATTGCCACTTGTCGCCCACCTTCATCTTCTGCAGAGCCTCGGTCCAACCCGGAATCACCCCCTGAACAGGGAACGTCGCGGGGCCGCCATGGGCTTGCGAGCTGTCGAACTCCGTGCCGTCGAGCAGTGTGCCGCGATAATTACACTTCACCGCGTCGTTTAGCGTCGGCGAGGGACCATCGCCCTGATTGACCACGCGAAATTGCAGCCCGCTGGGCGTGGTTTGCACCCCTTCTCGCTTGGCATTTTGAGCCAGAAACTGCTCGGCAGCCTTTAGATTCGCGGCCCCTTCCGCATTGGCGCGGGCCATCATCTTCTGACGCATTTCCTGGGAGAAACGCATCATCGTCGGACGCAACTGCTCATCCGTGTATTTAGGCTGAGCGCCAGTCAATACATCGGTGATGCCACCGAAAAGCGACTTCATATCGAGCCCCTCGATGCCAGTCGCCTTCAACTGCTCGGCGAAATTCTGGCCCAGTGCGTAGCTCACTTGCTGCATGTAATCTTCGCCGGCCGGGGCAGCGCCCGCTTTGCCGCCTTGGGCAGGGGCCGCCGGGCCTCCGCTCGGTAATTGGTTTTGTGCGTATGCGTCGCTCATAAGGCAAATGTGGAGTACAAGAGCGGCGCTGACTAGGAGTCGGACCATGAAAAAGTTCCTTAGAGATTTCAAGGATTCACAAAGGGGTGGAAAAATAGCGCCGGATTCGGAAGGACTTTTTCCGACGCGGTGGGGCAAATTTAAAGCAGTCCCAAAACCAGGCTCCAAATCCTGGGTTAAACTAGGAGAAGACAGCAGTTTCAGGCAGCCCTGCATTGTAGGCAAGGTTGAACCGGCCGCTATACTGGATTTAGTACGCAAGTCGGTTGGCACACGGTGCGTTCAACTTCGGCGGGAGCCGAAATTGCCCCGCCCCAGCCAAACCCATAATGCTCTTATCTCGTAAAACAGTAAGCCAAAACCCACCGCTGGCAACCTTAAATCTTTGGGTACCTATGAAACAGCGGCGTTTTTTACCCGATTTTGCAGATTTTCAACGCCTCCCCACGAGACCCAGGGCGTTCACGCTCGTCGAACTCCTGGTGGTGGTCGCCATTATCGGTATCCTCATCGCCCTCCTTCTGCCGGCGATCCAGCAAGCCCGCGAGTCGGCACGACGCATCCAATGCACGAGCAACCTCAAGCAATTGGCCCTCGCCACGCAGAACTACGAGAGCACTCATAAACGCCTGCCGCCCTCGGCCGTTGTCGATAGTCTGACGAAAACCTATAGCGAGCGCGATTACGGCGTCTTCGATCAGCGGCTAGGAAAAATGATCAGTTGGGCTGTCGTACTTCTGCCCTATATCGAAGAAAGTGCCCTCTACTCGCAGTTCGATCTTTCCCGCACCATTCTCGACCAACCACATAATCCTCAAGAACAGTCGGTTCCCACCTATCTGTGCCCAAGCGATATCGCTCGCAACCGGTACTACTCCGACGAGGAGTTCACACTCGGCAAACGGTTCGCCAAAGGCAATTACGCAGCCTATGTTTCTCCGTTCCACGGCGATCTTCAACTGCTATACCCCGGCGCGATCATCGCGTCCGGACAGCGCCTACGGCAAGTGACAGACGGTGCCAGTTCGACGATCGCATTTTCAGAAGTTCGCACGCTCGACCATTTGCAAGACGAACGCGGCGCTTGGGCACTCGGGTGGAACGCCGCATCGCAACTATCGCTAGACGTGCATCACAGTACAGCGCCCGGCGGCTACTTCGTCGAATTTATTCCTGCCACAAGTACCCTCTATCAGGCGCAACTGCCAAATACGATCGGACCCAATGCGGATACACTCATGCGATGCGATCCCGATAATCTTGCCGAGGCTCAACTCGAACGCATGCCTTGCCTCAAACATACATGGACTCTCGGGTTGGCTGGCTACATGTCCGCCGCACCACGCAGCAACCATCCAGGCGGTGTGAATGCGGCTTTCCTCGACGGCCACGTCGAATTCATTGTCAACGAAATCGATCCGCTTCGGCTAACCTACTACGTTGCCGCTCGCGACTCACAGGTAATCACCGATGGCTATCAAGCAGCCTCCGGCCAATAGCTTTCCATGGAAGAATGCCGTGGCTGCGGTGCTGGTGATCCTTGGCGTTCTCATAATCGGCGTCTCCTTCGTGTGGCCCGGAAAAACCACACGCCGGGCCGCCTGGTCCGACGTACAGGCCGAGAAATATCAAGCTGCTTCCCTGCGCGTTCACTCTCTTGCCCACGAAGTGGCCAATGCGCGGCCTGGCCAGGAAGCCACGATCAACGCCAAGCTGGAACAGGCGAAGGCCGAATATCAACAAGTTCGCAACGAACTCGACGCCGCAGTCGGGCGACCCAATCGCATTGCCTGGGGAATGCGCATTCTTGGAGTAGCTCTAGCCCTTGCCGGCGGCGCGTTAATTTGGATGATGCCAGAACAAACCCCTTAGCGGCTTTAGCGGCGGCGGCCACGCCGCTGCGACCAGTGTACGGCCCATCCACACACAAACCTAAAAACGCCCGGGAAACACGCGAACCAGAAAATAACGCGGATGCAAAAGCCCCCGCACTACTCTTCTGCTGTGGGCCTACTCGTCATTGCACGCAGGCGGGAATCCAGAATTGCTCTAAAGATCCCCGCAGCCTATCGCCAATCCGCCCGTTAAGCCATCAGGTCAAATGCAACGCCTTGCTAGGCGACTAATCCGGGAGACGTGAATGAAAGCCGTAGACTATCGCTCCCAGGTCAGGTTCCCAATAAATACTGCAATTGGAAAACCCGCGATTAGCAGGATAGCAAACCAAAGCCACACTGATAACAAGCTGCCGAAGAAAACTCGTGAAAGCACGCTAACCTTCGCGCCCGACTGAATTCGCGTGCGAACGCTATCCATCGTGGCAAGCAGACAACCAGCCAGCAAAAAGAATGCTGGTAGCACGGTCAACACGCCAATTATTTCATCGCGACGCAACTTAGCATTTTCCTGCAAAACAACTACACCAGCGATCGCGAGCCCGCAAGCGCCGGCAGCCAAAACTCTCCGAAGCCAACGGGAGTCGGTTTCGAAGATCCGAACAAGATGACCAAAGATGGACACTTCGACCCTCCGCAGACCATCGGCCTAACGATATAGCTCAGTTACCCGCCCTCACGTGAGCGGATGATGCGAAGTATAACCGTAGCGGAGGTGCAACGCCAAACCGACCGTAGGGCCGGTGGGTCAGCCACAGCGGCAGGTTAGGCGGCCTAGCAGCCATGAATGCTGCTGTGCTCTTTACCGCAACGCGGTTACATTCCTCAGCCCAGGGTAGTTCGCCGTGGCGAACTACCCTGGGAAATACAAGCCAAGGGAATTGGTTACGCTGAAGGCGTTACACAACAAACAAAATAGATGTTTGGTGCAGTCCGCCTCCGCCAGGAAGGCGAGCGAGACATCTGGGAAAGAGCCACACCCGCAGTCAGCACTCAGGTCATCCGCAAGACAAACCAAGCACACCACGAAAAAGAACAACTCTGCTCGGAAGAAGCAAGAACACTTTTTCGGTAAGCCCAGGCTGCGCGCTCTTGACGACTAAGGCCATATAGATGTTAGGCCAAGTGGTTGCTTGCAACCGACTGGTCGGGGCCATCCCGGCGAGCGTCTGGGAACGCAAATGCAATGAGCAAAGGCGCGCCGCGTAGGAGCCAAAGACCGATACCCAGAACGGGAATGCCGACGATGACGAGTCCCAAGACACTGGCTGGGCCGCCGAGCACGAGATTGAGAAGTGCCCAAAACAAGATAGCGCCCGCTACGAGACACACCACCAAGCCTATTGTCCGAACTACAACTACAAAGACATCTGCCGGTTTCATACACCCGTTCCTTGTGGACTAACGCCTGAATTAAACCGCGCCGCGAAGTGGCGTCGGGATTGTACGCAGTTATAGCCACGAAAAAATATAAAAAAGGCCTGGTGCCACGCTCAACGTTTTACCGCCTAACGGACCAACGTTCAATGGTCGGTCCATTGCAGCGTTTGGTTATGGCTCGCCAGACCGCCAACGCATGCGCAGATCGCCCCGAGAAGAACGGCCTGTCTCAACGAAGCCCAATGACTGATACAAGGCGCAAGCCGGGTTCGCGGGCAAGACTTGCAATGTCAGCGGCTTACCTTGTCCCGCCGCGTGAGCCTGCGCCCAAGTGATCAGCGCTCTGCCCAAGCCCCGTCGCCGCACCTCCGGTGTGAGCGCCACCCATACCAGGTGAATCTCGTCCGCCCAGTCCTTCAGCGTTATCACGCCGACGGGGCGGCCCTCAACGAGTACGATCTGTCCCGTGAGAGATTCGTCAGCGTACCCCCGCTGAACGGACTCGTCCCACCCATACGCTTCGGCAATCAGCTGCTTCATCGTCGCCACGCGCAGCGACCAGATAAACTCCCGATCGGCATCGACGGCGGGCCGAAGTTGAAAGGGAGGTGGAAGCGAACGAGGCATAACAATGATTAGACAGAATTGACTCTACATAAAACGACCTGCATTCTGTCGATTCTGACTGACTTGTCAACTTTTCTGCCAGCCCGTCATAAGACAGTTCGATATGCAGAACGCATCCTCTTCATCCCTTCTCCGTGTCTCCGTGGTTAAATAAATCCCCGAGTGGCCGAAAATAAGTACTTGAAAACGGCCACTGAATATGTATATTTGTACACATGTGAAATCGCCGCCCGAGCTTGTTGCTGCCCGAAGAGTTCTCGCCGGCGTCTGCCCTAGTAACTGTTGGAAATCAGGCTTTAGGCATTAGGCGTTCGTCCAATGCCTAAAGCCCAATGCCTATCCACTTACGCCTTATGCCTTCCCCCGTAGATGCGCAAAACCCAGGGGCAGAATTGAGCGCACCTACGCCAAACCCCGATGCAACGCACACCCTCGAAAAACCTGTCCCCTTCAAAGAAACCTGTCCCCTTCCGAAAAACACGCACATTTGCCCATCACCCCCACCACCGCTCGCGGCTTAGCGCCCTCCCACTTCTCCGTTCCCCGGTCTTCCCCGAGGAAATCGCCCCCAGCGGGCGACATTGAGCCTGCGGTAAATTTCCCCTATATTGACGGGCTTACCCGAAAAGCAACCCTTAGCCCTATTATCAAGCGAGAATCGCAGTGACCAGTCATCTCATTGCCCCCCATGGAGGCAACCTAGTCGACCTCATCGTTTCCCCCGAACGCGCCAAGCAAATTAAAGAACAATCCCGCGATTGGCCCTCCTGGGACCTCACCCCACGCCAAATCTGCGACCTGGAGCTGCTCATCAATGGCGGCTTCTCCCCGCTCAAGGGATTCATGAACAAGGCCGACTACGAATCCGTCTGCGACAAAATGCGGCTCGCCGACGGCACCCTCTGGCCAATGCCGATCACGCTCGACGTCTCCAAGGAATTCTCCGAGAAGATCAAAGTTGGCGACACGGTTGCCCTTCGCGATGCCGAAGGCGTTATGCTCGCCGTCATCAAAGTCGAAGATATGTGGGAGCCGGATCGCGAGGCCGAGGCCAAGAAAGTTTTCGGCACGAACGATACGCTCCATCCGGCCGTCAATTATTTGATGAACCAGAGCAAGCCAGTGTACATCGGCGGCCAGGTCGAAGCGCTGCAGCTTCCGCTGCACTACGACTACCGCTCGCTGCGACACTCGCCCGCCCAGCTTCGCGAAGAATTCGCCAAGCGCGGCTGGCGCAAAATCGTCGCCTTCCAAACTCGCAACCCCATGCACCGCGCTCATCACGAGCTCACGCTTCGCGCCGCAAAGGATGAAGAAGCTAACCTGCTCGTTCACCCGGTCGTGGGCATGACCAAGCCCGGCGACGTGGATCACTATACCCGCGTTCGCTGCTACCAGGCGCTCATGTCCCACTACCCAGCGAATACGGCCGCCCTGGCGCTGCTGCCGCTCGCCATGCGAATGGGCGGCCCACGCGAAGCCATTTGGCACGCCATCATCCGCAAGAACCACGGTTGCACGCACCTCGTCGTTGGCCGCGACCATGCCGGCCCCGGCAAGGACAGCACCGGCAAGCCGTTCTACGGCCCGTACGATGCTCAAGAGCTTATGCAAGAACATGAGAAAGAGCTCGGCGTGAAGATGGTCGACTTCAAGCAAATGGTCTACGTCCCCGATGAAGACCTTTACTACCCTGTGGACGAAGTTCCAGAAGGCAAGAAAACGCTCGACATTAGCGGCACCGAGCTACGCGACCGCTTGGCTCGCGGCACCGAAATCCCTAATTGGTTCTCGTACGCCGAAGTCGTGAAGGAACTGCGCCGCAGCCATCCGGCTCGCGATCGCCAAGGCTTCACCGTGTTCTTCACCGGCCTCAGCGGCTCGGGCAAGAGTACGATCGCCAACGTGTTGCTGTCGAAGCTGCTCGAACTCGGCGGTCGGCCAATTACGCTGCTCGACGGCGATCTCGTTCGCAAGAATCTTTCCAGCGAACTCGGTTTCTCGAAAGAGCACCGTAACCTCAACATCAAGCGCATCGGTTACGTGGCGGCGGAAATCACCAAGCATCGCGGCATTGCCGTGTGTGCTCCGATTGCTCCGTACGACGACGTTCGCAAGGAAGTCCGCGCGATGATCCAGCCGCACGGCGGTTTCATCCTCGTGCATATCAACACGAGCGTCGAAGAGTGCGAGAAGCGAGACCGCAAAGGCCTGTACGCCAAGGCCCGCGCCGGCATCATCAAGGAATTCACGGGCATCAGCGACCCGTACGATGTGCCGACCGATGCCGAAGTGGTGATCGACACCACCAAACTCTCGGCCGAAGAAGCCGCGCAAGAGATTTATCTCAAGCTGGAAAAAGAAGGCTACATCGGCGTCGATGTATAGCCCGTTAAAGAAAACTTGACCCACCCCATTTAGCCCCCGGTCATTGACCGGGGGCTAATTCGCTTTTTTGCACCCTGCAACTTTTATATTCAATCGACGTAATGAATCGCTACATATCCGGATGATCCGCCATCCAGCGCTGCCGGTCTGCTTCGTGTCCGACGATTTTGAACACTTCGCTGCAAATGTCGCGAGGCAACGCACCAAGACGCATGAGCACATCCGTGGCCGTGCTAGGACGCAATTCGCATAACGCTAAAAGCTGGTGCTCGGTGCTGATTTGCTCATTACCAAGCCACTTGGCCGCCGCTCGGCTGCGTTTTTCGAGCTTGCCGAGAAAGGTCTTGGCCGGCTCTTCACGGCTGACTTCATCGTCCAAGCTGCGTTGCACGACCTCGCAATCGATGCCGAGGCCTTTCAACGCACGTTCGGCAATTCCTTGGGATTCACAGAGCATCGCGAGGAGGATATCGACGCTGTCCGGATAAATGCGCCGCGATTTGCTGGCGGAGGAAATCGCCGTGGCGAGAACATCTTGCGCGTTGGCCGTTAGAGGCAGTGTCGTACTGGGAGGTTCCTCCACGGCTGGTATGAACTCG
Organism: uncultured Planctomycetaceae bacterium; assembly: GCA_964618225.1. Taxonomy (GTDB): domain Bacteria; phylum Planctomycetota; class Planctomycetia; order Pirellulales; family Lacipirellulaceae; genus JABDGM01. Next base: position 37,279 of record CAZTWS010000007.1, read on the forward strand.
GACGATTCGAGTTGGATTTCGTCATCGTCTGTTTCGGTTCCCAAACCGCCATCGGCACGGTGGATCATGACGGCACGGATTTTTTCGATCGTCATCATGCCTTCCGAAACCATCGTATGCAGCGTGGGCACGAAAGCGGCCACGCGCTCGGCTTCGTCAACGATTTCGATCACGATCGGTAAATCTTCTGAGAGTCGAAGCACTTTGACCGTATGAACACGATCGTTCACCCCGAAACCTTCGATTCCACGAAGCGCGGTTGCGCCACGCAGGCCGGCTTCTCGCGCGGCGCGGACGATTGCCTCGTAGAGGGGTTTGCCTTCCCAGCGGTCGCTTTCGTTGATGTAAATTCGCAATCGATGCGAGTCGGCTTCAGTTCTCATGATCTTCCTACTCTAAACGGCCAACGCCTTGCCTGCCATCCAGCCGAGTACAACGGCTCCTAACCCGAGAGCAAGACTCGCGCCAACATTCGTTACCGCTGCCGTGTACTGTTTATCGTGAACCAACGCGAAGGTTTCGTAGCCGAAAGTTGAAAACGTGGTGAAGCCGCCGAGGATGCCCGTGGTAATGAAAAGCCTTGTTTCAGGCCGAAACCAACCCCCGTACTCCACCATGCCCCACACCGTTCCGATGACGAGGCATCCCAGTACATTGACTACTAAGGTTCCCAAGGGAAAGACATCTCCGACAAGCCGTTGTCCGAGTTCTGAAATCCAATAGCGGAGAATGGAGCCGATAAAGCCACCGGCTCCCACAATCAAAGCATGGATCATTCAGAGCCCCTACTTTCTACAATCGGAACACCTGGAAAAGTCATCGAAGCGTCAAAGGATTCCGGAGCCATACTGTATCCGGTCACTAAGATCGCAAGTAGCGATCCGCAATCAAGTTACGTGCATCCCAGCCTTGCAGCAAGGCGTTGGTTGTGGCTGCAAGCATTCGGTAATTAATCCGGCGAATCTCATTTTATTGAGATCGCTCATGTTACCGATCCTATCCAATGGCCGGATTCTGCGTCCCCAGCGAAATTTCGTGAATTTCGTGTCGTCCGAAATGGCGGAGGGACGCAGTTTTGCTCGGCCGGAGAGCTCGCGATGCAAGTTGAAAAACAACCCAGCCCATGGCCCTCGGTGGTCATGCTGGTTGGACTGGTGCTATTTTGTTTGACTTTACCGCGTTACTGGCAGACGCCGACCGATCGAGGTCATTCGGCGGCTGGCAATCATGCGGCATTGCGTACCCCTGAGGTTTCAGATTCAGGTACGCTTGCTCAATACGCCAGCAATCAGATCAAGACCAGTGTGCTGCGTTCACACGGTGGGGCTTATAATCGTTACTCTCTCGGCTACACAGCAGAGACAGATCTCCTGTCGCTCTGGTCGGGGCCGACTATCGAAGAGTTGGTGGCTGCTCGGCTTGCTTCCACGCAGGTCAACGAAGGACCTGTCGCGTGGCCCGTTATCAGTTTCAATGAATCGCACGTTGCCGTAGAGACACAGCCAGCACACGTCGCCGTTGAGACGCAGCCAGCAGCCGAATTGGATTCGCTGTGGATGCAGGCGTTTGATCAAATTGGTCGCGCATCTGCTGCTTATGCAGCGGCAGAGGTGGTGCCACGGCTCACCGTACAAGCGGCCCGAGTTTATCAATTGTGGTCAACGCAGTCTGCTGAGCATTTAGCACAGCAATCCACCGCCAAGGCAGATCTTCGTGTAATCGATCCACGATTGGCCGTGTTGCCCGAGCCGAAGGAGTATGCGGTACCAAGCGATCCAACGGAACAGGGTTTTGAACCAAGGCCACAAAGTGATCCTTGGTGCGTGCCACAAATTCTGATCGATCAGCTTGAGCGCATCGCGCAGCATCCGTACACACGCGATTGGGCCGAAGCCGTGCTACGCCAACTTCGATCGCTGATGAACCGTGGTTCTCTCGCTGGCGGTGAAGTGCAGGTTATTTTGGCCGACTTGTGTGCTTTGACCGAGCAGGCTTCCATGGTCGCGGAAGAAGTCGAGGATGACTTGCTGCGCGTAGAATTGCTGCGGGCGCATTGGGCGCTGGCACGCCGTCTCGATCGGTGGACGGTGGCTCACGACATCCGGGTGGCCGCGATTTCCAAAGAGCGATTCGCGGCCCGCGGCTCGCTGGGGACTTATTTTGATGGTCCCACGGCTCCATCGGTCGTGGAGGTAGACGAACTTACTGCCAATGTCGAAGCCTATGAGCGATCGCGTAATCCGGAACTCGGGCGTTTGATCGTTGTCAAGAAGCAGGATCTTGAACAATCGAGCGATTCTCTCGATCATGCTTTGGCCGAGGCGGTCGAGCAGCATTATCGCAATGCAAATGTTCGCGTGGCGATTTCCGCTGAAATGCTGAACCGTTTTGCGGGACAGGAACGCTCCGAGGTGCGCCCGCTTCATGATCGTATCAACGGAGCGACTGTGCGCGGCCAATCGCATTTGCAATCGAGAAGTCGTGTTGAGTTGGAGCCCGCGAGCGGACGCTGGGAAATGGACCTTCAGTCCAAAGGCACGATCGCGTCGAACGCGTATGCAGATGGCGGGCAGGCTCAGTTCCGTAGCCGTTCCGCGACTGATTTTACAGCAAACAAGAGAGTGTATGTCGATGCCGAGGGAGTGGTCATGCATCCCGCGGCGGTTGATGTTGATTATCGCAATCGCCTCATGGGCGTTACGACCGATGTCGATTGGGTACCGCTCGTACGCACGATAGCACGCGATCGTGCCATGCAAGAATATCACGCTCGGCAGCCAAGCGCTAAGTTGCAGATCGAGTCGAAAGTGGCGGCAGAGGCGGCCAACACGATCGACGAGAAGACTCAAGAGGCTGTTGAACGTATCGAAAACCAGGTTCGTGAACGGTTTACGGAGCGGCTAGCTGAGTTCGGCGTCAAGGTAACGCCGGTCGAATTAACGACCACGCACGAGCGAGTGATTGCACGGCTCCGTGTAGCAGGCGATAACCAGCCCGGTTCGCACACGCCGCGGCCTCGAGCTTTGTCGGATAGTTTTGCCAGCGCCCAGCTTCACGAAACGGCTTTGACCAACGCGGCCGTTGCTTTGGAACTCGATGGTCGCCGCTATACGGCTGAGGAGTTAGCGAAGCACATTCAACAGAAATTCCCGCAGAAGCAGGAGCGGACCGTTGAGAATGAACAGCGTGCCGCCGTGTTTGAATTTGCGGATACAGACGCGGTTAAGTTTCACATAGAAGATGGCCGCCTTGAAGTAACGCTTTCGCTCAAGGAAGTGCAGCTAGATGGTCGTCGGATGCGCAACTTCCTCGTACATGCTTTCTACACGCCATCCATCGAGGGAATGGAAGCCGAGCTTGTGCGCGACGGTGTTTTAGGAGTCGAGGGGCGGCTAAGCTCGTCGGATCGAGCCCGGCTACATAATGTATTCAACGCGGTGTTGCCGTCAGATCGGGCGATTCCACTTGTTCGGTTGGAAGACAAGCACGATGAGCGGCTGGCTGGGTTGATGATCACGCAGCTCGTGTTGGATGACGGCTGGATGAGCATTTCTGTAGGCCCCGCGACGAGCGAACGCGTCGCAGAGCAATCGCGATCCAGAAGATATTAGCGGCGGGGCTTTGCACAGAAAACGCTTGTAGATTCCTTCTGCCGGAAGGGACCTCTGCCAATGCCGGGCATCAACACGCTCGAAAGATCCCGCTCGGCAAGCGGGCTTATCTTTTTGTGCAAAGTCGCTAACAGCGGGAATTGCATCGAACGCGGGATTTTTTATCTAGTTCGAGCGTTGGCCGGGGCGTTTTTAGTTGATGTATTGATAAACCGTGCCCTGATCGCAGCGGCGTGGCCGCCGCCGCTAAAGCCGCTAAGTTAGAAAAATATTGCGTTGCCTACAGGCCATGGGAGAATTGGCCACGAAAAGGCACTAAAAGTCACGAAAAATCCTGGGACAGGTTTGGTTTAACTGGCGACGTCTGTTGGGTATTGGGCGACAGAGTGTCGTTTTCTTCGCGTTCCTTCTTGCAAATTGCAATAATAATCGCAGAGAATGCGAATAAGTGGCAGCATTTGGGCGGCCGCTAAATCTCTTCAACGCACTATTGCCACTGGGATATGCGAGGGGCATGGCTTGGAACGCCCAAAGCGATTTTCGTGAGAGGGTACCATGGAAAAAGAATTCTCTCGGGGCGGGTTTCGTTATTTCACCGTATTCACTCTGACGAGCTTGGCGGCATTTCTTGCAGGGCCAGTCTTGCTCGCCGCCAAGAATGAGCCGGCGCAAACGTCTAACTCGGCTGACGCAGATCGCTTGATTGCCGAAGCCCGCCAAGCGGAGTTGGCCGGCGATTCGGATACTTGTTACAGATTATTGCGTGAGGCGGTGCGTGTGGCACCGGAATCCAAGGCGGCTCATTGGCAACTTGGCCAAATGCAGGTTGGCAATGAGTGGGTATCTGTGGAGGAAGCTCAACGGCGTGCCGCGGCCGATCCGAAGCAAGCCGAATATCGTGAGCTGCGCGCTCGGGCCGGTGAAACCCCGCAGGGACAACTCGAATTGGCTCGCTGGTGTCGTAAGAACAAGTTGAATGAGGAGGCTCTGTTTCATTGGGCCAGTGTGTTGTCTGTCGATCCAGGGAATGAAGAAGCCTTGAAAGCAACCGGCATGCAGCGGGCCGGTGGGCAGCTTTTGACGCGTGAGCAAATTGCCGAGCGAAAAGCGGCAGTTCGCAAATTCAAGGAGGTGATTCAGGAGTGGAAGCCCAAACTGGCAAAATGGGAGCGTGCGGTAGGGAGTGAAGATCCAGCCATTCGAGACAAGGCGCTGGGGGAGATTCGCTCGATCAAATCGCCAGCGGGATTAGCCGTTCTCGAATCGATTACATTAGATCCTACCGCCGGCCATCAGAAGAAAGCGAAAATCGCGGGAGCGATTGGCTTGGCCTTGGTGGATGCCGCGGAAAATATGCCAGATTACGCGGCTACGATTTCCTTAACTCGCCACTCGGTATGGTCGCCTATCCCAGATGTTCGCTCGCAAGCGATAGAAAAGCTAAAGAGTCGTCCTCAGCATGAGTTTGTGCCGCTGCTATTGAGCGGACTGGCAATGCCACTGGAATCGTCGTTTGCCGTAATCAGGAACATTGACGGCAGCGTGCATTACCGACACTCGTTATATCGTGAGGGTGCCGATTCGGATTGGTCGTTCGACAGGCGTTTGTCGTTGACTCAGAATGATGTGGGTGGGAATCATTTTCTGTACGACGTTGCCAAAAAGCATATCGAGGTTTCGCCACCTAGAAGTTCATTGCCCAGCGAAAAAATCAAGCGGGCAAATCGCATTTCGTCTTATGAAAACCGCTATGCTAGCGCCGCTGTAGCGACTGAGCGACAGGTTTGGCAGGCAAACCAACTTACAGAGGCATTGAATTCGCTGATCATTACGGCCTTGGTTGGTGCAACGGGAGAGAAACTCGAAACGCCAAGAGCGTGGTGGGATTGGTGGCGAGATCACAACGAGTACGCGTCGGAGGATCGGACTGTTGATAGCCATTATTACTCTGATAATGACAATTATTACTATGGCTTTTCAAGTTACGACGTCCGCTACCCGCCACCACCTCCTCCGCCGCCTCGACCACCAGGAAAACGCTCGTGCTTTGCCAAGGGCACGCTTGTATGGACAAAAACGGGGCAACGCCCCATTGAAACGCTTGAATTGGGCGATTTGATCCTTGCCCAAAATGTCGAGTCGGGTGAATTAGGGTACAAGCCGCTCATTGGCCGAACCGTGCGGCCGCCCAGCGAGATTCTTGCGGTCGATATTGCGGGCGAAGCAATCCAGACGACTCTCGGGCATCCGTTTTGGGTCGTTGGCAGCGGTTGGAAGATGGCAAAAGAGCTAGAAAAGGACACCATTCTGCACGGCGTCACTGGTTCTGCACGTGTAACCAATGTTCGGAATGCGGAACAGGCCGAGGCCTATAATTTGGTCGTGGCCGATTTCAACACTTACTTCGTGGGTGAGCGAGGCGTGCTCGTTCATGACAATACACCTCGGACGCCCACGCGAGTATTGATGCCTGGAGTCGCAAGCAAATAGCGGTTGCAACGCGGGAATGTATGCGTGGTAGCGCACGTTCTATCGGAACGGCACATTGAAACGCTCTACGTTGTCGCGAGCATGCCTTGGGTGACGCCGGGGGCTGGCAGTGTGCTGCTTCCCATGAGGTAGGCGTCGATCGAGCGAGCAGCGCCGCGGCCTTCGTTGATGGCCCATACGACGAGCGATTGGCCGCGGCGGCAATCGCCGGCGGCGAATACGGCAGGCACGTTGGTGGCGAATTGGCCGTGCTCGGCTTTAAAGGTTTCCCAATTTCCGCGAGGCCGTTGTGCTTCGACGCCCAACATTTGCCCGACTTCCAACTCGGGGCCAACGAAACCGGTGGCTAATAGTACGAGGTCGGCGGGCCAAATTTTTTCGCTACCGGGAACCTCGGTGAACGGTGCCTTTTCGCCCGGCTTGGTCCAATCGACTTCGATGGTTTTCACGCCTTTGATACGGCCGTGCTCATCTCCCACAAATTCTTTCGTGAGAATGTTGAACGCACGGGGATCTTCGCCGAACCGTTCTTTTACCTCTGCATGAGAGTAGTCGATACGATAGATGCGAGGCCACTCGGGCCAAGGGTTATTGGGAGCACGCGTTTCGGGCGGGCATGCGAGCAATTCGAAATTGACTACGCTCGTGCATCCGTGGCGAAGGGAAGTGCCAATGCAGTCGGCCCCCGTATCGCCACCGCCAATGACGACGACGTTCAGGCCTTTAGCCGAGAGGTAGTGCCCGTTCGCGAGGTTATCGTCGAGGAGGCTTTTGGTATTGCGGGTGAGGAAATCCATCGCGAGATGGATTCCTTTGAGCTCACGGCCTGGGCATCGGGCCGTGGGGTCGAACGATTTGGTGGCACCGGTGGCGAGCAGCAGCGCATCGTATTCTTTGAGCAGCTTATTGGGGTCGATGAATTTAACGTCGCAGCCGCGCTCTTGCATGATTTGAGTCATGTGGCCGCTGGGGAAATCTTCCTGCTTGCCGACATGGGCACAAGTGACGAACTCGACGCCTTCTTCGGCGAGCAAATCGACACGGCGCTGCACGACGTTCTTGTCGAGCTTCATGTTCGGAATACCGTACATGAGCAAACCGCCGATGCGGTCGGCACGTTCGAACACGGTGACTTTGTGGCCGACTTTGTTGAGCTGCGCGGCGGCGGCGAGGCCGGCTGGGCCGCTACCGACGACGGCGACCTTCTTGCCGGTTCGTTCGGCAGGCGGTCGAGCGACCACCCAGCCCTCGGCAAAGCCGCGGTCGATGATCGCATTTTCGATGTTTTTGATCGTGACGGGCGGCTCGATGATGCCGAGCACGCAGGCACCTTCGCATGGAGCAGGACAGGCGCGGCCGGTAAATTCGGGGAAGTTGTTCGTTTTGTGCAGACGGTCGAGCGCATCGCGCCAACGACCCTGGTACACAAGGTCGTTCCACTCGGGAATGAGATTGTCGATCGGACAACCCGAGTCGCTTTGGCAGAACGGCACGCCGCAGTCCATGCATCGAGCTCCTTGGGTGCGCAGTTGCAACTCGGCCGGCGAGGTGAAGATTTCCAAGTAGTCGTTTGCGCGTTCAAGTGGATCGCGATATGGAACGGCTTGGCGATCGAATTCTTTGAAGCCTGTTGGTTTACCCATTATCTATTCACTTCGTTTTTGTTGTGCGGTATATGGCGTTGGAGAACGCGTGAGTTTGCGAGTATCGACCATTAACTGACGGCGACGACTTGCCTTATGGCGGCCGCTTTTTGCTCTTCGAGCACTCGCTTGTAATCGGTTGGCATGACTTTGACGAACTGCGGCAAGACATCTTCCCAACGGTTCAGCATGTCTTGTGCAACGGCAGAGCCGGTAAGATCGCGATGCGTTTCGATCATTTCGCGAAGCTCGGCGATGCACTCCTCGGTATCGACTTTGTCGTGCTCGACCATGCCCATGTTGCAATTCAGCAGGAACTCTTCATTAGGATCCCATACGTAGGCGATGCCACCGCTCATGCCTGCGGCGAAGTTGCGGCCGGTGGGACCGAGAACAACGACGCGTCCGCCCGTCATGTATTCGCAACCATGATCGCCGACGCCTTCGATGACGGCTCGCGCGCCGCTGTTTCGCACGGCGAATCGCTCGGCCGCGCGGCCACGGAAGTAAGCGTCGCCCGAGGTGGCACCGTACAGTGCGACGTTACCGATGATAATGTTTTCCTCGGCAACAAAGCTCGATTCGGCAGGCGGATAGATGATGATTCGGCCGCCCGAGAGGCCTTTGCCCACGTAGTCGTTGGCATCGCCAACAAGCTCGAGCGTTACGCCGCGGGCCAGGAATGCGCCGAGACTTTGGCCGGCGGAGCCGAAGAACTTGAAGTGGATCGTGCCGTCGGGCAGACACTCTTCGCCCCATCGTTTGGCAATTTCGTGGCTGAGGATGGTGCCCACGGTGCGGTTCGTGTTGATAATGGGAAGCTCGGCCCGCACGGGCGTACCGTTTTCGAGAGCTGGTTTGGCCAGGTCGAGCAGGGTGGTGCGGTCGAGCGAGAGCTCGAGGCCGTGGTCTTGAGTGCGAGTACAGTAGGTGCCGACATCGGGCCGTGGCTTGTTGATGGGCGATAGCAACGGCGTGAGGTCGAGTCCGTCGGCTTTCCAATGTTGGATGGCCGCGTTGGTTTCGAGGCAATCGAACCGGCCCACCATATCTTCAATGGTGCGGAAGCCGAGTTCAGCCATGATTTGCCGTGCGTCTTCGGCCACCATGAATAGGTAGTTCACCACGTGCTCGGGCGCGCCGGCGAACTTTTGGCGGAGCACCGGATCTTGCGTGGCGATGCCCACTGGGCAAGTGTTGAGGTGGCACTTGCGCATCATGATGCAACCGAGCGTTATGAGCGGTGCGGTGGCGAAACCGAACTCTTCGGCACCGAGGATTGCGGCGAGCACCACATCGCGGCCCGTTTTCAGTCCGCCATCGGTTTGTAGAATAACGCGGCTGCGCAGGTCGTTCAGCACGAGTGTTTGGTGGGTTTCAGCGATGCCGAGTTCCCACGGCAGGCCGGCATGTTTAATGCTTGTGAGCGGCGAAGCGCCTGTGCCACCCGTGTCGCCGGAAATGAGAATGTGATCGGCAAAGCCTTTGGCAACGCCGGCCGCAACGGTGCCAACGCCTACTTCGGACACAAGCTTCACGCTCACACGAGCCGAAGGGTTACTGTTCTTCAGATCGTGAATAAGCTGCTTGAGGTCTTCAATGGAGTAGATGTCGTGATGAGGCGGCGGACTGATGAGACCTACGCCGGGCGTTGAGTAACGAATCCGCGCGATGTTGGCATCGACCTTACGGCCAGGTAGCTCGCCCCCTTCGCCAGGTTTGGCACCTTGCGAAATTTTGATTTGGAGTTCGTCGGCATTGGCCAAATACCAAATCGTGACGCCGAACCGGCCGGAAGCGACTTGCTTGATGGCCGATCGCTTGGAATCTCCGTTAGGAAGCGGTTTGAATCGCTCGGGGTCTTCACCGCCTTCGCCTGTGTTGCTCTTGCCGCCCAGGCGGTTCATGGCGATTGCCAGCGTTTCGTGAGCTTCAGCGGAGATCGAGCCGAAGCTCATCGCGCCGGTGCAGAATCGTTTGACGATGTCTTTGGTGGGGATCACTTCGTCGATGGGGATTGGTCCGCCGTTGGCATTCGGTTTGAACTGCAGTAGCCCGCGGAGGGCGCAACGGGTGTGGGCATCGCGGTTCGCGTGGTCGGCGAATCGGCGATAGGCATCGACGCTGTTCGTGCGAGCGGCAACTTGCAGATCGGCGATTGATTTCGGATCCCACATGTGGCGTTCGCCGTCGGCACGCCAATGGAACTCTCCAGGGTTTGGCAAGATCGGCAGCCGATCGACCTGCTGATCAGGGAAGCCGAGCGAGTGGCGGCGCAATGCTTCTTCGGAGAGCACTTTGAAATCGACGCCTTGGATGCGGCTGGCGGTGCCGCTGAAGCAGCGATCGATGACTTCGCTCTTGAGGCCGATGGCCTCGAAGATTTGAGCGCCCTTGTAGCTTTGCAGCGTGGAGATGCCCATCTTGGCCATCACTTTGAGCATGCCCTTGGCAACACCCTTGCGATAAGCGTATACAAGGTCGTGGTCTTCTTTGGTGACCGGGTCGATCTTTTCGCCATTGGCGGAAGCGTCGATGGCCGGTCGTTCTTTGCCTTCGCCACTTTGGTCGGATTTATCGGAGCCCTCGGGGCGTTGGAGCAGACCTTCGCGCCGCGATTTCCACAGTGCTTCGAACGCGAGGTAGGGGTTGATGGCATCGGCTCCGTAGCCCACGAGCAGGCAATGATGATGCACTTCGCGGGCTTCGCCCGATTCGACCACGATGCCGATTTGCGTACGTTTTGACTCACGCACGAGGTGGTGATGCAAGGCCCCGGTGGCCAGTAGCGAACTGAGCGGCACACGGTCTGGCCCTATGGCACGATCGGTGAGGACGACCAGCGAATAGCCTTCGTCGATGGCGGCCTCGGCTTCGGCGCAAACTCGATCGAGCGCTTTGGTCATGCCGGCATGGCCTTCGGATCGCGGCCAAGTAATATCGATGGTCTTGGTACGCCAGCCGCGGTGATCGAGGTGCTTCAGGGCGGCCAACTGTTCGTTGGAGAGGATCGGATGCGGGATGCGCAGTCGATGGGCATGCTCCTCGGTGGTTTCAAGTAGGTTTCGCTCGGGGCCGATGTAGCATTCGAGCGACATGATGACTTCTTCGCGAATCGAGTCGATTGCGGGGTTCGTCACCTGGGCGAATAGCTGCTTGAAGTAGTCGTACAGCATGCGAGGCTTGTCGGAGAGACATGCCAGCGCGGAGTCGTTACCCATCGAGCCAACGGGGTCGCGCAGTTCGCGCACGAGCGGCAGCAGCATGAATTGCATGGTTTCGACCGTGTAGCCGAATGCTTGCAGGCGTTCGAGCAGCGTGTCGGGGTCGAATCCGTGCGGTTCGTTGTGGGTGGCGAGTTCCTTGAGGTCGATGCGTTGTCGCGACAACCACTCGGCGTATGGGCGACGATTGGCGTAGTCTTTTTTTAGCTCGTCGTCGGGAATCAGGCAGCCTTGCTCGAAGTCGATAAGGAACATACGGCCTGGTTGGAGCCGCCCCTTCGTTTTGATGTTTTTAGGATCGATTTGCAGCACGCCAGCTTCGCTGGCCATGATGACGCGATCGTCGTGCGTGATGTAATAACGCGAAGGTCGCAGGCCGTTGCGGTCGAGCACCGCGCCGATATACTTGCCGTCTGTGAAAGTGATCGACGCCGGGCCGTCCCAGGGCTCCATGAGACAGGAGTTATATTCGTAGAAAGCTCGCTTATCCTCGCTCATGGTGTCATGGTTTTGCCATGCCTCGGGAATCATCATCATGATGGATTCAGGAAGCGTGCGACCGGCCATGTAGAGGAATTCGAGCACGTTGTCGAATGTGCCCGAGTCGCTGCAATCGAGCTCGGCAATCGGGAAGAGTTTTTGCAGTTCGTCGCCGAACAGATCGCTGCGAACCATGCCTTCGCGGGCTAGCATCCAATTCATATTGCCGCGCAGCGTGTTGATTTCGCCGTTGTGGCTCATGAACCGTAGCGGTTGAGCACGATCCCACGAAGGGAAGGTATTCGTCGAAAACCGCGAGTGTACCATTGCGAGATGGCTGGTGTAATCTGGCGCTGCCAGGTCGGGGTAGTAGCGGAATAGCTGGTCGGTCGTGAGCATTCCTTTGTAGATGATCACTTTCGACGACAGCGAGCAGATGTAGAACATGCTCGCTTCGCACATCGACTTGTCGCCGCGCAGGCGGTGGCTGGCCTGTTTGCGGATTATGTACAGCTTGCGCTCGAAGGCATCGCCAGAGAGGCCGTCGCCCGCGGCAATAACGAGTTGCTCGATGTGGGGTTCGCCCGCTTTGGCGGTAGGCCCGATGCCTGCTTTCACCGTATCGACAGGCACGGTTCGCCAGCCAACAAGTCTCTGGCCGTGTGAAGCGATGAGTTCATCAACAACCTTTTTGCACTTGGCGCGCTGGCCTTCATCGCGAGGCAAGAAAACAACGCCGGCCGCGAATTGCCCTGGGGCGGGCAGTTCCACGCCGAGATCCTGCTTAGCGACCCGCTTGAGAAATTCGTGAGGGAGCGCGGTGAGAATACCGGCACCGTCGCCCGTGTTTGGTTCGCAGCCGCAAGCGCCACGGTGATCCATGTTGCGTAGCACTTGTTCGGCATCGATCAGGATCTGGTGGCTGCGATGCCCCTTGATATGCGCAACGATGCCCACGCCGCACGAATCGTGCTCGAACGCCGGGTCGTATAGCCCTTGTTTGGGCGGGAATGACCGAAAGAGCGGGGTGGGGTGGGAGTTGTTATTCATGGCAATCACCAATTGGAAATAAGCGATCGAAACCGGGGGCCTCTTCAGTGTGCCGCGTGAGCTAGCTCGTAGTCGGCGGCATCGGTGCGGCCCGTTTCAGGGCTTTTCCTATTTCTTTCTTCTTCGTTTTGCTTTGGAGTAGAGAGCAAATTGGCCGCACTTTCTTTGGCGGCCGTTTGGGGGCTCGCGGCGTTCAGTGCCGGCGAAGCCTGCGACTGAAGTAGCTCAATAAACTGATGGGCCGTTTCATTGAGCTTGCGATCGCGGCGGTAAATGATTCCGAGTGGGCGTTCGAGTGGTTGGCCTTCGATTGGAATTTGCACGAGAGTTCCGAATGCGACTTCACGAGCCACGGTAGGCTGGGGCAGCAGGCTGATACCGCCACCGGTCTCGCCGATCACTGTTTTAATGACATCGATGTTGTCGAATTCTTGCGCGATATTGACCTGCACTTTGCTCATTTCAAGCGCCAGGTCGATTTCATCGCGAATTTTCAGACCTGTTTGAAACGCGATGAACGACTCTCCATCGAGCATTTTGAGAGCCACGCTGCTATGGGCGGCCAGGGGGTGCTGGGGATGGCAAACTAGCACCATTGGTTCGCTTCGCCAGGGCAGGGTGCCGAGGCTGGGGGATTCCTCGGGATAGCTCACAAGCCCGATATCGGCCTGTCCATTATCCACCGAATCGTAAACGCGGTGCGGATGAAGGTATTCGAGCCGCACGTCGGCCGTAGGGTGTGCAGCTAAGAACTCTCGCAGGCAGCCACTCATATGCGCCAAGCCAACCGAGTAAATCGAGGCTACGGTCAATCGGGTTGCAACCGCCTCGTGAAGCGATCGCACTTCACGCTCCAAGTCTTCGTATCGCTGGACGATGACCCGGGCACCCTCGTGGAACCGCTTTCCTTCGGGGGTCACCACGAACGGCCGCTTGGAGCGATCGATCAACTCGAGGCCCATGCGATCTTCGAGCTGGTGGACGATTTGGCTTGCGTTCGATTGCGACACGTTATTCGCCTTTGCCGCGCGCGAAAAGCTACGCATGTCGACGATATCGCAGAAGATTTTGAGAAACCGAAGGTGCATAAGATTCGTATCGAAGAACGCCGAGATACCGAGCCGCAGCAGGGGGCGCATGCGGCCAGGACCTGACGGCAGCCCTGGAAAAAACAAAATAATCGTCAGATTCCTACTTCCGACGTCGACCGAGGTGGCCAGTTGTAAAGAAGATTGGATCCGCCCTGCAATAAGAAAACTGAATGCCAGAACGCTTCAGAATTCAAATTTGAAATAGTAGATTAGCTAGCTGCAAATACTCTGTCAAGCGCCGGGCGGGTGTCCGATGATAGCACAGGGCAATCGACATGCGCGCTCCAAATACTATGTAAATCATTGCAAAGTAATGGTTTACGGAATTTGAGCGTCGCCTGGAGTGCCGGGACGACCTACAATCGATAAGCTAACTGCCGGATAGACACCCCCTGCTGGTCTCACGATGGACTTCTTGCTCGATTTCTTCCTGAATCTCGATGGCCATTTAGCGGCGTTTGTAGAGGAATATGGGCTTTGGGTTTATGCCTTGCTATTTCTCATCATCTTTGCCGAAACAGGGCTGGTTATTACGCCTTTCCTGCCGGGCGACTCGTTGTTGTTTACCTGCGGCGCGCTGGCGGCAGCCGGGATTCTCGATATCTGGCTCACGCTTGGCCTGATTCTGGTGGCGGCCATCGGTGGCGATGCTGTGAACTATTCGATTGGGAATTACGTGGGGCCGAGGATATTCAAGGCCGAAGATCGCACCAGCCTGTTGCATCGCATGCTCAACCGCGACCATTTGATGAAAGCTCATGCCTTCTTCGAACGGCATGGCGGGAAGGCGGTCGTGCTCGGGCGGTTTGTGCCCATTATTCGAACGTTTGTGCCGTTCGTGGCTGGTTGTGGGACGATGTCGTACCCGCGATTTGCGTTCTTCAACGTGGCCGGAGCCCTGCTCTGGGTCGGCTTGTGCGTGGGGGCTGGCTATGCCTTTGGCAATATCCCCCAGGTGAAGGAGCACTTCGAACTGGTCGTGGTAGGGATCGTGTTTATCTCGGTGCTGCCGATCCTATGGGGCTATCTGATTAGCCGAATGGAGCGCCGACGGGCTTTGGCCGAGGCCCAAGTAGTTGAGTAGTGAAGATAGCCGCGGGGGCAAAGCGCTAAGCGGCAAGCGGCTAGGAGCGTTTAGGTGCCGTTGGGTTTGGGCGTGTCTTTGCCGAGTTCGATGGCTTCAATATCTTCGAGATGGCCTTCGCGTGAGGCACCCCCGATGGCGAATAATCGGCCGTCGGCGGCTGGAACCATCTGATGGAAGAATCGGCCTGTGGCCATCCGTGTGGCTTCTTCCCATTGAGAGCCGTCCTCGTTAAGCCGATAGACGACACCTTTGAGACCTGTCACGTAGATTTCGCCGTTAATATCGCAGGCGGCTCCACCGAATGCCATGAGGCCGGAGCCTGGTAGTTTGGGCCCCTCGGTCCAGGTATTGCTCTTTGGATCGTAGATGTCAACAAGAGGTGACACGCGGCCTTTTTCATTCATGCCGCCAATGACGACCAGCTTGCCCTGCCAATTGCCGATGGCAATCGCGCGACGCTTGAAAGGTGGTTGCGGTAACTTCTGCCAGCCAGCTTCCGGCTTGGCGAAATCGAAGACGAGCGCATCGGGTTGCCAATCGCCGGGCGACTTGCCATGCAAGTGCCAGCCGCCTGCCACATAGAGTTTGCCGTCGATGACCACGGCATTGTGCGACGAACGCGGTGCTGGCAACGGAGCGAGCGATTCCCACTTGCTGCTGGCCGGGTCGAACACGGTGAAATCGGCCGAGGAGTGAAGATCTTCATCTTCGTCGGTCGTGGCGTTACGGGCATTCAGCCCGCCAATGCGATAGAGCTTGCCACCGTGGGCAACAAGAGCCAAGCCCTGTAGCGGTTGTTGCATCGGCAGTTCTTCCCATTCGCCGGTGCCGTCGAGCTTGATGCGGCGGAAGTTTTGTGACAGGTTCTTGGCCGAGTGCTCATGCTCGCCGCCTGTGTGGCCGCCGTACACATAAAGCCAGCCGTCGCTCGCCGCGGCACCAAAGCTCGAAACGGGCTCGGGCAGCGGCGTGAGGGCCGAAGTTCCTTTTGCGGTTTCTTCGCTCTTGTCGGCATCGGCCGATTTCTCTTCGCCCTTCGATTCACCTTTCGCAGCCTTCGACTTGCCCAACGTGAGCGAGGCGTAGTTCATGACGCTCGTGTAATCTTTGCCATCGTGTTTGCCGGTGGCGTCTTTTTCGATAAAGTTGGCCAATACGCCGATGTTCTTATCGGCTTCGTAAGGAAACTCTACCTGGCCCTTGTCGTTAGTTTCCTTCTCGGTCGGCTCATCGTCGCCGGCATGAATTGCAACGTTTGCTTGAGGCAACGGTTTGCCGTCCCAAAGCACGGTAAGCTGCAAGTTCTTGCCGTCGATGCGCGGGATGATGTCGAGCTTCAAATCCTTCGAAGCGCCGGCGGCGTTCAACTCATCCGTCGTAGCGGCCGAAATGTGCTTGGCATAATACGTGAGGAGCGCCTTGCCGTAGATGCCGTAGGTTTTCGTGGTTTCGACAACGCAGGGGCTTGCGGCTTCGACGGGAGCAACAAGGCCGACCCGGTCGTCGGTTTCGAGGTGTTCCGTTTTCAGTTCGACGCGTTTGCCGTCTTTGCCGCGATGCCAGAGTTGCGTTTTAAGCAACGACTCGGGCATGTGGTAAGCTTCGTCGCTGGTGTTCTCGCCGAAGAAGAGGAAGGCCTGTGGCTTGCCGTCTTGCTCGATCGTTTTGACCCATAGGAAATGGGCAAAACTGGTCGAAGCGACAAATGCCGCGACGAGGCAAACAACCGAGCACAAAGCAACGCGAAAATGGGGACGAAACATCTCTATACCTGAGTGTGACAATTAAAAATCGTGATTGGTTTCTCCGCCGGCGCGAGTAACGAGCGCGCTGCGGACGAGTGGATCGGAGTCGGTTGGGATGAATCGAACGGAGCCATCAAGGAAGACGAAGTGTACGCCGCCGGGGTGGTCGCTGCGGTAGACGCGTGGGCTCCAGGTTGCTAGAAATTTTTGGTTGTTGTTATACAACTCCGGGTATTCCTCAGACATATGGCCCCAGGCTTCAAACCAATAGCCACCAGCCCAGGTTTGGTCGCCCCAACGTGGTTGACCAATCTTGTCAGCACAATTGTTCCATGTCATGGCGGGCAAGCCGTAATTGATTTCACCTGCCAGTAGTGTCTTGCTGGTTCCATCGGTGATGTGTTTTAGACTGAGTGAATAACTTCCATCGCCTCTAGGGTTCGCAAATGCGCCATCGAGGGCATCGGATTTTTGATAGGCTGTTCGCGTGGAAATGAGATAGCTTCCTGGTCCTAGTACTTCGTTCTCACATCCGGCTGCATCTGGAACTTCACGCGGCAACGCCATCGAGGGACATGTATATAGCGGCAAAGGTAAGCTGGTTATCGGTAGGTTGATGGGATCTATAGCTGGCTTAGTAATGTCGAGCGCATCGTAAAGTGTACTTTCCTCGACATATGGCAGCATCATCATGAGCGTACTGCCCATATGATTGAACTTAACGGTGCCAAATTTGGGCGGCGGCAGGTGGCGCATTTGATCGTGATAATTCAGCGTCGCGATGCCGACCTGTCGGAGGTTGTTTCGGCAACTGCATTTACGGGCCGCTTCGCGGGCTGCTTGGATCGCGGGCAGCAACATGGCCACCAAAATGCCGATGATGGCGATCACCACCAGCAGTTCCACGAGCGTGAAGCCACGCTTTGCGGGAACACGACGATATTGCTCGGCAGGGCGGAGGCCCATAAGGGCCGGCTGCTTTCTGGGGGGGCGTCTCATTCCGTCCAAGCCGAGCAATGTAGCTGCGATTACCACTAAAACTCCGGAAGCAGGTTCAGGCACGATTGCAGTGCTGCCGATACCGGCACCTGCCGCGTTGAGATATTTCCGCCAAATCACGTAGTCGGCCGCGTCGATGATTCCGTTGTCGTTGCCATCGGCACCCGCAGTAGGGTCCACACTTTGTCCCATGGACGACCGCCAAAGTAAATAATCATCTTCATCCACGGTGCCCGACCGGTCGTAATCGCCGAGTAGGGAATCGCTGAGGATGGTGTAATCGATGGTGAGTGTAGCCGGTTGAACGCCCGGGAGCGTGGATTCTTTAGTAAACCATTGAGGATACGCTCCGCCGCTGCCGCCGTACATCTCCGACTGATGCAATGACGACACGAAAAAGCCCAATCCACCTTCCGCGAGCGATTCTTGCACGTACGAACGCACGCCGGGTAGGTTCAAATCGAGCGTAAAGGTAAACACCGAATCGATTGGTACCGCGGGCGGGTTTTCTTCATCCGGGGTAAGATTTGTTTGGCCAATGGCCCAGGGAGTGGCGTCGAACGGCGTGGTTGTGTTGCCTGGTGCGGTGGCACTAAACCCGCCTGTGATGTTGTTGGAGACGTCTTTATACTGTTCGGCGTTTTCTGTGTCGCCTACCACGGGATATGCGGCGTACCAGTTCGTGAAGTACGGGTACCCGACCGCGTTTTCCTCGAACCCTGGCGGACCGAATACATTCGTGCCGAATTCAAAATATTCGTAATCGGCTCGAAGGCCAACACCGTAGAGTTCGACAGGCCAGGCATTGCCGCCGTTTTGCAGTTTGTTTTTGATATCGGCGATCGAGTGCTGCTCGTTGCTGTAATAGATCGAACCGCCGCCACCAACGTTGTAGAGCTTGATGGAAACACTTACCGAGTTGATTTGGTAGTTGGAAGCGGGTAGCTCGGTTTCGATTTGACTCGAAGTATCGAAGGCGAGCAGCAGTTGGCTATGCCGCGTGGCACCGACCGACTCGGTGGGCTGGAGGAAGTTGCCGTTGCCGTCCAACTCCAGTTGAGTCCATGTGGGGGCATAGGTGGCTTGGCCCCCGAAGTTCATGTGTTTGTAGAAGTAGTTGTCGATATCGGGCGCAGCCCAAGTGGCAACTTCGGCGTGGGCCGATGAACCTAAAAGCCAAAAGATCGCCGTGGTTGCGACGATCGAATGGAAACGCACGGCCGCCCATGCGGCCGTGCGATCAAAGTTGTTGAAAAACCAGTCCATTTTGTGGAAAACCTCAACTCCGTTCCGGGAATTGTTAGTTACCGCACTCGACGACGACGAACGGCAAAACCGTACAAAATGCCGCCAAAAGCTAGGGCCAGAGACGATGGTTCTGGAACGAGTGATATACGATCGATGGCGAATTCGACTGGTACGCCTCCAACGGGCGGGGAGGAAAGGATATGCGCGCCGATTTGGAAGGCGGTGGGGGCCGACATCACGTTTTCAAACGTGCTGGTGTCGGCACCCGCGACTTCAAAGTTGTCCGGTGTGATTTCAAAGTTTACGAGCGACCATTCATCGTTGACGCTTGCCGGGATCAGTTGATCCGCGAAGAAAATACCTGTTCTACCCATCGAACTCGGAATGCGAATGTAAAACTCTACGGGCAAAGATTCGTAATTGTGACGTACGTAAGCTTGGATTTTGGTTACCCCCGACGTGACCCAATTGCCAATGAATTCACCCCCGCTAGCCAATGTGTTGGCTCGGTACAAAATCACGCCGTTGCCGGTAAGTTGGTGGGACTGTGGAGTGTTGTTTGACGGGACACTCGCGTAACCGCCGTTATCTACGCCCCCAATAGCGTTATGAGCCAAGGCCGTGGCGTTATCTGTCGCAATCCATCCTGCCGAGTTTGCGGTGAAATCTTCGGTGAAGCCGAGGGTAACGGCATGCGCCGGTGCGGCAAGTGCGGTGGCGACTAATAGGACAAAGGGACAAGCGGCGGTCGATCTCATGATGCTCAAGACCTCATTCAAAAGTTGCATGTTCAATGCGAAGTAACCCGGGCGAAATTGGGCGCGTGGTAGGCAATGGTTGGTTCGCATTTGCACTTGGTAGTGCGGCGACGCCATTGAAATCAGCAACGGCCATAACCTGAAACGATTGCACCCGGTCTAAGCAATTTTTCAGGGCCGTGGCTGGCGTTGGGCATCTTGCCCGGGCTGGCGACCGGCAGGTAAGTTTGTTGAGACTTAAAATCAATAGAAGCAATTTACCTGCTCCACCGACTTTTCGCAATTGCCCATTTCAAAAAAATACGGATTCTTTAGGTGTCAAAAATCACCGTGTTTTATAGGGTAAATTTTGCTTCTGCCGTAGTTCGGCGTTGACAGGGCCCGTGGTTTTGGTAGATTTTGTATTCGTAAATGAGACTGAATCTCATTAAACTCGACGCCAAATTCGCCCCAAAAGCCCCAAAACGTGACTGCTGACCCCCCTGAACAACCAGCCGAAAACCATTCCTCGACGACGCCGGATGTCCGCGTGCTTCGTTCCGAAGAACTGTTCGGCAATGAACGTGTTTTGCTCATTGAACATGCAGGACAACGCTACCGACTGCTCATTACTCGTAACGAACGGCTCATTCTTCAGAAGTAGAAGCCGAGAATGAGCGATTCCTCGTCCGCGAAGTTTTGTGCTCGAGGTGCACAGCAACGCGGGGGCTGACCTGCCAGAGTCAGTAAGCCTCGGTTAACGATCCGGGCCCTTCTCGAACCTGTACTCGTGGCCACGGTCGCGGATGACCTCGGCTTTGATGATCTTATCCGACTGTGGCGGATTCGGTTGATGAATTGGCGAACGGCGCTGCAAATCGCCGAGCACTTCCATGCCCTCAATGACGCGGCCGAATGCTGTGTGCTTGCCATTCAGATGGCTTGTGGGCACGAATGTGATGAAGAATTGCGAGTTACCAGTGTCTCGGCCCGCGTGGGCCATGCTGAGCGTGCCACGAAAATGGCGGCGATAATCGGGCCGATAACATTCGCAAGCGATTGTGTAACCAGGGCCACCTTGACCGTCTGCTGTTTTTGCACCGCCTTGTGCCATGAAGCCAGGCAGCACGCGATGAAACGGGCTGTCGTTGTAGAAACCTTCTTTCACGAGGGTTAAAAAATTGGCAACCGTTTGCGGCGCTTCGTTCTCGAACAATTCGACAACGATTTCGCCTTTACTGGTGATGAGCTTTACACGAGGCAAGTCGTCGGCTTTTGCTTCCGCCTCGCGTATTTTTTGCTCTTTTTCCCAGAGTTCTGGGTATTCTTTCAAGCGTGCGGCTGACGATTCGATCTGCATCACCAGGTTCTGCATGAGCCCGGCCTCGGGGTCGCTCTTAGGATCTTTTCGCGAGGCTTCGGCAATTTCTTGAAACACGCCATTCTCGCTGGCGACATCCAGATATTGCTTGGCCAGCGCGTAGTCATTGTTCATAAACGCAGCCACGAAGCCCAATGCGTACAACTGCTTGTTTGGATTGCCGCCATCGATGAGCAGTTTGATAATCGGTAGCGCTCGTTCATACTGGTCGCCACCGTCGATCGGTATGAACGGATCGTTACCGTCGCCCTCGGCAGGTCCCGTTTGTCGCCCCAGGGTGTAATACTTGACAACCGCGACGAGCAACTCGCTTATCTTAGGATCCTTGTTAGGTGCTGCGCGGTAAGCTGCCTCGGCGGCTTCGACCATCGCGTTTACGAGCGACTGCAGATGCGCCACTTGCCCCGATAATTGCTCATTCAATTTCTTTTTTTCCGCTTCGTCTGCCGTTTGGAAAGCAATGTTGAGTTTTTCAACATCGCGAAGCGCGTTCTTATATTCGTCGAATTTTTGCTGAAAGACGGCTGCCGCTTGTGCCGCGTCGGCAAGTGGCTTGTCGTTTACGAGCGCTTGTTCAGATCGGATGAGGTTATTCGGCGTTTCGTCCTTTTTACCGAGAGGATTTACCGTAACCTGCTCGGTCGAGATCGCGTTTGCTTCCTCTGCTTGCTTTTCTGCAGATTCTTGCCCCCGCGCCCCAGGGCTGGTAGCCAAAGTTACGAAACAAAGTGCTGAAACAGCCAAGGTACGACGCCAAGTCATAACAACTCCCGAGAAAATTCCGCCCAAAAGAGGTGTGATAAATAAGTCTATCTCATTTATTACGCGGGCCACATGCTGCGGTTCTAGACGTCGCCCGTTCGCCACACGATAACAGACTTTTACCTTCGCGGGCCACTGGGGCTCGAAATTCCTCTCCGTTCGGAGTGAATGTGGCTCACAAGCGAAAAGCTGGCGGATCGTCATCCAATTCTAATCGCTCAGACGAGCGCGATGCCGAGGTGCGCATCGTGGGTGGGCTGTTTCGCGGCCGCCGGCTTCAGTATCACGGCGACCCAATCGTGCGACCGATGAAACATCGCACCAGAGAAGCGATTTTCAATCTCGTTAGCACCGAATGTGGTGGACGGCATGCGATCGATCTTTTCGCGGGCACCGGCGCGCTTGGCTTGGAAGCGTTGAGCCGGGGGGCCCAGTCGGCCACGTTCATTGAAAAGCACGTTCCTTCGTCCCGCATCGTCGAAGCGAACATTCGCACCCTTGGCGTGGAAGATCGCGCTACCTTGCTCGTAACGAGCGCGTTCTTATGGGGCAAACGAGATTTGAATGAGAATACAGCCAGCCAGCACGATAACTTGCCGTGGCTTGTTTTCTGCAGCCCGCCTTATGTGTTCTTCCACGATCGGCAAGCGGAAATGATTGATCTCATTTCGCGCATTCAAACGCATGCTCCCGCGAATAGCATACTCATTGTCGAAGCTGACGAGCCGTTCGACTTTTCCATTCTGCGAGAAGCCACTGCGGCGCATGGCGATAACTGGGACATCCGCGCGTATGCCCCGGCCCTGGTGGGCGTGTGGCGAAATTAGGACTGGTTTCATCGAGTCGTAGAGTACGATACGTGACTCCGGCGTTGGAAGTAGGAGGCACGGATAGGAACTATGTCCGGCTCACGTAGCCGTGTGCCCGGGCGGTCCAGCATGCGGCGAAGAAGAGGATGCCCGCGAGTCCGGCGAGCATGTACACCATGAAGCCGGCGTCCCAGCCATAGTTTTGCACGAGCCAGCCGATGCCGAGGCCGGTTACGATCGTGCTTGCATAGCCAAGCAAACCGGTGAGCCCCACTGCCGAAGCCGCGGCGCGTTTTGTTGCCAGATTTGCCGCGGCCGTACCAACAAGCGCCTGGGGGCCGTACACAAAGAAGCCCGCCATGCACAACAAAGCGCCGCTGGTGAACCAACCTTGATTTGGGACTAGCCAGAATAGCGCTACGGCTACTGTGCATAATATCATGTAAACAAGGCATGCTCGGGCTGCCCTGCCGGCGAATACTCGATCTGTAATCCAGCCTCCGCTCAGCATGCCGAACATGCCGGCCACTTCAAACGCGGCAACGAGCATCGCCGCGTTTGCCAATTCGATTCCGCGTGCCTCTTTAAGGAACGTCGGCCCCCAATCGAGAATGCCATATCGCACGATGTAAACGAAGAAATTCGCAAACGATAACAACCAAATGTAAGGGTTTGCGAACACAAGCTGCGCCATCGATCCGTCTGGCGTTTGGATGTCGATTTCAATCGCGTCAGTCGTTTCAACGGCCGGCAAGCCGAGCGATTCGGGCGTATCTCTCAATGAAAACATGAGGCCCACCGCACCGACGAGCACGATCGCTGCCGGCACGAAAAAGCACAGCCGCCAGTCGTATTGCACCAGATAACCGCACAACACCAGGGTGGCTACCGTGCCGATTGAGTGCGATGTATTCCACACGGCCATGGCCGACGCGAATCGCCGCGGCGGGAACCAGTGAGTCATCAAGCGCGCGCAGGGAGGAAAACCGATCCCTTGGAAATATCCGTTGGCAGCCCACAGCAGACCAAACGCCAAAATAGTGCTGCTCAAACCGAAGAAAATATTGATCACAGCGCAAATGACGAGGCCAATCGTGAGAAACCATCGAGCGTTCACACGGTCGCCGACGATGCCGTTGGTAAATTTCGACACGCCATACAGCAATCCATGGGCCGTGATGAACAGCCCCAAGTCAGTCTTGCTGATATCAAGCGTCCGCTCGATTTCTGGCATCGCAACGCTAAAGTTTTTGCGTACCAGGTAGTATAACGCGTATCCGATAATTGCCGAAATGAGCGTCCGCTTCTGCCAATAGCGGTAAGTCGATGTCCGCGACACGTCACTGATTGCCGGTGCCGAAGATGGTGTTGCACCGGTAGCATTCGCATCGCCCATGAAAGTCGCCTTTCGCTATCTCGCAAACACGCGGTCGAGTGCTTCGTCCCAAACATTCATGCGTCGAATCGTATCGAGCACGGTATAGCGACGGCGAATATGATACGCCTTCCGAAAGCTCTCTCGCATCCGTTCGCGCGAGATCCCAATCTGTTCTGGCTTAACAGGGCAGCCTGCCGCAGCCAGCATATCGCGAACTTCGCTGTAAGAAATTAGGTGGCCTGCAAGCCGGTGGCGAATTCGTGGCCACTCTTGCTTGAGCCGTTCCAAGTGCATCCGAAGCGTTGGCGGATCTACATGCTTCAAGCCGCTTTCGAGCAAGGCCTTGTTGCGAAGTTCCTCGAGCGGAAACAGGCGTGCGATTTCCTGCTCGTTTTCTTGTTTGCTTGGCCAGACCGCCTTAGCCGTGTCGATGTCGATGCCCTCGACATCGAAATCCATCAGGAATTCATACGTGGCGATCGAGGCCAGCGTGCCGATGCCCACCTTGAAACCATGCGACGGCGTGTTGCCGTTATAAGTGTGGTGTTCCATGTCCCACAGATGGCTGAACTGGTGATCGGCTCCCGACACGGGCCGACTCGAACAGGCAGCCTGCATCGCGAAGCCAGTGATCATCAATGCCATGGTTAATCGGCGTGTGACCTCGAAGTCGCACTGCGGTACGCCCTCAGGGTCGGCCAACCAAGCGCGAAGTCGCGATTGCACCATCCGCCAGTTTTCTTCGTCGATCGGATCTATCCCTAGTCCATCGGCCAGGATCCAATCGGCCCCCGCCGGACATTTCGCCATGAGATCGGCATAGCCAGACGCATTCAGCCCTTCCGGTGCCGCCGCGATGACTTCCAAATCGGCCACCACGCCAATCGGTGCCGGGCAATCAAAAGTTTGCTTGGAGCCCTCGAACGTGATCGAGGCTCCGAACGCCGTATAGCCATCCATCGACGCGGCCGTAGCCACCGAAAGGTATTGCCTGCCACACAAATGCGACGCCAGTTTCGTGAGATCATTGATCGACCCGGCACCGATAGAGATCGGTATCGCATCGTTCGTCACGAGTGCGTTCTGGATCCGTGTTATATACGAGTATTCGGCATACAGTCCGTTTGCATCGAGAATGAGAGGTTCAAGAACCTCGCGATCGGTTCGCTTCAGTGAATCGTACACATCCTTACCAGCCGCTTCGAAACTGTTGTCGTCGGCCACAATGATGCAGGGGGCACCACGGAATAGTTCCGTGAAGATATCATTCGCCCTATGCCGGCTGCCTGCGTCGATTATTAACCGACGAGTGTCGCGAGCTTGCGCGAGTGCCGATTGCAGAATCGCTTCATCTTCAGGAGCAATACGCGTCACTTCTCTGCCTGTTGTTGATTGTCGCGAAATGTTTTAACGGCTTGCAGTGTCACTTCAGGATAATCTGTTGCAAAAGAATCGACCCCCAGCTTGAGCAATTGCTCGTAGGCTCTCGGATCGTTGCATTCCCAAGGCAAAACCTGGAATACGATTCCCCGTTTTTCAAGTTCCTCGCCCAGCGATCGGATAAAATCGCTTTGAGGTTTAAACGGTTCTTCCGCATCCAGGTCTTCCACATGCACATGCACTTGTAAATGGGTAATACCATCAAAGTCTTTGGCTCGCAACGCAGCTATCTTTTTGGCTAGCTCACTCTGCGTGCCGCCGTTCCAAATGAGGGTCATCGACTCGGGCACGAGTTTCTTCCACACTTGGATAAGCTCGTGCTTAGGAGTCGTGAAAATGACTTGCCGCTCAACGCCACATTGCTGCACCAGTTTGGCGAGCGAGTCAGGGTCGGCTTGCTTGATGTCGATGTATAGGAGCCGCTCGGGGCGATCCTGCATTTCTTTGAACACGCTTACGAGCGTGGGGATTCGTTGGCCGCTAAACTGCTTGCCTCGAAAAGCTCCCACATCGAGTGGTTGTAACTCTTCGAGAGTGGAATCTTCAATCGACTGATGTTCGAGTTTTGGACTTCCGGGCTTTACGACGCGCTTGAAATTCGCGTCGTGAAAGCAAACGATTTCACCATCTTTGGTCGTCCGCAAGTCAGCCTCGGGTGTTACCCCACGTTTCCACGACCAGCGGAACGTTTCGAGCGTATTCTCAGGCATCGCGATTCCGGCACCGCGATGGGCTTGCATATGGAATGGAGGGGTGTCGCTCGCACGACCACTTTCTGCCGCGGCGAGCCAAATGAGACCGAATGAAAAAAGTAAAAGCTGAACTCGCATCAGATTCCGCCCTCGAACCGGGTGCAAAAAATTAGAAAAGCGGCAACCGTAGCTTGCCAGCTTCGGCGATCTGTACGCCATTGGCAAGTGGCGCATGGGCATTACCACCATGCCGCACTGAGATTCGCAACCTTTTAGGCGAAACCGTTGGGGCAGTTAATGGTTGGTAATTTATGCGGGATTTATAAATGGCAGGGAGACTTAATCGTTGCAGATGGGAACTCCTCCGGGGCGATTGGCGTCTTAGCCAGCATCGCTTCACCGATCGCGAATTGCAACTCGGTTCTAGCGGTGTTAAAACGGAGTGTGGGCCTCCCCCAAGTTGGGAGACGGCGAATGTTTGGCTGGGGGCGGCAAGACCGCTCGAACGCGAACGAATATTTCGACATCAGCTTCTCAGGCGAACTACTTACTTACCACTCGTTCAGCAGTCATGGATCAAATTTCCTCCGATAACGCATTCAGCGCCGTTGAATTCGCCGAGAATCCCGAGCCGCGGGTACCCTGCGTTCTCATCGTCGATACGTCTACCTCGATGCAGGGGCCGCGAATCGACGAGCTCAACAAAGGCCTCCAATTCTATCAGCAGGAACTGCTTGCCGATCCCTTGGCTTCGAAGCGCGTCGAGGTGGCTATCGTGACGTTCGGCGGCCGTGTTACGCGGTTGGTCGAGTTCGTTACCGCGACAAACTTCGAGCCGCCCGTACTCCAGCCGATTGGCGGCACGCCCATGGGCGAGGCAATCAACACGGCGCTCGACATGATCGAGGAGCGTAAGGCCAGTTACCGCGAACATGGGATCGCCTACTATCGCCCCTGGGCCTTCCTGATTACCGATGGCGAGCCGAACGACCACTGGAAACCCGTGGCGTCGCGCGTGAAGTCGGGCGAAACCCACAAATCGTTCAGCTTCTTCGCGGTTGGTGTTGAAGGCGCCAACATGCAAGTCCTCGAAGAGATTTGCGTTCGCAAGCCGCTCTGGCTGCAAGGCATGAAATTTCGCGAGCTCTTCAGTTGGCTATCGAACTCGCAACAGGCGGTGTCACGCTCGTCTCCAGGCGACGAGGTTCCACTCGAGGATCCGACTTCCGGACCACGCGGCTGGGCTGCCGTTTAAGGTGCCAAAGCGTGTGGCGTTTCATTGCCGAAAGTTTGCAAGGGCCCTCCCACATTGCCAGCGGGACATGCTGCCAAGACTCCAATGGCATCTGCCTGCTGGGCGACCGCGATGAGTCCGTTCTCGTGGCCTGTGTGGCCGATGGCGCGGGCAGCGCTCAACTTTCGCACCTGGGCTCGAAAATCGCTTGCGAAACGGTCCTAGCCAAAGCGAGTGCCCGCTTTGTCGAGCGCGGCAACTTCAACGATTTCACTCGCGACGAAGCAATAACGTGGTGCGATGAAATCAATGCTCAGATCCAGCAGGCCGCTGGCGAGCACGATTGCTCCACCCGCGAATTGGCCACCACGCTGTCGGCCGTCATTACAACATCGCAATATTCGTATTTCTTTCAGATCGGTGATGGGGCAATGATCGTCCGCAATAACGGCGTTTGCGGCATCGTTTTTTGGCCTCAATCGGGCGAATATGCGAACTCGACGAACTTTATTACGTCGGATGGTTATCACGACTGGCTCGAATTTATCGCGGTCGATAAAGGCTGCAGTGAAGTTGCACTCCTGACAGACGGCCTCGAACGGCTCGCCTTATCGTTCAACCAGTTAACGCCTCACGCACCGTTTTTTGAACCCTTGTTCCAAGCGCTTCGCTCAGCCAACGACCTGGAAAGCTTGAGCAGCGATTTACGTTCATTCCTCGGATCGAAATCAGTCCAACAGCGTTCTGATGACGACAAGACCCTCATCCTTGCATCTCGGATCGACGCCGACGACGCTGCTTGACTCCATTTGCCAATCCGTGCCGCTCGGCGCGGAAATCGGTCGTGGGGGAGAAGGCAGTATCTTCGAGGTCGTGGGTCAGCCTGCGTACGTAGCAAAGGTTTATCACAAACGCCCACTCGCTGAGGATCATGCTGCCAAGTTGCAAGCGATGATCTCTAGCTGGTCGAACAATCTGGAGATGATCTCCACATGGCCACGCACCATGCTGTTCGACCCTACTTCGCGCAAACCGGTCGGCATCCTGATCAAAAAGATGATCGGTGCCCGGCAACTTCACGAGTTGTACGGCACGACCAATCGACGGCGTCATTTTCCTGACGCTGGCTGGCACCACCTAGTTCTCGCCGCTCGCAACACGGCTGCCGCATTCAATGCCATCCACTCGGCAGGCGTCGTGGTCGGCGATGTCAACCAGGGGAACCTGATGGTCGACAGCCAGATGTGCGTTCGCATGATCGACTGCGACTCGTTTCAAATCACTAACGGCGACAAAACCTTCCACTGCCCCGTAGGAACGCCGCACTTCACGCCACCGGAGTTGCAGTCCAAAAAACTTCGCGAAGTTGCTCGCACGGTCAATCACGATCGATTCGGCTTGGCAATTTTAATTTTCCATTTGCTCTTTGTGGGCCGTCACCCGTTTGCGGGCCGCTACCACGGGCAAGGCGATCTTTCGATCGAGAAAGCGATTGCTGAACGCCGCTTTGCATTTTCCAAGAATCGTTCGGAGACGCTGGTCGATCCGCCGCCCGCATCGCTACTTTTAACGGATCTGCCGGCGGCTATCGGTAACTTGTTTGAGGCGGCATTTCGGGCAACCGAAGATTCTCAACGGCCAACCGCAATCGATTGGACTACGCAACTCGACTTGCTCATCAAACGACGCAAGGTCTGCCGGTTTGACCAATCCCACGTCTATTCGCTCGACGCCTCTGAGTGCCCGTGGTGTCGCATCGAGGATGCCGGCGGTCCCACCTTCTTCGTAGCCTCTGGCGGAACCACGATCGGCTCCGCCGATCGGCTGGCTGTGCTCGATGAAAAGATCTTCATGCTGAAGGAGATCGAGTTTCCGTATCTCTCGGGGCAACAATTGTCGCTGCCCACCATGCCGCGCTTGCATAAGCCGAAGGAACGCACCAAGCTCACCGCGGCAGATGGCATCGTAGGACTTTTGGTAGTCGCCTGGGCCGTTTGCGTCATTGGCGGTTTGCTAGGCTCCTTGGTCACATTCGGCATCGGAGCGGCGCTGTCGTTGCCACTTGGTCTGATCCTGATTTTTAGCAAAAAATGCCGTGCGAATCGGAGCAAGGTTGCCGACTATGAATCTCGCCTCGAACGCAGAATGGAGGGTGTCACCAAACTGGCTGCGGCCGTTGAATTACAGCATAAGCAGCGCGAAGCGGCGTTTGAGCGCGCGTCTGCCGACTGGAACAACGAAATGCAGTTCTATCGTAATGCTGATCGTGACATTCAAAGCGTCTTGGCCCGGCATCGTCAGAACCAAATCATCGATTATTTGCGAGGCTTTTTAATTCGCGACTACTTCCGCAAGATTCCTGGGCTAACGATGTCGCATGTTGCCATCCTCGAGTCTTATGGCGTGGAATCCGCATACGATGTCGAGCGAATTCGTTTGTATTGCATTCCGAATGTCGGCCCAAGCATCGTCACAGAGCTGTTGCAATGGCGATATGAGGTAGATCGTGGCTTTACATTCAAGCCCGAGCACGGCATCACGATGGCCGATGTCGGAAATGCCAAGGAAATTGCGATCCGTAAGTTCAAGTTATCGCAGGCTCGCAAAGTTCTCACTGGTGCCAAACAGCTAGAGATACTAGCCGATGTGGGTAACAGCGAGCTCAACCGCGCGTTGGACTTATATAAACGAGAATCCGATCGTTGGACAGAACTGGCGAACGAGATGGGTGATTTCCAAGGCGGGCGTCGACGCTTTGAACGCTTCATCAATCAGTCGCCAATGTGGATCCTGGGATTAGTGTTCGGTATGGCGTTCGTTGCCGGGCTGCTCTATTTGTTTTTTCGGTGATCTCGCCTACCATGCCGATACGGCGACGATCTCATCGAAACTGGTCAGGCCGGCAAGTAGCTTCGCCGCGGCATCATCGCGCAGGCCGGGGATTTTTTTCTCGCGTGCGCAGCGAGAAATTTCGGCTTCGTTGGCCCCGTCGACAATGCACCGGCCCAGGTCCTCGTCGATGGGCAGCAGTTCAAACAAGCCCACGCGGCCTTGGTAGCCACGGCGGTTGCATTTTTCACAGCTACCCGGCTCGTAAACGGTGACTCCTGTAGCTTCAGGACGGCCCACGGCCGACGCCTCTGCTGCTGATAATTTGCGTGGTTTGCGGCATTGCGTGCATAGGCGACGCGCAAGGCGTTGGGCGATGCAAAGTCGCACGGTGGCCGCGACTTGGAACGGTTCAAGTCCCATGTCGATGAGTCGCGTCACCACGCCGGCGGCCGAGTTCGTGTGGATCGAGCTAAACACAAGGTGGCCGGTAAGGGCCGCTTTGATCGCGATGTCTGCCGAAGTGAAGTCGCGTATTTCGCCGATCATGATGACGTCCGGATCGCTGCGTAGGATGTTTCGCAACACGGTGTCGAACCGAACCTTGTCGGCCGTATCGACTTCGATCTGCGAAACACCCACGATGTCGAACTCAACAGGCTCCTCGACCGTGATGAATCGACCGGGGTGGTTTGCGAGTCGATGCCGTAAAGCTGCGTACAGGGTTGTTGATTTGCCGGCCCCGGTCGGGCCAGAGAGCAAAATCATTCCCTGCTTTTGCGCTGTGTAGTGTGCGAAGGTACGCAGTGCCGGCTCCGACATGCCGAGCCGGTTTAGCGTAAGTTGTTCTATTTCCACGGCGAGCAGACGCAGTGTCATGCGTTCACCATGGGTCGTTGGCAGTGACGCGACACGGATGTGGACACGTCGTTGTTGCGGCCCGAGGCAATGGAAGAACCGGCCATCTTGCGCCATGCGACGTTCGGCAATGTCCATTTTCGCAAGCACTTTGAATCGACTAATGACTGCGTTGTGAATCGCCCGGGGCAGTTTTCGCAACGGTTCAAGAACGCCATCCACGCGTAGCTGAATGAGCGTGATGTTTTCTTCCGGGTCGATATGAATGTCTGAGGAGCCGCGGGTGAAAGCGACTTCCATCAACTCGTCGCACAGGGCGACCACGTCGGCTTCCTGATGTTCGACACCGCCCGGTTTTCCACCGGCCGCTTTTTTCTTGCGTGTAATTGCTTGAATGAGCGAGCCGAGCTTGCCGCGGGATTCGTCTTCATCGTCTGTCACAAGGGGCACCACCGCGGCGGTGTCGGCCGTGGTGAGCTCGAGACCGGGCACGTAGGCCGCGATGGTCCACTCGCTCGAGTCGGCACGGCGAACGCGGTGGGTCGGCATGAGATTGCCGGCTGCCGCCCACTTGCGGAGTTTATCGAGCGAGAACGGGCCATAGGTTTGCCCGTCGCCAATTTCAAAGTACCACTGATCGGTATCGGCCATGGAAGGGGGAGAGGCTAGAGCCAGGAATATTGAAATTGAATAAGGATCGGAACTTTTATTCTACTTCACACGCCAAGTTCCCGGCTGCCCGTTTTTCAAATCACTAATAGGTATTTTGCACAAGCTTGGTACGATCTAATTGAGGGCATCCGAGAATTCGGGGTGGCACGTCCTGAGACGTGGAAGATTAAAACCCCGCCACGCCCATCGAAGACTCTGGGCGTGCCACTCTCAACCGCTCAACAGCGTCGGCGACGTTGAATTCGCTTCGGGCTAAAACTAGTTGCCTACTGGCAACACGTTATCGCGGTTAAGAGGCTGCTCCCATAGATATTATTGAAGTGCTAAGCCTGCGTTCCAACGCGATTGCTTAACCATCGACCCCAGTTTCATACAGATTCTTTGTGCCCTTTGCAGAAACTGCCAAAGCATTTGCCGTGCGGCTCAACCTATGAGTGGTTCGAGTGAGTTTCGCGGTTGCCTCACACGCCTCAAAAGGCCACAATCTTTTTAGAGTGCGGGCAAACGACGAAGTACTCGCTTCCTTTACATTACACTCGATCCGGTTCGAACGATGAAAATTCTCCTTGCTGTTGATGGATCCCCATGTAGCGATGCCGCGGTTGCAGAGGTATGCCGCCGGCCTTGGCCGCTGCAAAGTGAAGTCCGAATAATTACCGTCGATTCCCCCATGGACGACGAGCGATTATTGAAGAGTTCTCCCGGTGTGTTTGATGAAATCAACAAGCAATTGCGTGCCGAGGCCTTAAAACGTCTTAACGATGCCGTTGCTTATTTCAAGCAAAACGCTCCCGGATTGCTTGTCACTCCCGTGCTTCTAGAGGGCTGGCCCAAAGATGTAATTCTTGAAGAAGCCGAACGTTGGGGCGCTGATCTGATTGTTGTCGGATCACACGGCCATGGAGTCATCCGGCGCTTTTTCTTGGGGTCGGTTTCCTTGGCAGTCGCAAGTGGCGCGCCGTGTTCGGTAGAAATAGTTCGGGCTCCGCAGTCATCATTGACTGACTCATCCGTAGCGAGCTCATAGCGAGTTCACACGCCGGTCAGATTCCGTTCAGGCAATGTCGGGCTTCCACGCAGCCAGAACCCTGATTCGATCAACAATAGGCAAGGAACATTATGGGAGCAGCCCTGTTGTTTATTGTAGGGCTGGCATTACTCGTCGTTGGTGCGGAGCAAGTCGTACGCGGGGCTTCGCGTACGGCAACAATGCTGGGCATCTCGCCGATGGTCATCGGTTTGACGATCGTTGCCATCGGGACCAGCACACCAGAATTGGCAGTGGGCATCTCTGCGGGCCTGCAAGGAAATGGGGGGCTTAGCGTAGGTAACGTTGCAGGCGCAAATGTTTTTGTCATGCTGTTTGTCTTAGGGCTCAGTGCTCTCTTGCGCCCCCTGCCTTTGCATTTGCAGGTATTCAAGCTGGAGTTGCCGATGATCGTATTCGCGGCCGCTCTCATGACATTCCTGGCCTGGGATGGTGTTCTTTCGCGCCTCGACGGCTTTCTAATGTTTGCGTCCGGTTTCGTGTATACTGTCGTCCTAATCTTCCTCACTCGGAAGGCGTCGCAACGCGCCAAGAAGGAGTTTCGGGAGGAATATGGCCCCCAAAGCGCTCCACTTACCAAGCCGAAGTGGAAAGCGCCGGCCTTGTATGCGGCAATGCTTGCAGTCGGCATTGCCCTCACGGTACTAGGCGCGGAATGCCTGGTACGTGGGGCCGTTGCTATTGCGCAGTCGCTTGGCGTCTCTTCAGCGATCATCGGGTTGACGATCGTCGCCGTAGGAACCTCGGCCCCGGAGCTGGTTACGACGATTCTCTCAACGCTAAAAGGTGATCGTGACGTTGCGGTTGGCAATCTTCTTGGAAGCGGCATCTACAATATTTTAGGCATCCTGAGCATCGTATGCATGGTCACCCCAGGTGGCTTGCCTGTCGAACCACAACTGCTTTCGTTTGATATTCCGCTTATGGCCGGCGTTGCCCTCGGGGCAATTCCAGTGTTTGTGACGGGCAAGCGCATTTCACGCCTGGAAGGCGGATTAGGAATCGCTATTTACCTGGCCTATTTGTTATGGCTCGTTCTCGGCAATGTGTGAGCTAAACTGCTGATCGCAGCAAACAACCTACGTGATACCTAATAGACTCGAAACGGATCCTGGAAAAGCTGATGACTTCATCGCCCACTAATCAGAGACCCTGGCATTCGCTTTCTGTAGACGACGTCTTCCACGAATTGTCTTCCTCGGAAAATGGCTTGGTCGCGGAAACGGCGCGCGAGCGTCTAACCAGCTATGGGCCGAACGAGATCCAAGCAGGCAAAAAAGTCTCTGCGTGGAAAGTTCTCTTTGAGCAATTCCAAAACGTTTTGCTATTGATCCTCATCATTGCCACGGTAATTTCGATTGCAACAGGACATGGCACAGAAGCAATCGTGATCGGTGTGATCGTGTTCTTTGCTGTGGCGTTGGGATTCATTCAGGAGTATCGGGCAGAGCGGGCAATGGAAGCCTTGCAGAAAATGGCTGCGCCAAACGCCGTTGCTATCCGCGACGGCGAGGAAGTTCAGGTTCCGGCACGCGAACTCGTGCCCGGCGATGTACTAGTCCTGAAAGCGGGCGACAAAGTGCCTGCCGATTGCCGTCTTGTAGAAGTTCATAATCTGCAGGCCGATGAAGCATCACTCACCGGTGAATCGGTCCCCATCGAAAAGCAAGACGCCCCCTTACCAGGCGATGAGTTGGCCGCTGGCGATCGCACGAATATGGTTTTCGCCGGCACAGCCGTTACGTATGGCCGAGGACGCGCGCTTGTGGTCGCCACCGGTATGAGCACTGAGTTTGGCAAAGTCGCCAGCATGCTCCAGGGCGTCAAGCAATCGCGCACGCCTCTTCAAGAAGATCTTGATCGCGTAGGCCGGATGCTGGCGGTCGTCGCCCTGCTCATCGTAATTGTCATTGTAGCACTGGGTCTGTGGCGTCGCGCTGAGACCCAGCAAACCGTTACCGAGCTGTTACTCTTCGGTATCGCACTAGCCGTCGCGGTTGTGCCGGAAGCCCTGCCAGCCGTTGTTACCGTCTCGCTAGCGATCGGCGTACAGCGCATGATCAAACGAAATGCTTTGGTACGCCGGTTGCCAGCCGTCGAAACACTAGGCAGCACCAGCGTAATTTGCTCGGACAAGACGGGCACTCTTACCAAAGATGAGATGACAGCAAAGCAAATTTACGTTGCCGGTTCTGTGTTCGAGGTGTCCGGCGTCGGCTACGAGCCTAACGGTGAGTTTTCGATGGAGCGTAAACAAATTCAACCGTCTGAAGCGCTGCAGGAACTGCTTAAAGCAGGCGTATTGTCGTCCGACGCCCACCTAGTGCATGACGAGCAGGAAAACCGTTGGCTCGTTCACGGTGATCCGACCGAAGGTGCCTTAATTGCCGCAGCGGCAAAGGCCGGTCTGCACAAATCGCAGCTTGATGAAGAGTTGCCGCGTGTCGATGAAATCCCCTTCAGTTCCGAATCTAAACGGATGACGACTCTGCACCAGGCGGATCGTGGTTTAGTAGCTTATATCAAAGGCGCGCCGGAAGTATTACTCGGGGCATGCGACTCGCAGCTTACTGAACAGGGCGAAACACCACTAACCGAACAACAGCGCCAGGATATCGCTGAAGTGGGGCGTCGAATGGCCGAGAATGCATTGCGAGTTCTGGCTTTGGCAAAGCAGGGGTCGGCTTCGCGTGCCTCGGTAAATGAACGGTTGACACTATTGGGCCTCGTGGGCATGATCGATCCGCCGCGGCCCGAAGTCCGCGCTGCAGTCAATAAGTGCGAAGCGGCCTCCATCAAGGTTTTAATGATCACTGGCGATCATCCACTTACGGCTAAAGCAATCGCCCGTGACCTCGGAATTTTGAAGAGTAGCCGTGTGGTTACTGGAGCAGATCTGGATGGGATTTCTGAAGACGCGCTGCAAGCCGAGATCGATGATCTCGAAGTGTTTGCGCGTGTTTCGCCTAGCCATAAGCTTCGAGTCATTGGCGCTCTGCAATCTCGTGGCCACGTCGTTGCGATGACCGGCGATGGCGTCAACGATGCGCCCGCGCTTCGTAAAGCCGACATCGGCATCGCAATGGGCATTACGGGGACGGATGTTACTAAGGAAGCAGCGGAGATGACACTTACCGACGACAATTTTGCATCGATTGTTGCTGCGGTGGAAGAGGGACGCGGCATCTATGGCAATATCAAAAAATATCTGATGTACCTACTATCGGCTAACATTGGCGAGATCGGTCTGATGGCCGGTGCTTCTCTCCTTGGTCTTCCCATGCCGCTTTCGGCCGTGCAGATACTCTATGTCAATCTCGCGACCGATGGCCTCCCCGCACTAGCACTCGCAGTCGACCCCCCCGAAGACGACATCATGCGCCTGCCGCCGCGCAATTCTCGCAAGGGTATTTTTACGCCGTCTGTGGTCCGGTTGATGGTACTGGGCGGCGCGTGGTCGGCGATTACGAATCTGGTGCTGTTTATCGGCGCGCGGTACTTTGGCTACGACAATCAGGCTGCTATGACAATGACCTTCGTTTCACTTGTCTTGATTCAGTTCTTCAAGGCTTATGGATACCGTTCCGATCATCAGCATGTGCTACACCGCCCCCTGACAAACCATTGGCTGAATTTGGCAATTCTATGGGAGATTGGTCTTCTGTTGCTGATCCTTTATGTGCCGTTTCTCGAACGCGCTTTTGAGCTGACACCCTTGTCGCTTACGGAATGGCTATTCATCCTGTTTTGGTCGCATACCATTTTGCCTGTGCTTGAATTCGGAAAATGGCTGGAACGACGCGGTGTGTATGGGCAAAGCGACGACGTTGCCACCGCGAAAGCATAACACCTTCACACTATTCTCTTGGGAAGATGTTTTCTATGCAGGTCCGCAGAAACGTCTAAAGCAGTTTTCAAGTTCGTGTACAAACCACCCAATAAGGTGTTTTCAGCATATAAACTTGAAATTCGTTCTAGACGACCTTGTTAGTCGTTTCGGGCCGCTCTCTGAAGCCCGCATGTTGTTCGTTCTCAAGCAAGTGTGTGGAGCACTGGCAGAAGCACGCACGCCGTTTGGTTCACCGCGATATAAAACCGGCGAAGATCTTTCTCACAACGCGGGGT
Source organism: uncultured Planctomycetaceae bacterium (assembly GCA_964618225.1). GTDB lineage: Bacteria > Planctomycetota > Planctomycetia > Pirellulales > Lacipirellulaceae > JABDGM01. The sequence goes on from CAZTWS010000007.1 coordinate 73,912, forward strand.
GGCTTGCATGATTTCGTGAAGATCCTCGATTTTGGCCTCGTAAAAGCGCTTGAGGGAGGTGAAGGGCGAACCTCACGGCTCTCAATGCCATTATGGGGCCCCGTTTTTCTATCACCAGTGGTATGGAACAACCGGACAAGGTCGATGCCAGGGCGGATATCTATGCCGTGGCGACAGT
>CAZTWS010000008.1:0-70657 GCA_964618225.1 uncultured Planctomycetaceae bacterium
AGCGACCAGTAGCCCCCGAGCACGCCCCCCACTCTCACACCGCTCGCGGCTTAGCACGCAATTCTTCCCAGTGGCCGCAAATTCCTACTTGAAATCGGCCACCGAATGTGTATATTTGTACATATTCGGCTTGTTCCCGCCTTAGCGGCGACGGCCACGCCGTCCACCCACAACACGGCATCCATTAACACACCAACCTTCACCACCACTCCGCACCCCCCCAACGCTTGCGGTTTAGCGTCCCCAGTACGTAACCCCGATTACCACCCAAAGCCCAACTCCCAAAGCCCCACCCCCGATAAGCTTGTCCCCTTCGAAGAAACCTGTCCCCTTCCAAAAAATACGCACATTTTTCCCGCCGCTTGCGGCTTAGCGCCCCCGTTGCATCCACAATGAAGCCCCCCAGCCTCACAAGGTTTTTTGATTTTGAATTCCTGCCCCACCTCAACGAATCGGAAGCACATTGACCTCACAAAGCCACTAAGCAGCTTTGCGAGTAGTTTCGTCATACGCAACTTGCAGCCCCCGGTTGGAACGCTTTTTGAGCAATCGCTTTATCGACTTGAGTGCGATGACCGTCGTCCACGCCGTCAAACGCACAAGATAGGATGCCTTCGATTTATAAGTTGCCGTAAGCTGCTGCTGAGCCTGCAGCAAGGAGGATATCAGCGAGTCTCTCTCCGGAGGAGTCATAACGGCTTGCACCTCTCGCGGAAACCATGCCCTGACTCCCCGCTCGATAGGCTCCGAACAATACCGCATCAACCGATCGGGGATTTCCGCCAGCCCTAGACCTACACCTTGAAGACGTATTTTTTGACGAAGTCCGGCGATATTAGTATCGCAAAACAACACCGGATCCAGTTCCCGATGATCGAGATATCGCAAAAGATCGAGCAATGCGCCTCGAAACTTGTGGTGTACTGCGTAACACGTATTGCCAAGTTGATACAGTTCGTAGTCGCCTTGGATGCCGGCAAAGTTGGGCAACAGGAGATAGCTGGCCGAATATTCCTCCAACCGTGCTTTGGCATCATCAAAATCTCGGGAAGATACAGACTGACGGTTCTCCAATTGCTGCTGAATCTCTCCGAGAGCATGGAGAAAGGTTCTGGCGAGCAGATCACGACTCTCGAAATACCCTACGATCTCGCGAAACTCGTCGTGTGTAAGCGAATTGCGTGAATCGAGGCCCTCCCGATAAGAAAGTTTAAGTTGCGCAAGAAGTTTATTGTAGATAACGACAGTTGGCCGAAAGAAGCCGTTTCGATTGGCTTCAATCATTCTGACCAGAAAGTCGTGGTCGATAATCCCGCGTTCTTCAAGATAGCTAAGTTGACGCACGTAACCGAGCGTCCAAAAGTATTCATTGAAAACATGGAACCGCTGCGCTGCCCGTTGCCAATGATTGATGTCATTGTCACTAAGTCGATAAATCACGCTTTGCACGTTCACGATCGCGGCCGGGCGATCCGCAAGGCAAAGCAGGTAGGCCGTAACATGCGAATAAATGGGCGATGTAGCATCAACAAGAGCGGCGTGATCGAAGTCGCGCACTCGCGAAGTGCGAACAATTTGGCCGGAAAAACCGGCGATAAGCCACCAATAACCGAGCCGCTGAACAAGCTCGATCAGAGTTGCCTCGTAAACAGGTTCCGACATGTAGTAATTGCAGGTATTTTCGATCTTTCCGTCCTGGTTGCTCTGCAGATAGTTAAACATCGCGATGTCGTACTTACCATCGCGTGCCACCTGCAACACGTCACCAAGAGCTTCAAATCGCACAATGTCATCACAGCCCAGCACCCACGTATATTCGCCCCGGCAAAACTTGAAAGAACGAAAAACATTTTCCTCCGCGGAGGGAACATGCAAATCGGGCCGAATAATACGCAAGTTGCCGATTCGCGACTCAAAACGTTTGGCTACTTCAAACGATTGATCTTGGGATTGATTATCGATCAACACAATTTCGCACTGCGAAATAAATCCCTGCGTGTCGCCCATCCGGTCAACATACGAGGCAAAACTTTCCAGCAGCGTTTGCAGAAAGTAACCGCCGTTGTAAACGGGAATCAATATGGTAAGCAGTTTACTGTCGTGCATCGTAACTCTCGAATCGGCCCCAAACGTAATCCAATAAAATTCGCACTAAACCTGCCCTAGGTTATGCAACACGCTCTATCACGGCAGGCCATTGGTTGCCAATGGTGGGGCGTTCGCTTACTGGAGTGAAATACTCTGTGATTTTCCCTGATTTACCGACAATCGACACTTGGCATCCACAACGCGCTGCAAGCTCGATGCGTGGATCGCGATGCTTGGAGGTGTAATATCGCGTCGAAACCCGCAATAGCTTCGCAGCCTGCGTCGAACTCATCGTAGCCGGAATAGCAACGGCACGATTGCGCATCGAGAGTGACAGATACCGCAGAGCCGACTCGCAGCAGCACTCGAGGTTCCGGTGAATTGCATTCGATGAATCAACACAAGCCAAATGAACCGAATTATTGATCGCGCATTCCGTTTCCCCCGCCAAGTATTTCCGCAGAGAGGATGTGTATCGCTTTCGAACTCGACGTATAGAACGTTCGCTTGCCCTTATGTAGGAGTTGAGATGTCGCGCCCCATTGGTACTAGCCTTTAATAAATAGCTAGCCAGCCCAGATGGATTCGCCTCAAAAGTTAAATATTCCCATTCCACAGCTTTCGCCGAATGGCATTGGCTCGTTTCAATCAGTTCTTTCAACTGAACTTGATAGTCTCGTTTAACTGCCTCGTATCGAGCAAAGACAGGAGCCGGATCAAAACTGCTATCCTGGAACTCGTCGGCTCCCCAGCAAATACCCGTGGTCCCCAGCTCAAGCCGTTCGTAGTCAGCGCGGGTTTGCGTGCCATCGGGAACCACAACCACAGGACAACCGCAAAGGAGAGCTTCGTAGATAATGATTGAACTATTGTCGAAGCAATACAGCACTTTCGCTGCACGAAAGATCTTTCCAAGCTCGCTTTTGTTCGGGTTGTCCCGAGTGATCTCGAACGCTGTATCGGGATTGACAATTCCCTCTTTCCATTGCGATTTCCCTACATAAAAGCACTCTAAACTACGCGGCACATGGCAATTGTCATCGCAGAAGAAAATGCTTTCATCAATCGTCGGCATATAAAGCTTGCCAGCGATCGGGTTCCGAATGTACGGCGTGAACACCTCGGAGTAGGAGAAGACCAATTCGCTCTGCGCATAGACTTCATCTCCCCCGAGCAGCCCAGGGCGATTCAAGACCCAACGAATCACGGTGTCTGCATGGAAAGGGTTTCCGGCAATCGTTTCCGGATAAACCGCGATAAATCCCTGGGAACACAAGTGCTTCGCGACATCGACACTTATCATTGGCGCGTCGAGCGAAGGGGCAGCGATTTGGCCGCCCGTTGCGAATGCAGGGTATCCACGCGCGTTGAGCTCGTGGCAGAGCCGATGAAGGCAGGCGATTCCCGCCGAATTGCTTACGTAAGAGCCCGCGAAAACCACATAGCCGGCGCGCGGCTCAGCCACGCCATTGAGCGAACGATGGCGAGCCAATACGCTCGTCACATGTCGGCTCAACCGCATAGTTTAACCTTCTCCGAAGTTTCAGCGCGGACCGAGGAAGTTGCAGGCATAGAAGATCGCGGTATTCGCCAATGAAGTACCACTGGCGATGATTCTTCTACGGGCTCCATTCCACGGTTGAGAACCATATTCCGCAATGCAGCGTCGTTCGCATAATCACTGTCGATCATGTCGATGCTTACCGCCTGCCCCTGGATGCAGTCATGGAGCAAAACTTCGCCTGAAACGAACTCACGGCAAGACAACTGACCTTTAAGCACGGGGATAGCAAGTTGGATATCTTCATCCGTAAGAACGTGACCCGCGGGAAGATCGCGTTTGATATATACGCCTCGAACATAGCTCCCAAGAAAATCGGTTTCTCGCTTGAGTGGGGTTACGCGGCGAGCGGCCGTGGCACCGGAATACTTCTTGGCCGCGTGGAAAGCGGTAAACCATTGATCCATCTCGGAAGGCAGCGAGGAATAATCGGCGATTTTTTCGCCATCGGTATCGATATCGATATGACGCTCAAACGTCCGAGCTCCCTTTGCATACGACATGGCGATTGAATAGACCCAGTCATCGTGCTCGTGGCTTGAGAAACCGATGACATGCCCCGGATAGCGATCGCGGAGATAGTCGATTTGATTCAACTCGCACTCGGATGCCTCATGAGGATAAGCGGCAACACAATGATTGATCGCCAGCGGAATGCGCCGCTCGTCAAAGAATCGCACCATCGCGTCGATCTCGCTCTCTTCGGCACCACCCACAGAGACAATCACCGGCTTTTGAGTCGAAGCAATTTTCTTGAGAAGCTTCCAATCGGTTGCATCAGCGCTGGCAACCTTGATAATCGGCATGTCGAAATCAACGCACCAATCCACCGAGGGTTCGTCGAATGGCGTTGCCATCGGGATGCAACCGGCATCGCGAATCGCATCGATCAGAATGCCGTAGCTTTGTTTGTCCATTACGGTTTCCGTAATACGACGCACATAACGAATGTCGGTTCTCTCTTTGAAGTCGGCATGAATGAAGCTGTCGACGTCGCGGAATTGCACCTTGATTGCCGCGCGGATGTTGTGCTTGCGGGCCACGGCAGCGTGCTGCTCAACGATTTGCAATGCACGATCGAGACGGCCGAGATGATTGTTCGTCATTTCGAGGACGAACAAGTCTTCAAAGATTTCGCACGACTCCATTTATTCGACTCCGTTCGAATCATGGTATTTAGAGCAAATTGAGGCAGTCTCCGAGAAGCGCGGGGACCGCTTTGGCATCCATTGCCACTTTCTCCATAATACCCGGTTTTCGGGAAAGTATAAACGTCACTTCCGAGCCAGAGTTCTTTTTGTCCTGCTTCATGGCGTCCACGATGGCGGATAAATCCGCCGATCGCAGCACAGGCAAGTACTTTTCAAAGTGTGGCCGAGTCCATGCAACCACGTCATCGAAATAGGACCCGGGAGCCAGATCGTTGCGAACCGCGAAATAGGTGGCGAACGCGATGCCCATAGTGACCGCAATTCCGTGTGGGATAGCATATTGCGTGGCAGACTCGAACGCATGCGCGAAAGTGTGACCGTAATTCAGGATATTGCGGATACCCCGGTCGAACTCATCTTCTTCGATGAAGCGTTTTTTTATTTTGAGAGAATTCCATACGATGGTTTGCACGTTGGAAAGCAGGCCATCCGGCGAGTCGAGTTGCTTTCTTAAGCGGGCGACGGCTGCCTCGCCATCGATGAGATGGAGTTTGATCGCTTCTCCTAAACCGCTATGGATTTCGTCGATGGTTAATGTGTTGAGAAACTCGAGCGCAATGCGAACCGCATGAGGCGGATAGAACGTGCCGAGCTGATTTTTGAAGCGTCCGATATTGAGCGAGCTTTTGCTGCCTATGCAGCTATCGCACTGGGCTAAAAGCGTAGTCGGAATCAAGGTCCATTGCACGCCTCGCAGCAGCACCGAGGCGACAAAGCAACCGATGTCCTGAAGCACGCCGCCACCGATCACGACGAGTTGCGAGGATCGGCGGATTTTACGCTCGAGCAACCAGCAAAAAACTTGTTCGACTTGATCGTAGGACTTTGCTCGTTCGGAGGCCGTGATACGATAGCTGCGATCTTCGGGAATGAGCGACGCGAAGTCGTGTTCGTACAACTCGGCCACACGAGCATCGATTAAAAAAAATGCCGTGTCGAGCCCTTGCAGGTCCGCAATCGCGGATCGCGCAGTCGCGGCGTCGGAAACGGTGTAGGAATGGCTTTTGCTGCGAATGGTCAGCATGATCAGATGCAAGTAAATCCGCCGTCGGCGATAATAACCTGCCCCGTAATGTAGGTGTTATCTTGGCTGCACAGGAAGGACACAAGCTTTGCGATTTCGCGAGGCTGAGCAAGACGACCAATCGGAATACTGTGTGCGATTTTCTTCAAGTCTTCGGGCGAGTTGTTTTGGCGAGTCAGTTCTGTCTCCACGTAGCCGGGCGCGACACAATTAACTAACACATCATGCTTTGCCAGCTCAATGGCCGCAGTTCTGGTGAGGCCTGCCAATGCGGTTTTCGTGGTTGTGTAGACCGCACGCTGTTCTCGGGTAATGACTCCGAAAATCGAAGAAATGTTGACGATTCGTCCCCAGCCTCGCCGCTGCATACTGTTGGCGGCAGCCTGCATGAGTCGCATGGGCGCGTGCAAGTTGACTTGCATGGTCGTTTCCCATGCATTCGGGGAAACTTCGGTAAACGGCTCAATGATGTTGATGCCCGCGTTGTTGACCAATATATCGACATCGCTCTCGCCAGATTCGAGTTGGTGGGAAAACGCATTGACTGCATTCGGGTTCGACAGATCGAGTTCTTCCCGAGAGGGAGACAGAATACGGCACCCCGCATTGGCAAGCTCAGCGACGATCGCGGCCCCGATACCGCGCCGACCACCTGTGACTAATGCAGTGTGTTGAGTTTGTGTCATCTTCGTCATTGGTGGTATCTGGAACACTTAACTTATGCGGATTAACGGCTGACTGTGGCAACCGGTTGTCGCGACTTGCTCGGCTTTTTTGGCGGTGCAATCTGGTCATCCACAAGAGGAATGAGCATGTTGGACCGAAGCTCCTCGCGACTTAGGAAGGGGGCCATGTCTTCGAGCGGTGTGCTGACGATTTCACCACTTTCCAGGCGACGGGAACTCGACCTGGGAGCGAATCCCTGTTTGAGGTCTAACGTGATTTCGCAAATTGCTGGTCCAGAATCTGCAATGGCTGTGTTGATCGTAGTTTGTAGCTCTTGGTGAGTCTCGCAACGCGAATAGTGAATTCCAAATGCGACTGCGAGCTTCTTGAAGTCAGGAAAAGAGAGGCCCGACTCGGTGCCACAGCCGACCACATTGTCGGGGAAGAAGCCTTGCTGTGTTTGTCGAATCGAATGATATCCCTGGTTGTTGAGGATAAAGATTTTGATCGGCAGTTGATGGCCGGCAATGGTTTGTAGTTCTTGAATGTTCATCATGATGCTGCCATCGCCCGCGATACAAATGATACGCTGGTTGGGACAAGCGAAAGCGCAGCCGATTGCGGCCGGTAGATCGTAACCCATGGAAGCGCAGCCAGAATTATGGAAAAGGCGTTGCCCACGGCGAATGAAAGCGGCCTGGAATGCGGCGACGCATGCGGTGCCGTCTCCCGTGGCGATTACTTCATTCTCCCCGAGGTTTTGGAAAAGAGCCTCCATAAAACAGTAGGGGTTGATGTGCTTGGAGTCGGTCCAGTATTCGGGCTGAACGACCGGGTATTTTCGCTGACGGTCTTTGAGCCAATCGAGCCAAGGCTTTCTTGGGGGCAGTGGGTTTTGCAAGCTCTTGCGCCGCACAATCGGAAGCACTTCGCGCAAATCGGCATGAATTGGCAAGTCGATTTTACAAGTTGGCTTACGCAGTTCTTCGGCGTCGATATCGACTGCGATCTTGTACGCCTTTCGAGCAAAAGTCTTCCAGTTGTAACTGACCTGGCGGATATTCAAACGGGTGCCGAGTATGAGCAGGCAATCACTGTTCTGAACGGCAAAATTTCCTGGGCGGTCGCCAATGATGCCGGGCCGGCCAGCAAATAGCGGGTGGTTGTTCCAAAGCAAATCGTTCGAGTTCCATGCCGTGACGACTGGAATTTGAAGCTGTTCGATGAGCGCGAGAAACTGCTCGTAACAACCGCTGAGTCGAATGCCGGAACCGGCGTAGATGACGGGCCGCTCCGCCGACCGAAGTTTTGTTAGAAGCTGTTCACAGGCTTCGTTTAGGTCCGCCGTTTCCCAGGCGATTTCATCCTCTGCCGGATCGTAGGTAATGAGCGAATCAGGAGAAACGCTTGCTCCCTGCACATCGACCGGCACATCGATCCAACATGGCCCTGGTCTTCCGCTTCGAGCCAAGTGGTAAGCGCGGTCTAAGTGATAGCGGATCATGGTTGGATCATCGACCGTGACTGCATATTTGGTAATGCCGCGCACCATACCGATGATGTCAGCCTCCTGGTCGCCCAGTTGGCGAAGCTTTCCTAAGAGGCCATTTGCAGACAAGGAGGTCTCTCTTCGCACCTGACCAGAAATGACCACCATGGGCATCGAGTCAACCCAAGCTCCAAAGACACCATTGAGCGCGTTGATGCCGCCGGGGCCGGTGGTTACATTCACAACGGCCAGCTTTTGAGAAACACGCGCATAGGCTTCGGCCGCCATGGCTGATGCTTGTTCGTGGTGGCAGCAAACATACTTTAGCTTCTTATTGCGGCCAAACGCATCGTTGAGGTGCATGGCTCCGCCGCCCGTGACGAGAAACACGTGCTCGACATGGTTATCAACGGCGTGCTGTGCTATGTAATCTGCAACTCGCATTCTCGTCATCCTTGCCGCATTGAATGGGTTCGGCTTTGTGAATACCATTCGAAAGTGCGGTTTATAGCTTCCAACCGAGTGAATTTTTCAGACAAGCCAAGCTCTGCTTGCGCACGCTTGGTGGAGGGTACGTAAAGCGATCGCCCGATCGTATCGGCCGCCGTGCGACCTTGAACGATGCAGCTAACGCCGGCATGGGTTGCCACTTCGCTGGCAACGTTGGCAATAGATACGGCGGCTTCACTGCCCACGTTGTAGGGACGGCAGGATTGGCCTCGCATGAGGATCGTCCACAACCATGCGGCAAGGTCCGCGGCATACATGTACGATCGAACTGCGGTGCCCGTGCCTTGAACGGTGATGGGGTTGCCAGATAAAGCATCGTGCAGGAAGTTGCCGATGGCGAAATGCCGATCTAGCGGCAAATGAGGACCAACGAACGCGAAGCAGCGCGCGATCGAAACTTCGAGCCCCGTGCGCGCGTGTGCCATTGCGCCGAGCAACTCGGCCACCCGTTTGCCTTCACTATATGCCGAGGTGGTTGAAGCTAAATTTGGTGCGCCCTGATAATCTTCCGGCAGATTGGCCACATTCGCGGGTTGAGGACCATAAACGGCCCCCGAACTGACGAGTAGTAGCTTATGGGCGTTCGTTGCACTGCAAAAATCGATTACTCGTTTGGTGCCCTCAATGATTACGTCGAGCATTAGTTCGGGCGAGTTTGCGTTCAATGAGGCACTGGCATCTGTCGCGGCATGAACCACGATGGGCGAAAGGGTTCGCGGAAAGTCAAAATTCCGCACATCTCCCTGCACGAACTGAATGGCAGAGTAATCGCCAAGCTCCGGCTGTTCGCGAAGAAATCGGGCCGGATCGCGAGACAACAGCGTCATCTGTGCGTCGAGTTCAAGCAACTCATTCGCAAAACAGAAGGTGGCTATTAGCCATTTGCCGAAGAATCCTGTGCCACCTGTCAGGAAGATATGCTCACCGCGGAGATCCTCCCAAAGCATGCGTGTGCGGTCGACGACGCCTTCAAGCTCGTCGTGAAGCAAGCCACAGTAAGAACTTGGGGCAGTGATCATTTGCGATTAACGAAATCCCGAATAGTGCGTGCCATGAAATCGATTGCGGCGGGCGACAATCCTGGATAAACGCCCAACCAGAATACCTGGCTCATGACGAAGTCAGAGTTCGTAAGCTCGCCTGCGATGCGGAACTCGCAATCTTTGTAGGCGGGCTGGTGAATCAAGTTCCCGGCGAATAGCAAGCGCGTTCCTATTTTCCTCGTGGCGAGATGCTTGAGAAGCTCCTCGCGACAGACGCCGGATTCAGGACGGATAGCGATCGGGAAACCGAACCAGCTCGGATCGGAACCGGCCGTTGCCTGAGGCAGAATAAAAACCTCTTGTAAATCGCTTAGGCAATGCCACAACTGCTGATAGTTGCGTCGCCGTGACGCGTTGAAATCATTCAGCTTGCAAAGCTGTGCGACACCAATCGCGGCCTGCATTTCGGTGGCTTTTAGGTTGTAACCGATGCGCGAGTAAGTGTATTTGTGGTCGTAACCGAACGGAAGGGTTCCTAGCTGCCAGCCGAAACGCTTGCCGCAGGTGTCGTCTTGCCCGGTTTCGCACCAGCAATCGCGGCCCCAATCACGGAGCGATTCGGCGATCTTTTTTAACTTGGGATTGTTGACGAGTACCGCACCGCCCTCGCCCATCGTGATATGGTGGGCCGGATAGAAGCTGCAGGTGGCGATATCGCCGAAAGAGCCGACGTTGCGTCCGCAGTAGGTTGAACCAACCGCATCGCAACAATCTTCAATGAGCCAGAGTCCATGCCGCTCGGCAAATTGGCATACGGCCTCCAGGTTGAACGGGTTGCCCAACGTGTGGGCAAGCATGATGGCTTTTGTCTTGTTGCTGTAGGCTTGTTCGAGCTTGGAAACGTCGATGTTGTAGGTGCCAAGCTCGACATCGACGAAGACCGGGACGCATTTATTTTGAATGATCGGGTTTACTGTGGTCGGAAAGCCGGCGGCCACGGTGATGACCTCATCCCCAGGGCGGAGACGACTGTCACCCAGCGCGTGATCCATTAGCACGCTGAACGCGATGAGGTTCGCGCTCGATCCCGAGTTCACAAGCAGAGCGTAACGTACGCCCATGCGTTCGGCGAACTCGGTCTCGAAGCGAGCCGCGTAACGGCCGGCGGTCAACCAGAAATCCAGTGAACTATCGACGAGTGCCGCAAGTTCATCATCGTCGAAAACTCGGCCGCTGACGGGCACAGCCGACTGGCCTGGCAAAAACTCCTTGGTTTTCCAACGAGCGGAATAATATTGGCGTGTCAAATCGAGAATTTGACGACGCAGCGCTTCCGGTTCTGCGGTTGGCAATTCGGCTGCTGACTCGCATGAGTTTGTCACGCATGCTGCGTCTTGCGAAGCAGGATTCATGTTGATTACACCTTCTGAAGATGATTAAGCGGCAGCCGGTAGGTTGTTGTTTGCTTGCAGTTGCAAATGGGAAGCATCGCGGGAGTACGCTTCGATGTCCTCTACGCACACGTTAAGCATCGAGCTATTTAGGCTCGTGAGCTGTTGGCGATACCAGTTCGCTGTGCGCTCGATGGTTGTGGGCAGGCTCCACACGGGACGCCACCCAAGCTGGGCCTCGGCTTTCTCGATGGATAATCGAAGCAACTTGGCTTCGTGCGGCTGGTTCGGAGAGCCGGCATACTGCCAGGAACCGCTGCCCCAGACGGCGCAGAAGTTATCGACAAGTTCCGCAACGGTGGCGGTGCCGCTGTTATTCGGGCCAAAGTTCCAACTATCGCAGAAATGTGGCGCATTGCTGCCCAGCATCGTTGCGGCAAGCTGAAGGTAGCCGGACAGCGGTTCTAATACATGCTGCCAAGGTCGCACTGCTTGCGGGTTTCTCAGAGGGATCGGCTTACCGGCAGAGAGGTGTGCGACGATATCCGGCACGATTCGATCGGCCGCCCAGTCGCCGCCGCCAATGACATTTCCCGCGCGTGCTGTGGCGACTTTAATTCCGTGTGATTCCAACTGCTCGGGCGGAAAAAACGAGCGTCGATAGGAGGCCGCGACTAACTCCGCCGCGCCTTTGCTGGCGCTATACGGGTCGTGGCCGCCCATTGCATCTGTTTCGGAATAGGGACGCAATGTTTCCAGATTCTCATAGCATTTGTCGCTGGTAACGATAACGACCACACAAGGCTTCGCATGGCATCGCACGGCTTCCAGTAGGTTGCACGTTCCCATCACATTGATGCCGAACGTTTCTCGCGGATTTTCATAGCTGGGGCGAACGAGAGGCTGGGCAGCAAGGTGAAAAATGATGTCTGGCGATGCTCGCTCTACCGACGCTATTACCGTGTCGTAGTTGCGTATGTCGCCAATGCTATGCTGTTCGAGAAGCGACTCTACTTCCGAAACCCCGTAGTTGGAGGGGTCCGTGGGGATATCGGACGAGAGTCCGTGGACTTTGGCACCAAGCAGGTGGAGCCAAACGGTAAGCCAAGAGCCTTTGAACCCCGTGTGACCTGTAACCAGGACCGATCGGCCGGCAAAGCTCTTGTTAAATGTTGACGATGAAGTGAGTTTGTTTTTTATTTCGTTCATCCGAATATGCAGTGGTTGCAGTTAGCGTCGGATAGAAATTTGCGGTGAATTATGTGGCTGAGGCCCCAAATAACTGGGCAACATTGCGCCAGCGGTCGGGAATTTCCGCCGGAAAAGCGGGCTGCGAATCTTCCCACACTTTCCACGGTGCATTGTGTTTCTGCCATTGAGACTCAAGACTTTGCCAATCGCGATAGGTATCCATGCATTGCCAAAAACCTTGATGCTGATAAACGCATAGATTGCCTTCCGTGGCACAGCGTTCCAGCGGAGCGCGCTCGAGGATGCAATTTGACGAGTCGCTTAGATACTTGAGAAAGCCACGCCGAAAGCAGAAAAAGCCTCCGTTGATCAGCCCTTGGCCGATTTGAGGCTTTTCGCTGAACGCCACAACGCGATTACCCTCGGTTCGAAGCTCGCCAAAGCGGGTCGGGGGCCGCACACCGGTCAAGGTTGCCAGCTTGCCGTGGTTGCGATGGAAATCCAAAACCTTGCGGAGGTTGACATCGGAAACGCCGTCGCCGTAAGTTACCATGAAATCCTCGTCGCTGTCGAGGTATCGCGCGGCTCGCAGCACGCGGGCACCGGTCATGGTTTCTTCGCCGGTATCGACAAGCGTTACTCGCCACGATTCTTCCGCTTCGCGGCTATGCAAAGTGATTTTGCGGTCTTCATCCAGATTCACGGTGAAGTCGCAATTCATGGCTTTGTAGTTGAGGAAATATTCTTTGATGACATGGGCTTTGTAACCCAAGCAAAGAATAAAATCGCTGATGCCGTGATGGGCATACAGCTTCATGATATGCCACAAAATGGGCCGCCCGCCGATTTCGACCATTGGCTTGGGGCGCAGTTCGGTGTGCTCTCGAAGCCGGGTTCCCTGCCCGCCGCACAAAATGATGCTTTTCATGACAACTCCGTTTGTCTGAAAGGCCCCTATGGCATTTAGTTCGCCGAGGCTATTCCGGCGCTAGACGGGTTTCGGCTAGTGTCCTACTGCCTAGCGAAAGCACACCATATGGTGCATTCGCGACGTCCGACGCGGTGGCATTGTAAGCTATCTGCAATCAGCCACAAACTCCAAGAAGTGAAAAGTTTTAAAAAGTTTTTGTCCATAAATCTGGATTGAGCAGAGGCGGCCGATGTCTCCACGAACCGCATCAAGGCTCGTTTTGCTCGACGTTATTGAATCATGCATTGAGAATGAACGTGCCAGTTTGGCTGTCAGCTATCGGCAAGACCGATTGGCCGACAGCCCGACGTCCCGCTCAGTTTCAATGCAATCAGCAATAGTTGAGCACCCACGCTCCTGTATTATTTTCCGTGCTTGCGTTCTTTCGCAGTTCGCCGTAAAGTCTGGCCCAACCAATGGCACGACACAAGGCCGTGCTAGCATATCGCACTCGTGGATTCTGTGAAGACGAGCTATGAAGGATTTTGCGAAGGCGCTCCGGCACGCATGGCGGCACTGGCCCGCACTCATCATCGCTTTGGCTTGTTCACTTGGTGTTGCAACGCTGTGGGGAGCAAACATCGCGGCCCTCTTCCCAATTATCGAAACGACGCTGCATGGCGAGTCGCTCCAAACCTGGAACGGAAGAAGAATTTCGGAAGGTAAAAAGGCGCTCATCGAAAATAAGGTGGAACTGAAAAAGCTCGACCTGCAAATCGCAGAGAAGCAGAGCGACGAAGCTGCACTACGCGAATTACGGTTCCAACGTGATGTAGTCGAAACAAAGACCAAAGTGGCCAAGGCCAGCATCTACTCGGCCGAGCGCATGCAGCCTTTTTTCGAGCGGTTCTTGCCGACCACCCCGTTTGCGACGGTCACCATGATTGCGCTAATGGTTGCGGGCGCGACGGCTCTCAAGCAGTTTCTGATGCTGACCAACCACATGTTGGTTTCTTACGTATCGCAAAGCATTGCTCGCGACGTGCGTGGGCAACTTTTTGATAAAGCGATTTCGCTCGATCGACCGGCTTTTGATTCTCAGGGGATCAGCGGCTTTACGGCCCATATCACGCATACGACCGACATGCTGGCCACGGGCATCACGAATTTCTTTGGTGGTGCCTTCACGGAACCGTTACGTATTTTCGCCTGTCTGCTCGGCGCTTGGATGATTTCCTGGCGGCTCACGCTTGCCTCGTTAATTTTTGCTCCGCTTGCCGCGTTTCTCATCTTGTTTCTGAACCGGCGCATTCGGGCGCTGTCGTATAAAATCCTCGACCGTTCGATGGGATTCCATCACGTCATGCTCGAGGTTTTCAATTCGCTTCTAACGGTGCAAGCGAACACGATGGAGGATTTCGAGCGTGGTCGGTTCAGGGTATCCACTACCAATATTCGCCGCATCTCGATGCAAGCTGCCTTTTACCATGGGCTTTCGAGCCCCATTACAGAATTGTTGGGCATGGGCATGGTATGTACCGGCGTGATAGTTTCAGGATACCTTGTAATCAATAAAGAAACTCACCTCTTCGGTATCCCGATGTCGGATGAGCCGTTGAGCATTACGCTGGTGACCGTGTTTTTTGCCATGCTCATCGGTGCCGCCGATCCGCTACGAAAGCTTTCTGGAGTGATAACGGCAGTTAATAACGGCATGGCAGCAGCCAATCTGCTTTTTCCGATCCTGAGCCTCAAGCCTCACTTAGTCGAAACAAGCTCTCCGAAAGCGTTGCCGCGTAACCATCAGCGGATCGACTTTAAAAACATCACCTTTAGTTACGACGGCCTACAGCAAGTTTTGCATGATGTTGATTTGACGATTCACCGAGGCGAGCATGTGGCGATCGTGGGACCAAACGGCGGCGGCAAATCAACCCTGATGAATCTGCTTTGCCGTTTTTATGACCCTCAAGTCGGCGAGGTGTCGATCGACGGCGTTTCGCTTCGGGACGCGGATTTGAAAGATCTCCGCAGTCGTATCGCGTTAGTCACCCAACAGACCGAAATGTTTAATGAAACCATCCTTCATAACATTCGGTATGGCCGTTGGGATGCCACCGATGAAGAAGTCATTGCAGCAGCTCGCATAGCGCGTGCCGATTCATTCATTCAAGGGTTTCCGAACAAGTACGACACGATTGTCGGTCCGAATGGCCATCGCCTGAGTGGCGGCCAACGTCAACGTATCGCGTTAGCCCGCGCTTTCTTACGTAACGCGGAAATACTTATTCTCGACGAGGCAACGAGCCAGATCGACGTGGACAGCGAGCAACTGATTCACGAAGCGCTCTCTGAATATGGTGCCGATCGCACACTTATCATGATTACGCATAGAGAAAGCACGCTTTCGCTCGCCACAAAGATCGTTCGTATTGAACACGGCCAGCTAACTCGGTTGCCAACACTACAGGCCGCATAAACATAAAGCATCAGACCGGTCCTGCAGGCGGCCAGATGATAAGCACCATCATGTTACCGAGGCGTGGCTGAGTACGGTGTTCGCCACGGCAATCAAACGATCGGCAAAGTCAACTTCAGGCTGAGTGCCGTGCCGCGATTTCATATTTTCTGCCGCCCGTTTGCCCATCATCTCCCACTCGAAGCGCTTGGCCCATGCGCGTTCGAGCGCATCGTCGATAAGCTCCACCGTGGCAGCCGGAGCGACGAATCCCGATTTATTGTTATCGATTAATTCGGCGGCTCGCCCTACGTTGGTAGTGATTGCAACGCGGCCACACATCATTGCTTCGATGAGTGAAAGCGAATTGCCTTCCGCTCGTGACGGCAGAAGCAAGGCATGATTATCGTGCCAGATTTGCGCGACATCTTGGGAAACCCCGGCGTAACGAACTCGCGGTTCGAGTTTGTACAGCTCCATCAGTTGTCGCATTTGGTTGAGACTACCGTTGTCGCTGCCCCATAAGGAGACATGAAGCGGCCGATCTTGCCACTTCGGCATGCTCATGACTCGTGCAATAAGATCCTGCCCCTTAGTAGGAAAATGAACTCGAGCCACACAGGCCAGGTTCCACGGCGGGCCCGCCTGGGGAAAGGCAATAGGCTCACACGCGATCGTAAAAGGGTTATCTACGATTGCCGCGTTAGGCAGCTTCATCGCGAGGTTTGTTTCCACGATCTCGCGATTGTTTTGCGAGACGAAGTAAACAGCCGTGGCTCGGGAATAAGCTTGCTGATAGTCATTCAAACTGCGGGGGTCGATCCAAGAATGGCATCCTGCCGCTTGTAGCACAATTGCATAGGGAATATTTAGTGAGGCGCAAGAAACGGCGATTTGTGGATCATCCGTATGGCAAGCAAACGAAATCACTACGAAATCGGGACGCGTTTTTTGCAGCCACGAGGAGTAGCGTTTTCGACTCAACCTGAGCTTTTGCAACGTCGAACGAAGCGATCGCCCCATTCGCCAGCGTCGACGAAAATGAGGCTGGGCACCGGCCTCGATTAACTCAGCGATTTGCCGGGGGCGATCTTGCCATTGGAGCACGCTGAACCCCACAGCATGGCGGCGCGCCAGCAGTTCCTTTGCCGTGCGAGACCAGAGTTCCTCACTGCCGCCCCAGGGCTGGCCTGCCATCGTGGAAAAAAAAGCAAACTTCATGGCACAGCCAGTTCGTCGGATGATCGCATTACACGACGCATTTCGAGCCGCGCTTGACGCGATACGATAACACTCGCGATTCATCTGCATCGGTTGCCGCTTGCCCCGGCTCTTGCAACAAACCGGCAACGCAACGAACAGGCCGCTTGCCAATTTGCAGCAAATCGACATTTGGCCCATCACCCCATTTTGCAGGGCATGAGGGGGCCGTGGCGTGCCACATATGATAGGCATGGGTAAATGGCAACGCCGAAGCGATACGACGCCCCGAGCTTCGCAGGCGCCAAGCAATATCGTCATCCTCGCATCCCCACCCGACAAACGATTCATCGAAGCCGTTCACAGCCTCGAAATCGGCCCTTGAGATACCGATATTCCAGCCGGTGAGCTTGGGCTTTAGGCGATGATGCATAAACTGGTAGCATCTTTCTTTAATTCGCTTGCGGAATAGTCGGCGGCGATCGCGGGACGATGTCCAGCGGAGATAGTCGCCCGATTTGATGGCCTCGGTATCGATTCGGGCAGTAACTTCCTCGCTCAAACGCAAGCAATCTCCGGCTCGAACGATGCCTGATCGTCTGGCCATGAGGTGCTTTCTCAAATGGTCGAGAGGAAACAGGCAGTCGCCATCTGAAAACAGCAAGTAGGAAGCGGTTGAAGCTCGCGCGCCGTCGTTTCGGCATAAGGCCACGCGAAATCCTGCATGCTCGTGCGAAATCCACCTCACCGGGAAATCGACCGTGCGAGCAAACTGCTCTACGACTTCATGCGTGGAGTCTTTTGAGCCGTCGTCTGCAACAACCACTTCGAATCGGCCTTGCATGCCTTGCTGCAATGCCAGCGAGAGCAAAGACCGTTCAAGATGCTGCGGCCGCTGATATGTCGTGAGGATAACGGCAAGTTCAAGCTGAGATTCCATACTCGACGGCTGGCCCAATGCCCCCTAGGCAGCACCGCAATCCTTACGGAGCTAGCAGAGAGGATAGGTAGCTGCCGAGTTTAAAACATAGAGGCCCAATTCGACAATATGAAACGACTTGAATCGCCCTGTGTCGCGGAACCTCGCGAAGCGCCAATTCTCGCCAAATTAACGACTGGTTGTCAATTTGACTGGCTAGGTAAGTGTGGTTGACTCCCAGAATTGGAAATGACTTCGTTAGTGCATTTCCGCCTCAACCATCCCGATGCCGCCGCGGAAGTAGTTGAATTTCACATTGGGGTGGTCGGCCAATAGCGACATGGGAACGCTTGTGTCGGGAACTCGCTTACTGATCATGAGTGCCGACAGACGAATGCCAAACGGATTGTCGTGATGACCTGGGTGCCAAATTGAAACACACTCGGCCTTCCAAGTTTCTACAGGCCCCACCGTGGCCGCTCGGATTGGCACTTGGGGCACGTAGCCCCCGCCCGAGGTTCGCGCGTTTTGGATTACCGTCATCGGATGCAAGTCGGTGATTCGTGTTGCAAGCTGACGATAGGCCGAGGGTGGTGGCGGCTCGTGTTCCCATTCACCGGTGCGGCGCGGGGGATCGTTAAAGGCCCAATGCTTTACTTCCCCTTGGCCGCCTTGCATTATCACGCAGCGCACGTCGTCGTATGTTTTGGAGTATTGCTCCAGATTGACCGGAAAGTGAATATTCGATTTGGGCATTCGCAAATCGGGATATATGCGGTGGAAACACAGGTCCATGTCGGCGCGAGCGAATGAGAGCGGATGCTCCATCGACACCGGATGCCCATCTTCGATCCATTCGTCCATGCCCCAAAAATGGGCGTCGTGTAATTTCAGCCCGAGCGCATTAACCATGCGGGCTACGAGCGGAAGTTGCTCGGTTGGACCGATGGGCCCGCAGATACCGGCAGGATTGTCGGGCGTCGTCTGTTGCCAAGCATGAATGTATTCCAAGGCCTCGGCGCAGTAGAACTCCTCGAGCGTGTCGTAGATCGTTACTTTGAATCCATCCCGAGAAAGACCGAGTAAGTCGTCTGCCGTTAGACGAGCGGCATCGGCCAACAAGTGGGGATCGAGTGTGGTATAGTCCCACCAATCTGGTGCGACTTTGCTAATGGGCCTTGCCATAATCTTAAATAGAATTGCTTAAACAGTACGTTGAAAATCGATTTAGTGATGACTCAGAAATAACTTCGGCAGATGGAATTTACCACAGAGGCACTGAGGGCACGGAGATTTTGGAAGAGGTTTTGAACGCTGATCCACACTATTAATCACTAATCGAGCGCGGCAACGTTGCAGCTATAAATCTCTGAATTCCGATGGATATCAGCGATGATTAGCGTCGATCAGCGTTCCGAAAAAAACTTTCGCAAGTATCCTTCGTGTCTTTGTGCCTTAGTGGTTCAAAATCACTCATCCAAATCCTCAGTGCTTTCTGTGTCTCTGTTGTGGTTATTCTGAAAATCGGGAAGTTATTATTGAGGCGTTCCTTATTTCGTGGAGAGATCGAATTTGAAATCATTCGATTCACCTGCTTTTACTTCCGCGGTAAGTATTGAATTGATATTGTACTTACTCGGCACTTGTTCTCCCGGGGCGCGCATGGCAGCCTGTTCGTACTCAGGAGTTCCGGGGTCAAAATTATTCACGGGAGCCGTCACACCGGAGAATATTGCTACCGAATAAGTACCAGGCGCGGCTCCGTTTTGGACAGGCACTTCAAATCGGCCGTCTTTAATCATTCCGCCCGATTGCATTTTTTGTCCCGATTTAGGCTCGAAAATAACATAGCCCGTTGGCATGGGCTTGCCGTCTAAGGTGATCGTGCCTGAAATCGGCAACCGCCCACCATAGTCTTTGCCACATCCCAGGCAAAGTAAGCATACGGTAGAGATCATTCCCACCCAGCTACGTTGTGTTACGTTAAGCGGATTTACCATCTTGCCAGTAAAAAGTGAATTCATTGCTTCAATATCATTCCTTGGTATGTTAGGGGATAACTCAAAAATAACTTCGGCAGATGGATTTACCACTGAGACACAGAGGGCACAGAGAAGGAAAAACTTGAGAACACTAATCCCCACTAATCTGCACTAATATCAATCCAACTTAAAAATTCATCATGGAGCATTGGCCGCCCGATTAGCGTGGATCAGCGTTCTAAACTCTTCCGATATTCTTCTCCGTGTTCTCTGTGTCTCTGTGGTTATTCTGGTTGTTATTATTGAGTCGCGCCTAACGCAAATTTCCGCAAGTATGGTTCCATCTGGTCTGCCATGCGGAGAAAACCTAAGTCGGTGGGGTGGGTGCCGTCTACGGTTGTGTTGCCGTCATCGACCGTTAAGTCGCACGCTGGAATAATCGAAATATTGTGATCGCCTTTTGCATTTCGCTGTTTGACTATTTTATTTAGCACAGCGTTTGAAGCTTCAACGCGATGCAGCCGAGAAGGCACGACTCGAGTTGTTGGATAATACACATTTTCATGGATGAGAATCGGCGTGCTCGGGTGCCGTTGACGGAGAATCTCGATAAACACCGGCAGGCGATTGGCGACTTGTTCCGTTTCCATGTTTCCCAAAGGGTCTAACACAAAAGCAGCAGGCTGAAGTTCAGCAAGCAACTCGGCCACCTCGGGCTCGGATTTTCCATTCCCGGAGAAGCCCAGGTTGATTATCGGGACATTCAGCTTGCGTCCTAATAGGGCCGAATAGCTCATGCCAGGACGAGAAGCGCAGCCTCCTTGAGTAATGGAGGTTCCGTAGAACACGATCGGAGATGCTTGGGACGGAGGTAAAAACTGTAGCGATGAACCTTCCGGTATTCCCACCTCTAATTGAGAGATTCCATTATAAAGTGGCAGGTAGAGTCGATACTCTTTAGCGGAAGCGGAAGGCGACAAGCCGCTGACTATTTTCACCTCATTTACAGATGTACTTTTGGGAATCCCAGCGCCTACAAAATACCACCGACCGTTCTCTTTGGCGTAAAGATCGAGTCCGCTTACGCCAGTCGCAGGCATATGGGGCATCGCGAGTCGATCGCTCAACAGAGTCCAGCGGACCCAAATCTCGGTCGCATCGGAATGGAATCGCAAGTTCAGCCCAGAAGTGTGGCGAGAGAATTCCCAAACCCGTGGCCTTACGAGGGCCTCCGCGCGTGCCGGGAAACGGTCGAACGGCGACTTAACTTCTTTCCAACCTTGGCCTTCGATGTTTTCCTGGGAGACACGATGCCATTGCAAGCCGGTGGAGGCGGCACTCGCGGCCTGCCATTCTCCGAATACGCCTGCTTGGAGCAGCAGGAACATCACGAGCCAAATGTTCAACCGTGGCTTTATCTTCACTGCTTCCACACCAAAACGAATCGTCATTCCGTTACGCAGGTAAAAGGTTAATTTAACCACAGAGACACAGAGGGCACGGAGAAGATGATTGGGAAGAGTTTTAGAACACTGATCTACGCTAATCATCGCTAATCGAGTGCGGCAACGCTCGAACCTAGATATCTGAAGTTCGATTGGTATCAGTGATAATTAGTGTGGATTAGTGTTCAAAGAAAAAACTTTTGCAGTTCTTCTCCGTGCCTTCTGTGCCTCTGTGGTGAATCCCGTCTGTCGAAGTTGTTTCTGGGGCATCCCTTATGCAGCACGATCGGCTGGCGGAACGCAAGTTCCACCAGCCGAAGCTGCTTGTCCAGGCAACAGTGCCTCGACTCCACGATTGCTTATCCAAGCTGAGCACGACGCCTCCAGCCACAGCACAGCAAGGCCGAAGCGAGCAGCAGGAATGCGCTCGGTTCGGGAACGGCGGTGGCGCTAAAGCGGACGTTGTCGATGGCGATGCCGTGGAAGTTGGTGGGGGTGCCGGGGAGCTGATCCCGCCAACGGATCCACAGTTCGGCACCGGGCGCCCAATTGATGCCGGTGACCGTGTGGGTAATATCGCGGACACTGTTTTCGGGAAGATTGCCGTCGAGAGCTACGTTCGATGTACCATTGTGGGGTGCCATGAAGGCTCTTTTAGACAAATCTGGATCATTAAAGGCGAACGCGCCACGCTCGACACCATTCACGCCGTAGTAGAAGTCACCGGGTCCGGGTGTAGCGGCGTTGGACGACGCCCAGCCGGCAGCCGTCGCGGAGAGGCTCCACTGGAGGTCGAAGCCGTTCGCGCCAGCGGTGCCGCGATCGCGATACTGTTCGCCATCGTAGGTGATGGTGAAGCTGTCGAGGGTTTTGCCGGTGTCGTTGATCAACTGCAGGCCGATATAGGCGCGCCCATCTGGGTTGCCGTTAAGTGAGTCGGAGGAGAGAATGCCCAATGCCTTCTCAACAATGTCCGGGGAGGCCGTAGCAGCACCAGTAGTAAAAACATAAAAGGCCGCCGAGGGAGTGGCTGGAGAGGCGTTTCCGTATCGGACCTGAGCGTGTCCGGTGACACCGCCATTGCCAAGGGGACCCCCATTATGCCGCAGGTACCAACCCTTGATGCCGAGATTGGTGCCATCGAAGTCGGTGTCGTCTTTCCAGCCGCCGGGGAACGGCGGATCGGCTCCGTTCGAGATGAGAGCCGCGTTGTTGAACCGGATCACATTGTCCGGATTTGGGTTGAGCGGATTCGTTCCGTGCGGCAGGCCGTCAAAGTTCTGCTCGTAAGTTCCACCCGAGTAGAGAACTGCCGCCTGGGCGTTGCCTGCGGCAGCGATAGCGGCGGCGATAGCGGCGGCGACCGCGAGGGTATTCTTCATTAGCCAAACCCGTCGTTTCCCTTGCGCGAAGCAAGATAACTTGCCGTGCGAAAGATTTCGCCGTGGTGTGTTCATCATGTCGTTCAACATTAGCGACTCCCTGGTGGTAAAAAGGTGACCATTAACTCAACAAAAGGAACGATTTTTTTCGCCTAAAAACGCGTGTATTATTATAACTCGGTCATGACCTCTGCGCCCTGAGTCGTGGAAAGGGCCCGCCAGGTATTCAAGTTGATATCGTCGTTGTAGAAGGTAACGGCTCCGTCGGCCAATAACGAATTCACACCGCCGGGGTGGCGGCTACGTGAAGTCAAACGGGTTTGCCCTGCAGAATCGGTGGGAAAGCACTGGTGGGTCATTAGGGAGGTGATGGGGGTGCCACAATTCGCCCCATAGTCAGGATCAGCATGGTTGGGTGTCTTAAAGGCGGTGAAGGCTCCCCCATTCGAAAATCCCACGATCCGGCCACGCATATCGGTGTCGGCCTGTCCTTGTCTGATTTCGCTGACGAGGAGCGTTTTGGAGAGCCCGTCTGTAATGCGTTTGAAGGGAATCTTGCCCAGGTAAGGCCGAGCCCCATAGCGATCCTTGTTGGTAGGCGCTCCTGTTAAAAGATTGATGCCGTTGTCGACATTGCCGAACGGTGCCCCGAGAAAAATAAATGCCTCGCCTTCTTGGTTGTATGGCGTGGTCTGGGTGTAGGTGGTGTTGCCGTAGTTGGCGGCATAGTTGTGGTTTGGAACCGGCCACGCATCGTTTCCAGATCCTTGCAGCGAAGTAGACGGCGTATCGCTGGGACAGGTGTAAGTTGCGATTCGCAACTGCATGAGCTCCTTGTTCGTTGCGCCTGTGTAGGTTTGATTATCGACCCATGCTGAGGTGATGCTCTCCTCTTCCAAGTGCGGGAACAGTTCGTTAGCCCAAGTGCCAAAGCAACAAGAAACGGAACCGCCCGGCAACGTCTTATGGGCGTCGTGATACAGGTGCATCGCGATGCCGATTTGCTTCAGGTTGTTGACGCAATGAGCCCGCCGGGCGGCTTCGCGAGCCGCCTGGATGGCCGGTAGCAGTAGAGCGACAAGGATGCCGATGATGGCAATTACCACGAGCAGTTCTACCAGGGTAAAACCTGATTGGCTTACTTGGCAATTCGTTTGCCGGTCATTTCTTTTTTGCTGAAGCATCGTGCGTTAGGTGAAAAAAGGGTGATTGTTGGCTGTTTGCTCTACACCTACAAAAAAGCAATTGCTAAGCCGCAAGCGGCTTGTGGATTATCGCTTTCTACGGCTGGCAAGCCCTAAGGCTATGGCGAAAGCGCCACACAGTAGCGTGCTAGGTTCTGGAACCGCGCCGCCGCTTCCGCCGCCCACGCTGGTGCCGAAGTTGGCGAACCAGGCATCGTAGTCAGTTTCCGTGTAGGTTCCTGGGTAGCTTTTGCGCCACACTACGTAATCGGCGGCATCGATGGAGCCATCGCCGTTAAAGTCGCCGTCGACGGAGGGTGCGGCGGCAGAAGCGGTGAAGCGGACGTTGTCGATGGCGATGCCGTCGTGGGAGGTGTTTATATCCCGCCAGCGGATCCACAGTTCGGCACCGGGTGCCCAGTTGATGCCGGTGACCGTGTGGCTAATGTCGCGGACGGCGTTGATGTCGGGGTCATTAGTTGCTATGGCAGACGAAGGATTAATGTTGATGGGCGAGCGGAACGATTCGAATGCGCCACGCTCAACGCCATTCTCGCCGTAATAGAAGTCACCAGGCCCAGGCGTATCGGCGTTGGACGACATCCAGCCGTCAACCGTCGCGGAGAGGCTCCACTGGAGGTCGAAGCCGTCCTGGTTATCGCCGGCGGCCTCAGTATACTGCTCGCCATCGTAGGTAATGGTGAAGCTGTCGAGGGTTGAGCCTGTGTCGTTGATCAACTGCAGGCCGATGTACATACGGCCGAATCCGCCGGCGGAGCGCACGCCCAGTGCTTTTTCACCACAAGAAACACAGGTAATATTACTAAAAGCAAAGAAACCCGTGCCTCCAGGAGCCGTGCCTCCAGGGGTGCCGCCCCCTCCGTATCGGAACTGCGCGTGGCCGTTGGCACCGCCGGTGGTGTACCATTTGATGTTTTCATCCTCGTCAAGGACCGGGGTGCCGACTGTCAAATCGTGGTACAGATACCAACCTGGAATGCCGAGGTAGGTTTCATCGCGGGCGTAGTTGTCTTTCCAGCCGCCGGGCCATGGTGTATTTCCGTTTTGGATGTGAGCGCTACCGTTGTACTGAACATTCACAGCCTGAGGCGGGTCGGTGCCCGGAATGATGTTGAGCGGATTCGAGTTCGCCGGAAACGTCGGGGCATTAAAGTTTTCGCTATAGATATCCCCGGCAACCGAGTAGCTGATAGCCGCCTGAGCGTTGCCCGCGGCTCCGATGGCGGCGACCGCGAGGGCCAGTACTGTAATTCTGATGAAGCTCCAACGCATTGATGATTCTCCTCGGTTCATAGCGGAACACATCCTTTAATTATTGCGATCATAAAATTATTTGCACGTGATCGTTTCGCAAGCGGCGACAATTAGGACTAATCAAAATGCCTTGTCGGTGTGGTACGAACATAAATTCTCAGGCTCCTAGAGTCACCGTGAGAAGTAAATTTGAGCTACCTTCTTTTTCAAGCTAGGGCACGTAGCAATACCGAAGTAACGATCGAGCGAAAGCCGACTGGTTAGGTTTGGGTGAAAAACACTAGATGGATGTAAGACAAGGTCATTCCCTCGCGTCTAGTGAAAAATTGATTTATGAAATTGCAAGTGATGAGGATTGCACACGCTTGAGAATCGCTGCGCCTCACTCCGCCTGAAGAGTGAGATTCATTCTAATTCCCGATAGTTGTGTTGTTTCACAAAAGTTTTTAGATATATTACAAACCCCAGCCGCACGCGTAGAAACGGTCAAAGTTGCAAGTTAGGATTCAATCGAGCCACGGGCTTTCTTCCAGAATACTTCTGGCGTGTGAATATGTCATCAAGATTTGAGGTGGCTCTGATTATCGATGCAGGGTCTCCCTACGATCGACGAATCATCCGGGGGGTGGCCTCCTATGTCGAGCGCGAGCGTCGCGACTGGTCGCTGTACGTTGAGGAAGATTTGGCCGGGCGGCTTCCGGACCTTAAAGCATGGGGTGGAGACGGCATCATTGCTAACTTCGACGACCGCCGAGTGGCTTCCGCCGTTACACAATTAGGCATCCCGGTGGTAGGAGTCGGAGGAGGCTACGGCTATTACGACGAAGCCTCGAAAATTCCCTACGTTCGCACCGATAACCGGGCCATCGCCGAAATGGCGGCCGACCACCTCATGGGCCTTGGATTACGGCAATTCGCGGTATGCAACTACCCTCCCACCAAGACGAATGGCTGGGCCAAGGAACGAAGCGACGAGTTTCAACGCATCGTCAACGAAGCCGGTTTTACTTGCCATACCTATGTTGGTCGTTATAGCCCGGTTAAGAATTGGAGAAGATCTCAAGAGGCTTTGCAACACTGGCTCGAAGGGCTGCCGAAACCGATCGGCATGCTGGCCGCAGACGATAGCCGAGCAAGGCACGTGCTTCAGGCCAGCCGTATTGCCGGCTTGCGACTGCCCGAAGATATCGCGCTCGTTGGTGTTGATAACGACGACGTGATGTGTGAAATCACGCAGCCCACGCTCACGAGCATCGAACAAGGTTCCGTGCGTGTCGGGTACGAGGCAGCCATGTTGCTCGACCGCATGATGACGGGTAAATCCATCAAAGGCGTGTCAACCACTGTTCCGCCAGAAGCGCTTATCGCCAGGCGTTCGACCGATGTGCTTGCTGTAAACGATGATACGGTTGTCGAAGCGCTTCATTACATCCGCAAGCATGCTTTCGAGCCGATCCACGTGCGCGATGTTCTGAAGGCGGTACGTACTTCGAGATCAAACCTCGAAACGAAGTTTCGCCATCATTTGGGGCGTTCCATTTACTCGGAAATTCGCCGACTTCGTGTTGACGCCGCCAAACGAATGCTCACTACCTCGAACACGCCGATCAAAGAAATTGCTCGTAGAGTGGGTGTTTCTTCGGTTCAATACTTTACCGTGATGATTCACCACGTGACTGGCATGACTCCTGGTGAAATACGCAAATCGAGTTTGAATTAAACTAGAACCTTAGAACCTCGGTACCTGAACGCCACAATGATGCTTCCACAGAAATTCAACATTCGCAAACTGGCCTTACTTTTACTATTTGTTGCCGCGCTTGCGAGCAACAGCTTAGCAAAGCAGCCAAATATTGTTTTTGTGCTGGTCGACGACCTTCGCTGGGACGACCTTGGCTGCACAGGCAATAAATTCGTAAAGACACCGAACATCGATCGCATTGCCGATGAGGGCTGCAAGTTTACGAATGCCTTTGCAACCTCGGCTCTGTGTTCTCCGAGTCGTGCGAGCATCCTTACCGGCCAGTACCCGCATACGCACGGAATCATCGACAATACGGAACGTGGCAAGCAAAGCCACTTGCTAAAAACATTCCCTCAATACTTGCAAAAACTCGGCTATGAAACAGCCTATTTCGGCAAGTGGCACATGGGAAACGACAACACGCCTCGACCAGGTTTCAGTCGCTGGTTTTGCCTTCAAGGGCAAGGCTCGTCTTTCGACTCCGTTGTAAATTCCGACGGCAAAGAATTACAGACTCATGGCTACGTAACGGATGTGCTCAACGATGCGAGTGTTAAGTTCGTGCGCACCAAGCGTGAAAAGCCGTTCCTGCTTTACTTGTCGCACAAAGCCATACACCCCGAAGTTTATCAGGGGCCAGATGGAAAGTTATCCGACCCTACGCTGTCGAATTTTATTCCGGCTGACAGGCATAAAAAACTCTACGAGGGTGTTGAAATAGAGCGTCGCCCGAGTGCAAAAGTGCCTCCGAAGGATAAGCCCGCCTTGCAACAAGAAATTGCGGGTCTCCCCCCGCTTAGCGCAGAAACCGGCAGCAGCGATACCGTGATTTTGAACCGGTTGCGAATGCTTGCCGCGGTAGACGAAGGTGTCGGCCAGTTGCTCAAAGCACTCGAAGAAACGGGCGAATTGGACAATACCTTGTTTGTGGTTACAAGCGACCACGGATACTTCTATGGAGAGCATGGTTTAAGTGTCGAGCGTCGCCTGGCTTATGAAGAATCGATTCGGATTCCGTTAGTGATGCGCTATCCGAGCATGATTGAAGCCAGCCGCATTATAGAGCCAATCGTCCTTACTCTTGATTTTGCTCCGACGTTTGTCGACATCGCGGGCGGTAAAATTCCAGCGAGCTTCGAGGGACGATCGCTTGTACCGCTGCTGAAGGGCGAATCGGTGTCCGATTGGCGTAAGTCGTTCTTGGTCGAGTATTACTCCGATATTGTTTTTCCTCGCATGCACAAAATGGGCTACAAGGCCGTGCGTGGTGATCGATGGAAATACATTCAGTTCTCGGAACTTGAGGGAGCCGACGAGCTCTACGATTTGCAGACGGATCCGTATGAATTGAATAACCGCATTGACGACCCGAAGGCAGAAGATGCTCTTCAACAAATGAAAAGCGAGCTCGCCAAATTCACCAATGCACATTCTAACTAAGCTTGAACCTGTTCTTACCCCCTTGTTTTTCACCATGATTCAAAAATTCCTGTTAATTGTTGCCGCTGTTTTGGTTGCGCCGGCCGCGTTTGGGGACGAACTTCGGGGCGGCCGTGCCGCTGTGGACATTACCCCTGAAATTGGCACGCCAATGTTGACTCCGCAGCGTCCGCCTTTTGCGATCAAGCTTGCGACGGAGGCGCACGACCCGATTCATGCAAAAGCAATTGCATTTGAATGCAACGGGGAACGCGCTGCCATTGTAAGCTGCGATCTCACCAGTATCCCGTTGCACATCATTCAAAAAGCTCGGGAAGAGGTGGGCAAAATTGCTAAAACGCCTCCCGAAAACGTCATGATCAGTGCTACGCACACGCACACCGTTCCTCAAATACGCCCACGTTTTCTTGGCAACGCAGATCCCGATGCTCGCAAGAAAGGATTGGAATATATAGCTGCTCTGCCTGGCAAAATTGCCGAAGCGGTCCATCTTGCTGAAAATGATTTGCAACCCGTCGAAATATCGGCAGGTTCGGCAATCGAAGACTCGGTGAGTTTCAACCGCCGCTACTACCTTCGCGATGGATCGGTTTTAACGAACCCATTTAAGAATGAGGACGAAAAGCTGACGCAGGTACTGCGGCCAGCCGGACCAATCGATCCGGAGTTGAGCGTTATATCGTTCAAGGGTGAAGACGGAAAGTTACTAGGTTTGTTACTCAATTTTGCACTTCACTTGGACACGATTGGCGGCGACCAACCCTCGGCCGATTTTCCCTTCATGGTTCAGCATTTGGTTAGCGCCGTGCATGGTCCCGACACGTTGGTCTACTGGGCAAGCGGCGCTTCGGGAAATATCAACCATTACGACCTAACAGATCCCATTAAGTTTCGTCGCGAAAAGGGAGTTACCGAGTCGTCTCGAATCGGTGCGATCCTTGCCGCAGATGCTCTCCGAGTTTATCCCAAGCTGCAACCGTTGAAGATGGCACCGTTACGAGTCGCAAGCGAAACAGTACTGGTCGATTATCGCCCCGAAAAGTGCGAAGCGCTTCTCAACCGTATGAAAGACGCGACTCGCTACTTCGATGGTGAGGTTGACGTGATCAATGACCAAGGAAAGTTGAAATTCGAGGCGGAAGTACAAGCCATCGCGATTGGAGACGAGCTTGCCATCGTAGGTCTTCCTGGAGAAATGTTTACGGAGTTTGGGTTGGCCTTGAAGAAGGCCTCTCCGTTCCGTCACACGATCGTGCATTCTCTTGCAAATGGAGCGATTGGATATGTTCCAAATCGGCGAGCCTATCCGGAGGGCTCGTACGAAGCCGATGCTTCACGGTGTGCTCCAGGGGGCGGTGAGCAACTCGTGGAGGCAGCTACCAACCTGTTAATCAAGCTGAAAGCAACACGGCGTCATGAACCGGTTGCTTCGGCCAATTGAGGGATTAACGCATGAGGCCTCTCCATTCAACTAATCGCTGGCAACTTTGTGTCGTTACGGCGTTGTTGGTTTGCGCGAACAATGAAAACCGAATCGCATTGGCAAGCCAACAAGAGCTTGTTTGGCACCCCATTACGGCTTCGCAAGTGCATGGCCTAGGGTGGAAGGACACCGAGTTCCCGTTCGATCGCTTGCCAGCCCGGGCGAAAGCCTTGGTTCGCGCCCCTGTGTGGGATCTGGCGCGGCATTCCTCGGGTGTTTACGTTGATTTCGAGACCGATTCGTCACGAATTTCTATCCGTTGGAGCCTCACCTCTGATCGCCTAGCAATGTCGCACATGCCCGCGACAGGGGTCAGCGGCGTGGATTTATATTTGAACAATGGAAGTGGTTGGCATTACCTAAGCACCGGACGACCTAACGCAGTTGCCAATACAATCGCACTCGCTACCGAGCTCCCCACGGGGCTTAATAAATATCGGATTTATTTTCCTCTCTACAACGGCACCAAGTCTTTGGAAATAGGCGTTGCCGAAGGGGCGGAGTTCCGGATTGCAGACTTCACCAACTCCCGCGTCAAACCAGTCGTTATCTACGGCACTTCAATCACGCAGGGCGGTTGTGCCTCGCGACCAGGAATGAGCTACTCAGCAATCCTTGGACGTCGCCTTGGCGTGCGCATGATCAACTTGGGTTTCTCAGGCAACGGTAAAGCAGAACCAGAGGTGGCGGAGTTGATTGCGGAGTTGGATCCGAGCGTCTTTATCTTGGATCCATTACCCAATCTGTTTGCCGATGATGTTAGTTCGCGCTTGCCGGAATTCATCAAGATTTTACGGAGCAAACACCCTGATACCCCTATACTGTTAGTCGAAAGCCCGCTGTTTCCTGACGCTATTGTTTCTCACACTCGTGCAGAGCGCGTCGAGAAATCGAATGTGAATCTACGACAGATTCACTCAGATCGAGTCGCCCTGGGCGATCGTCATTTATGGTTAGTGCCGAGTTGTAACTTCACGCTCGATGGCGGTGAAGACACGGTCGATAGCCTTCACCCAACGGATACCGGGTTCATCAAGTTGGCGGATACCATAGAAATAGCACTAAGAGATTCGAATTGTCTTATTGTTCCTTGATCAAAAAATTACATCGTAATCGCTACGGAGAAAAAGTAATGCGCCGCCTAAGTTTGTTGACCATCGTGCTCAGTTTGTGCTTGCTACCATGTTCATCGTTCGCCGAGGCGAAAAAAAAACAAGAGCCAGAGAAGGTCGAGGAAGGATTCACCTCTCTCTTTGACGGCAAGTCTCTTAAAGGTTGGTGGAAGCACGACAAAGTGCCCAAGTTTCACGTTGGCGGAAAGTGGGAAGTCGTGGATGATACCCTCGTGGGTGATCAAGATCCACCCGGCAAAGGTGGATTCTTGGCCACGAAAGACAAATACGGCGATTTCGAGATCCGCATGCAGATTAATCTCGACTACCCGAGCGATACGGGCGTTTTCCTACGCATGGGCGAAGACGGTAAAAGCCATCAAGTAACTCTCGACAACCGACCAGAAGGCCAATTTGGAAAAATCTATCTCCCCTGGACGCACGACATGGTGCATGAAAGCCCCGATGGCATCAAAGCTTTCAAGCAGAAAAAATGGAACGACGTGGTGGTGCGGATCGAAGGTGAACCTTCTCGTATTCGATTTTGGCTTAACGATCAGCTAGTCACCGACTTCCAGCACAAAGAAGAAACAACCAGTGGTGTTCCCCGTGAGGGCTATATCGGCTTGCAGGTTCACCCAGCCGTGCCTACCCATGTAAACTGGAAGGAAGGCAACAAAGTGCGCTTCCGTAACATCCGCATTCGCGACTTGTCGGAGGACAAAGCGAAGACGGATGAATAACGTGAGCTGGCTTTGCTGCTCACAGTTTTTGCAAACCCACCCGAGGGCGTGATGACGCTTACATCCTTTCTGCGCATTGGTCGATTTGCGCCAATACTTTCAACCATTGCCGCTTTTGTTCTCGTGCCATTCAGTGGTGCCGGATTGGCTAATGCGCAGGATTGGGCAAAGGAAATGCTCGAAAAATCGCCTCGTCATATGGAATATGTGACGGTGAAAAATGGAGAACGTGCGGTCGAGTGCTTTGTCGCCTATCCAGAAGTTGCGGAAAAGGCGCAGGCAGTGGTCTTGATTCATGATATTTCTGGCTTCGGCGATTGGATCAAGAGCATGGCCGACCAACTCGCTGAGGTTGGATATGTTGCCATTGTTCCGGATTTGCTTTCTGGCATGGGGCCAAATGGAGGAGGCACCGACTCATTCCCAAGTATTGATGACGCGCGCCGCAAGGTCAGTTCATTACCGCCTGAACAAATCAAAAGCGACTTGGACGCAGTCGCAGCGTACGTGGCTAAGTTGCCTGCCAGCGATGGCCGCGTTTCCATTGCCGGCTTCTGCTGGGGTGGCGGCCAGTCGCTACGATACTCCACACAAAACCCCAAGCTATCTGCCGCATTTGTTTTCTACGGCTATGAGCCGATCGAGCTAAACGATGTGAAGCGCATTGCATGTCCCGTGCATGGGTTTTACGCCGAGAACGATGCTCGTATCAACGCCGCCCTGCCCGACGTCGAAAAGCTGATGAAGCAGGCCGCCAAAAAATTCGAACCGTTGAAATACAAGGGTGCCGGTCACGGCTTCATGCGTCAGGGGCAAGACCCAGCAGGCTCCGAAGCGAATAAACAAGCGCGCGTAGATGCCTGGAAGCGATGGAAAGATTTGCTTAGCGCCGCCCCCAAAAAATAGTGGCCACCTTGCGACGTTCTCCCTTTTAACCTCCCGCTACGAGTACTTCTATGCGATTCGTACGATATCTATTGCTATTCACGCTTATTCACGCTTGTATTCTGCCAACCACTCATGCCGCGGAGCCCGAACCGGTCGGCAAACTGCCCGACAGTGGCCCACTCAAGCTGTTTGATGGCAAATCGCTGAACGGCCTCTATACGTGGCTCAAGGACACCAAACGAGAAGACCCGCGAAAAGTGTTCACGGTAGAAGATGGGGTGCTTCATATCTCTGGCGATGGGTGGGGCTGTGTTACCACCGAAAAGCCCTATGAGAATTATCATTTGGTTCTTGAATTCAAATGGGGCGATAAAGCCTGGCACGAACGCACTTCGGCGGCTCGCGATTCCGGCCTCTTGATATCTAGCAACGGCGCGGATGGCGGATACCAAGGCATTTGGATGCCCTCCATCGAAGTCCAAATCATCGAGGGCGGCGTAGGCGATTTCATTCTCGTTAATGGGCCCGACAAAGAAGGCAATCCAGTTCCTATCTCTCTCTCAACAAACGTCAAGAAAGATCGCGACGGTGAGTTGGTTTGGAGTGAGGATGGAGAGAAACAAACATTCAATGCCAAGAATCGTCGTCGCATCAATTGGTTTGGGCGCGATCCCGACTGGAAAGATGAACTTGGTTTTCGAGGTAAAAACGACGTCGAAAGTCCCCACGGCGAATGGAATCGCTTAGACGTTCTAGTCCAGGACGGGCATGTCCAAGTGTTCGTCAATGGCGTCAAAGTTAACGAAGCATTCGACATCGAACCGCGACAAGGCAAATTACAGGTTCAATCGGAACTCGCAGAATTGTTTGTTCGTCGTTGGGAGCTTTGGCCAGTAGGCAAAGGCCCGAAGCCAGCCCCGCCAGAAAAAGAGTGAGGAATCAGACGGATGCACACCGCTCATCGGATTATTCTACTTTGCGTCTCAAGCATACTTGCTTTGTTCGCGGTACTACCAATTTCTAGATTGCAGGCTAGTGATCTACGCTGTGGTTTCGCTTCTGCGGAAATTACACCGCCCGTTGGCTACCGAATGAGCGGCTACTTCTATGAACGCTTCAGCACAGGCGTTGCGAATCCGTTACGTACCAAGGTGGTTGCATTTGAGCAGGGAGATACTCGTGCAATTTGGGTGTTCTGCGATTTAATCGGTGTGCCATTCCAACTCACCTCGATAATCCGCGACGATATCTCCAAGCAACACGACGTGCCACGAGAAAACATCTTCATTGGAGCGACCCACACCCATACTGGTCCACTCTATTTCGGCCCGCTACGAAATCACTTTCATAAAACGGCCATCGAAAAGCATGGCAAAGATGAGCACGAGACCGTGGACTATTCGGCTCTATTGCGTGAGCGAATCGTACAAACGGCAGCCAACGCGATCTCAGATTTAAAGCCTACATCCATAGCAACCACCACCACTCGGCAGGATGGCTTGGCATTCAATCGCCGCTATGTGATGAAAGACGGCTCTGTACGTACGAACCCAGGAAAATCAAACCCTGATGTTGTCCGCCCGGCAGGCCCTGTCGATCCTCAAGTAGGAATCATTCAATTTGCGCAATCGAAGCAGCCGGTCGCCGGTATCACGATCTTTGGGCTGCATTGCGATACCACGGGCGGCACCGAATACGCCGCCGATTTCCCCTTTTTCCTGAACGAAACTCTGATGGCCAAATTCGGCCAATCCTATCTGTCAATCTTCGCTCCCGGCACTTGTGGAAATGTAAACCACTTCGATCTCATGGGCGGACGACAAGCTAAAGGTGGGAATGAAGCCCAACGCATTGGCGAAACGCTGGCAGCCACAGTGCTGTCTAATCTTTCCGAACTCCGCTCGATTGAAGAACCTCGATTGGAAGCCATCTCTACTACGGTCAACGTGCCGCTTCAAAAATACACGCCCGATGAATTTGCAAACGCTCGGGGCAGTCTCGACAAAGTAGGAACAAACCAAATGCCGATGCTCGACCAGGTAAAAGCGGTCAAAATCATTGGAATCGAAGAACTCGGAATGCAAAGCCTACCAATGGACGTGCAGGCATTTCGGCTTAGTAGCGACGTAGCTTTGGTCGCACTGCCTGGCGAGCTATTTGCCGAGTTTGGTTTGGCAATCAAAGAACAGTCTCCATTCCCCACGACTTTTGTCGTAGAACTGGCCAACGATTACCCAGGTTACATTCCCACCAAGCGAGCTTTTGCGGAGGGTTCGTATGAACCTACCAACTCGAAGCTCGAACCGGGTGGCGGCGAAATGCTGGTCGAAGCGGCAGTCGGCCTTTTGAACAAGTTGCATTAATAACGACGATCGAGTCGCCTCAGCAACGTACAATGGCCAGCACAGGCTTCGCGATAGCCCTGCCGCCCCTCCTTTAATAGAAATTTTAGTTAACCATGCGCACAACAATTCATCTTCCGAGTTATTGCTTAGTTTCGGCCCTAGTCCTGATAGCCAGCGCCACGATTCCTACAATGATCCGCGCTGAATCCGCAAAATACCTACTTCGCGGTGTTCAAATAATTGATGGCACTGGTGCTCCTGCATCGGCCCCCTCAGACATCCTAGTGGAAGGGAACCGAATCGCGCAAATCACTCCGACGGGGAAAATCAAATCAGCAGACGGGAAGGTATACGACTACACCAACAAATACGTCATTCCTGGCCTTATCGCTGCCCATGGCCATGTCGGTCAAGTAAATGGCCTCGAAAATGGCAGCATCAACTACAACCGCGAGAACATTCTGCGGCAGTTGAAGCAGTACGAAGCTTACGGTGTAACCACGGTAGCTTCGCTTGGCTTGAACGCCCCGCTCTTTTACGAGCTTCGCGAAGAATTGCATTCAGGAAAACTTCCTGGTGCCGATCTCTTTGGTGCCGATCGAGGGATCGGAGTTGCCGGCGGTGCCCCTCCTGCCCCGGCCTTGAAAATCAACGACGATCAAATCGATCGCCCTGAAACTCCTGAACAAGCTCGGGCAGCCGTTCAAGCGGCCAAACAACGTAGCGCAGACTTGATTAAATTCTGGCTTGATGACTTCCAAGGCAGTTTGCCAGTAAAAATGAAACCGGAGGTTTTTACAGCCGTTATCGATGAAGCCCACCAACAGGGCCTCCGCGTTGCCGCTCATGTGTTTTATCTCGACGATGCCAAAGCATTGGCTAAAGCAGGCGTAGATGTATTAGCTCATGGAATTCGCGACCAACTGGTCGACCAGGAACTGATTCATTTGCTGAAGGAAAAGTCGATCATCTATATTCCGACAATCGGCGTCGATGAATCGAACTATGCTTTTGCAGAGAATCCGACTTGGCTTTCTGATGAGTTTGCTCGCCGTTCTTTACAACCCGCGGTGCTCGAACAGTTGAGCGATAATGCCTGGCGACAACGAACTCTTGCAAGCCCGAACTTGGCTAAGTGGCACCAGAACGTGAGGTTAAACAAGCAAAACGTTGGCACCCTGAATAAAGCCGGGGTGATCATCGCGTTTGGTGCCGATTCGGGAGCAAATCCGCTCCGCATTCCTGGTTTCGCGGAACATCGTGAGCTGCAACTAATGACAGAAGCAGGCCTCAAACCGAGTGAAGCCATTACGGCCGCCACCCAGAACGCTGCGTCTGCGCTAGGGCTCTCAGACCGAGGCACAATCACGGTTGGCAAACTGGCCGACATGGTTGTGCTCGATGCCGATCCCACAGCAGATATTTCCAACAGCAGAAAAATCCATGCCGTTTGGCATCAAGGCAAACCAGTACGCGGAGCTATTTCCACATTCTCGCCCTAAAATCCCGAATGTTTCCATTGCCGCGGGAAATCAAGCAAGAATCTCTTTTACGACTCTGCCGGCAACATCTGTCAGACGAAAATCGCGGCCGGCGTGACGATAGGTAAGCCGCTCGTGATCGAGCCCTAATAGATGCAAAATCGTGGCATGGAAGTCGTGGACATGCACTTTATCCTGTACCACAGAAATACCGTACTCATCGGTGGCACCATGAACGATTCCCGGTTTCACGCCTGCCCCTGCTAAGAATGAACTGAATGCTTCGTGGTGGTGGTCTCGCCCACCTGCATTAGGAGTTGCGTTGTAAGGCGTTCGGCCAAACTCGGTCGTCCAAACAACAAGCGTGCTATCCAGCATGCCCCGCGACTTCAAATCTTTGATCAATCCCGCGATCGGCCGATCCACATTTTTCGCCAAAGGCACGTGTGCATTGATGTCGTCATGCGAATCCCAATTGCTGCTCGAATCCGCCCCGCTATCGATGAGCTCAATGAATCGCACGCCGCGTTCTGCCATTCTGCGAGCCACAAGGCATTGCCATCCAAAGCCAGTCGTTTGGCCTCGCTGCAATCCATAAAGTGCCAACGTCGCGTCCGATTCCTTTGAAAGATCAAAAACTTCCGGCGCTTCACGCTGCATTCCGAATGCCGTTTCAAAAGATTTGATGCGCGCCTCAAGCGCCAATTCGGCCTGCCTATTTTCCAGGTGCTGCCGGTTGAAGTTTGCTAATTGCTCGAGTTCCATCTGCTGTAACTCGAGCGATGCGAGCTGTGGCCGCATGTTTGCGATAGGCACTTCCCCCGGAATTAACTGGGTGCCTTGATGACAGCCTGGCAGGAAGTCCGACGCCCAGGCTTGTTTGCCCGCGTAAGGCATTTGCGGTGCGATCACGGCAAACGAGGGTAAGTTTTGATTTTCAGTCCCCAGCCCATAACTTACCCAGGAGCCAATGCTCGGACGGGCAAAGTTGAACGAGCCGGTATGAATTCCCAGCGTTGCCTCGTAGTGCCCTGTGTGATTACCGTTCATCGAGCGGATAACGCACAGGTCGTTGACACAAGAGCCGATTTCTGGGAATAAATCGCTGACCTCGGTGCCACATTCCCCATAAGGTCGAAACTGCCAGTTCGGTCGCTTGATGTAAGCAGCCACGTTCTTAACAGCACGCCAATGTGCAGCCGTTACGGGCTTGGCATCATCGGCAAGCAAACGAGGCTTAGGGTCGAAGGAGTCGATATGCGATACCCCGCCGCTCATGTAGAGGAAGATGACACGTTCTGCGCGCGGAGCAAAGTGCGGCAACTTAGGTGCCAACGGATCGGCAGCAGCCGACATCGCCATGGAGTCATCAGCCATCATGGCTGCGAAAGCCAGGGCTCCGAAACCACCTGCTGCATTCTGTAGTAATTGTCGCCGAGTAATCATTGGGAATGCCGCCAAGCACGAGTGATTCGAACGTCACCTAACAGCTCTCATCAATCGAGATAAATGAACTCGTTGCTGCTTAATAGGGTTCTCAGGTAAGCTGCCAGAGCCGACTCATTCGCCGTTGACGGCTCATTTCCCTCTTGAACTAGCCTATTGCGATAGAGGTTACAAAACTTCAACGCTTGCTCTAACTCCGACTCACTGCAGGCGCGGCCGAAAGCAAGCTCGTAGGCCATATGGATTTGTCCCCTACCGTCCGGTGTTTCCTGGATTAATCGACGTGCAAATTTTTGCGACTGACTATGCACGAACGGGTCATTCATCATGAACAACGCCTGGCTAGGAGTTGTCGTTACCATTCGAACATCGGTCGTTGCCCCTGGATCAGCGCCGTCAAATAATCCCAAGAATGGATGCTTTTGTAATCGCTGTGTCATCAAGTAAACACTACGACGGTTCGTATCATAAACTTCCTTGAAAGGATGATGCACGTTGAATGTCCATGTATCCACGCTAGGAAACGGATGAGCAATCCCACGGCTACGATCAAGTTCCCCAGACACAACGAGCATCGCATCACGAATGCACTCCGCATCCAGGCGACGTGCATCGACTCTCCAAAATAAATCGTTGTTGGGGTCGGCTTTACGCGACTCAACGCAGTCCACACTCGACAGCCGATAAACATGCGACCGCAAAATCATGCGATGCATCTCTTTCACCGACCATTCATTCTCAACAAATTTACGAGCAAGATAATCCAACAGTTCCGGGTGAGTTGGCGATTCACCGCGAGTACCGAAATCGTTAGGCGTTCGAACAAGTCCTCGCCCAAAGTGGTACTGCCAGATGCGATTGACCATTACCCGAGCGGTTAGCGGATTTTCTGGATCCGTAATCCACTCCGCCAATTCGCGCCGACCGCTTTCGGCCTTGGCTTCAACCGCTTGACCTCCTAAAATCTCCAAGAATCGCCTGGGCACCGTGGGACCAAGTCGCTCGGGCTCACCGCGACGATGAATCACGCCGTCTTGCGGTGTGGCCTCGGCAACCGCATAAGCTGTTGCATAAGGTTCGCGGGCTAGAGCATTGCGTTGAGCCTGAACTTCAGCAATTTTAGCGTTCAATTCATTAACCGCTTGCTGATCGACCGACTGCTTTTCACTTTGTTTGGCCAACAACTCATTTGCCGCGGCCAAGCGCTCAGACAATTCCTTCAACTCCGCATCAAGCGGTGCGATTTGAGCATCCCGTGCTGCGATCAACGAGGCAGCTTCTTCTGGCGGGACGAGCGGCACAAAATCTTGTGGCCGATTCTGCTCCTCGGCCCCCGGGAATGGGTATCGAGTGCTCGCGAAAATTCCGTAGAGACCATAGTAATCGGCCGCTGAAATCGGGTCGAACTTATGATCATGGCATCGTGCGCAACCGATCGATAATCCGAGCAACGACTTGCCTAGCGTGTCGAGGGTGTCGGCAATTGTAAGATGATGTTGATGGTGGCGGTTGTAACCGAATCGGCGTGTCACCGCGATATATCCCGTTGCCGTGGTTAACTCGGCATATTTCTCTTTAGCAGACTTCTTTGCGATCAAGTCGCCCGCAAGCTGTTCGCGCAAAAACACGTTGTAAGGTTTGTCGGAATTGAAAGCATCAATAACATAGTCGCGATAATGGTAAGACTGTGGCACCGGGTAATCTGCCACGTCACCTGCTGTATCAGCATAGCGAATCACGTCGAGCCAATGTCGCCCCCAACGTTCTCCATAGTGGGGCGACGAAAGCAGTCGCTCGACCATTGCCTCGAAGGCACCGTCACGATCGTCAGCCAAGAAAGTTTGGATTTCCGTCGGAGTTGGCGGTAAACCGGTTAGGTCGTAAGTTACACGCCGAATCAGCGTGCGTTTATCGGCCGTGGGATTTGGGCGCAAGCCGCGGGATTCAAGTTTCGCAAGAATGAACTGATCGATCTCTGTACGGCACCAACTGGCATCCTGAACTATCGACGCGTGAGGATTGCTCACCGGCTGAAACGACCAATGAGCACGCTGCTGGTCCGAGATTTGGAATTGTTCCCGGTCGCTGGCCAGCAGTTGCTCGGTGGATTCTTCCTTGGGCCATGTAGCGCCCATCGCGACCCAACGCTCAAAAACTGCAATGCTCTCTGGCGGGAGCTTTCCTTGCGGAGGCATCTCCAAGCCGCGGTAACGCACTGCTTCGATCAGCAGACTTCTATCAAGATCGCCAGGAACGACCGCCGGCCCACTATCGCCTCCATGAAGCAAAGCTTGCCGCGATGTAAGCCGCAAACCGGCTTCAATGCCATCTCCCTCTCCATGACACTCAAAGCAATGCTTAACAAACAGGGGGCGAACTTCGCGTTCAAAGAATTCGATTTGCTCGCGGGTGACCGACTGAGCGTGAAGACTATTAGATAGCAGCCCAAAGAATGCCAGCGTACTACTCAGAATGCAAACTATGAAATTACGCAACTGCATACCGATTCGCGTGCCTGGGCGAACAAGTAATTACACGAATGAACCCAATTATTCTAAATCCACGGGACAAAATGGTTGTTGCAAATCTATTTCGATATTTCACAATTCGAGCCCAGGCAAAAAGCATCTATGTCACGAGGTTTTTGCCAATAAGCAGGGCTTCTATCGTCCAAGACATCATCCACAAAAGATTCTCTGGTGGATTGGTTGTAGTTTTGCCAGTTACCCGCGTGTAACCATGATCTGGATAAGTTGCGTCACTAGTATGCTCAACAAGATACTCCCAAGCGAGTTGAAGTTTAGGACGGTACTGCTTCTTGAAGGTATCGGGAATCAAGCCTTGCTCTTGGAGCTTCGCATAGAGCAAGATCGCCGCGGCCCCCTGCCCGACCCATTTGTCATCGCGACCGAACATTCCGTGTGCGCCATCTTCGAATTGACAATTATCAAAACACCACTTCAGCGAACTCAGACATTTGGCATCAATATTCTCGCGCATGGGAGTGGCAACCTCATGGCGGCGAAGCTCCAACAGAAACTCGCTGACCACGAGGCACGACCAGCCCCACCCAACTTCGTTGTATTGTTGGTCAGTAAAATGTTCCGAACCTCCTCCTGGCCAAGGTCCAACTAGCCACGTTCCCAACTCAGCCGACCAAACTCCCGCTCCACTTCCGGTTTTGTAATCAGTCAAAAAATACTTTGCTAACTCAACCGCGTCGAGCAACGCCGGTTCATGCTTGGTTACTTCATAGAAACCAAGCAGCCCGTTACCAACTTCGCCCAAGTCGCAAGAAAATTGTGCATCGGCATAACCCGGAATCGGATATCCCACACCAAAGTAGCAATCATCGCGACGATGAAACTGTAGCCAGCGATACATAGCGTGAACTTTGAGATCGAAAGAATCTTCTGCCGGATTGTGCTTGCGAAACCATTGAAAGCATGGTGAAAATCCCTTGCCGTAAACCCAAGCGGCCGACAACGCAAATTGTGGCTTGCCAGTCACCGTCAGCATACTCGAGTAGGGCTGCCAGGGATCATGTATCGCGCACAGCATGAACACCGCATGACGATCGGCGGCATTTTTATATTTCGCGTCGCCAGACTCTTCAAACAGTCGATACATGGCTCGGACCTGTGGACCAACCCCTTGAATAATGGCCCCCGTGCCAGCGCTACGATAGGGCGATCGCTTCACATCGGGACCGCCGTATGGTGATTGCCAAGCGACCAATTTGTCTCCTAGAAATCGCGAGTTGGTCGCAATTTGCAAATCCTCGGTGCTGATACCTTCGCGCAACTTTCCCGGACTGCTCTCGTTAGCAACCGCCGTAAACGCCGAGCCTGCGGCAACAACGCCAGATGCATAAGCCGCCCGCTTCAAAAATGACCGTCTATAGTCACTCATGGAGTTCATGCTATTCCGTTTGCATTGAGAATTGAGATAGGTATCGGCACCATCTTACTCACCCCCAGAGGTTGCCGGAATCGAGACGCTCGCATCGACGCGCCGCATTGGCTTGCCCTCGGGAAACCAAGCCTCAAAAAACTCTTTCATTGGCCCAGGGTGCATTGCCATTCGTAGCGAACACCAAGTGGCCTGATCTCCAGTTGCATAGAACAGATAAGTTTTTCCATCGAGTTCAAATAAATCAACGTCGGAGTTGTTGTGTCCTTCTCCTGGACCTGCTTCGAGCACAGGATTCATGGGGCTCAGCTCCCATGATTTCAAATCCTTCGAGCGCGCGATATACGAGATCCAGCCGTTATGTCCTTCGACTGCCGCGTGCAGGTAAATCACGTAGTAATACGGTGCAAAATACCGAATTACAGGGCACGCGCTGTATTCGTTGTTCTCGCCACGAAAAATAATATTTGGTATCGGCTCCCATTGGCTCAAATCCTTGGAGCGTGCGAAACGAAAGCAGAACTGAACCGGTTGATTCGACTCATAAGCCATCAGAAAGCCTTGGTCGTCGCGGCATACCGATGGATTGAACAAATTCTCATTATCGGCTTTCTTAATCGCTACTTCCTGTTTCCAAGTCTTTAGATCATCCGTCCAGAAGTGGTGAATGCTCTGAAACCAGTCGAAATTCGTCCCTTCCGTTGCAAATACATGAAGCCGATCACCATCGACAATCCCATTCACAAACGAAAATCCCTCGGCAAACCTGCCAAACTCCTCACCGGTTTGCAAATCGACGATATAGCAATAAACTCCCTTCAAATAATCAGGCGTGTTAACCTTCGTGTCGTCACGGCGATTCATCAGAAGTAATTGCCGTCCTTTGTAGACTAATGGCGTGTTTTCCATTCCCTGATGCCAGGCAAACGGAAGTTTGATGATCTCAGGCTTTTTTAATTCGTCTGCTTGCAGAGAATAGCCTCCCATTGCCCCCATGCCGGCCGCAACCACTACGGCTAGCGCAATAAGGTTCCACAAGCGCGAATGCCAGTTGATTCTAGGGAATAAGTTTTCGAAAATCATCGTGATGAGTCGCATAGATTATTCCTTGCCTTGAAGTGGAGACTCAATCAGGAGCGACAATATCGTTTGTGCATAAACGCAGTGCCCGAAATCGTTCGGGTGATTCACCCCGTTCCCCGTTAAATCGTAAAAGTTCTTTCGCTCCAGCAATGCTTCCCACATGGCGGTTAAATCTGCCAAAACAACGCCGTTGCCGCACAACTCCTTCAGCGCATCGCGATACTTCGGAAACTCCTCCATCGGCATTCCCCACTCGGGATTGCCTAGCATCGTTGATACCAAGATGAACTCCACATTCGGAGCATCCGCACGAACCGTATCCATGATTCCGCGCACATTCGCCTGATAGGTTTTCGCATCGCGCTGAAATACATCGTTCATGCCAAACGCAATGATGACAAGATCCGGCGAATCCTTGCCAATTTTCTGTTCCTTGGCGTGTTGTAAACCATTTCCAGAGGTCCACCCTCCCACCGCATGGTTGATAAACCGAACCTTGCTTCCAAAATGCTTCTCTAACGCGAGAGCCGTAAGCTCCCCGTAGGCGGGACACCCTGGAGGAGCTTTGGTCATCAGCGACGCGTTTGCACCCGCTGAGATACTATCGCCACACAACACAATCGTGACGGGCTCGCCTTTCTTCAGCTTTTCAACAATTCGTGGAAGTTGCCCGCCTGCATATTCGAAAATTGGTCCTTTCCACTGCCCCGGCTTTACCTTGTACTTGGCTTCCACTTGAAGTTGGTGGTACTGAGCGGCGTCACCAAACATAATGCCACGAGTTCCGTCGCCACCGAATCGGCCGATCTTCGGTAAATCGGACGTCATCAGTGGATACAACTCATCGAGCGTTACAACCGGGATTTTCGATCCTTCGCTAATGGTCACCGTGCCTTTTTTCGAGTTCACGGTGAAGTCCTTTTCCTGAAAAAATTTATGCTCGCGAGTGGCGCTCTCAACACCAATGAC
Organism: uncultured Planctomycetaceae bacterium; assembly: GCA_964618225.1. Lineage (GTDB taxonomy): Bacteria > Planctomycetota > Planctomycetia > Pirellulales > Lacipirellulaceae > JABDGM01. The sequence continues at coordinate 43,516 of CAZTWS010000008.1, forward strand.
TTCGCTCGGCTTAAACAGCAGGTTCCCCGTCGCTCTAGATGATGGATCTCGATCAACAAATAAAACAGGATCCAGCAGAACTTCAGCGCGCCAGAACGGCGTGAGTGCAATCTCGATAAATTCTTCCTGGCCTTTGGTGGATGTTGCAGTCTCGTCTGCAATTGCACGGCCTGTGAACGCATAAATATTCTGCACGGTAAAAACACCAGCCAACACTAGTCTGAAAACCGATATCGCCGCAGTTCGCCTTTTCATCGCTTGTAAACTCTCAAAAGGATCTTTCAATAACTGCACAAAACCCTGGGCCGCCACACAACGTTGCCAGTATTCACAGCCTACCTTTCCGACGCAATTGTGTTATTTATTTTTCCGCACCTAGGCAGAACCTACGCGGAGCATCTTCAGAACAAGAAAAATTGTTGGGGGGCAAATGCGAGCTCATTTCGCTTCCTCACTTCACGCCAAAGAGCGACGCACAAATACCACGCAAGTGGTTTCCCGCGACTCGCCTTAAACCATGGCCTTTAACCAAATCTCTAGTGGCTCTCTCAGCGAATCTACTTGGTCAAAATAATTAGCTGACCAGCCCATTACAGGCAAATTGGCGGTAGTTTTGCGCACCCGTTGCCGCTTAGAACGCATTCTGCGATACTTGAGTCTTAACGTTGCAGGGCCGCCCTGCGACAAACTCGGGCCGTAGCGCAGCCTGGTAGCGCGTTTGACTGGGGGTCAAAAGGTCGCAGGTTCGAATCCTGTCGGCCCGACTTTGTAAGTGCTTTCGTCGCAACGGATTGCGACGATCACAGCACTTTCAATCGTCGGCCATGCCCTTTTCCATGCCCTTTTCGTTTGTCCGGTGACCCGCCTCGGCGGCGTATTTCCAGAGGGACGAGCAAGACTCTTTGAGACCGGTTCCAACCCTGTCTCCAGGCGCTCCTTGTTCTCCTTGCTGGAAAGGTCACGAGGCATGCCACGCGCCCCCAAACTCTATCGACACGAAGGTCACTGGTACACCAAAGCCGGGAACCCCAACGGTGTGTACTTCGGACGGTGTGATGAAGTCTCTCACGACGAGGCCAAGAAACTCTTCCATGAGTACTTGGCATCACTGAATCATCGCGAGCAGATCCGCTCGATTCCGCAGCACTCGGTGATTCGCATCGCGGCGGCTCATCTACGCTGGGTACGGCAGCATCGTTCCCCGGCTCTCTTTCGTCAGCGTCGTTCCTTGCTTCGCGGGTTTTGCGAATTCATCGTGGGGGGAGGGGGCATCGCTGGTCTCGATGGCCAAGGCGAACCGATGGGGCATTTGCGGGCGAGTCTCATCACGCGGCGACACGTCGAAGATTACATCGCCTTCCGGACATCGCAGGAGTGCCAGCGTCCGCTGGGAGATAAGGCCGTGCGAGCGGTCATCATCGCCCTTAAGGCGACCTGGAATTGGGCCGCCGATTCGACCGAAGATGGCGGCGGCGGTTTCTTTCCCGCCGAGCATCGACCACTGGCCCGAATGAGCCGGGGTTTCGTACAGCCGAAGGATCTTACCGAAGTTGACCTGCCCACCGATCAAGAGATCGAGATTCTCTTCCGTTGGGCCATGGTCGATGTCTCCAAAGTCCGGGCCGGGACAGGCCGTTGGCGCGAGCGGCGTCCCGACGAACATGGCGTGAGCGACCAGTGGCAGAGCTTTGCCGACATGCTCCGCGTCTATCACGCCACCGGGGCCCGCACCAGCGAACTTTGCGGGGCCCTGGTGCGGGACTTCATGCCGCGCACCAAACAACTCTGTCTGGGCAAACACAAGCGAGTCCGTACGCAGAGCAATCCTTCCGTTCGCAACATCCAGCTTGGCGACGAGACCTTTGCGATTCTTGTCCGCAACGTCCAAGGCAAAAGCTCTAGCGAGCCGTTGTTCTCTCGCGCTAGTGGGACGGCCTGGACTCAGGAGCAGGTCAACGAACGCCTGCGAGCCGTGAAGAAAGCCGCCGCCAAACACCAGGAAGTCGTTCGCCAACATATTACACCTTATTCGTTTCGAGACCTCTACATTACCGAACTCCTCATGCTTGGGGTTCCGACCTTCCAGGTAGCGAAGATGGCGGGCACCAGCTTACGTGAGATCGAACGCACCTACGGCCACTTTTTCAATCACGACCTGGCCATCGCCCAAGCCAAACTCGATGCTGCACGGCGTGAGAGGCGTACGGGATGAATTCGCTCTTCCAAATGCCATCGCCACTACTCCAGACCAAGGATCTGCAAGTCGTCCTCCAGCGTTGCTTCCCCCTTCAGTCGTCGCCCTGGCGGCGTGCGAGTTCGATAGACGTATTCTCCACGCAACTCCAGCACATCGATCCGGGGGATTCGGTAGCGAGGACGCTGGCTCGTCGGCAGGGCCGCCGAGCGGTATCGCAATACGCCCTGGGCGATCATGCGGAGTACCGTGAGGGGCCTGCAAGCAGGACGTTGTCTTTCTTGGGGAAGGTACTCAGATCGGCCCCGTCCGCTTCGAGTCTTTGACGCTCTCGATTCCACCACAGCGCGGAAGCTTTACGATAGGACGAGTGACGAGGTGACGCTTGATGAGATTGAGCGGATCCTGATCTAATCAAGAGTGCGCACCTCATGCCACCCCGGCTACACTGTAGTAAGGCGATGGAATCTCCGGATAAACGCGGTATACATGACGATAAATTTCGTCAGTGCAGCTCTCGATATCTGTGTCGGCATAGTGGCTCTCCGGCAAGCCGGTTGCCTCGCTCCAGAGAAAATCGTAAATGGTCTGCCGAACGGCATCACGTGTCGCTTCCTTGTCTTGCCATCGGTCGATTCGCAACATCTCAGCTTTGAGGGTCTCAAGCAGCTTGACTGCAACAGCTTTGATTCGCTTGATTTCTCCCGTCGAAAGTTCTGGCTTTTTCAAGAGGTCAAATAGAGCCAGCGACTCTTCATCAAGTCCTTCTCTCACAGCGCGGCTCTCTTCCTCTTCCATCTCACCAACTAGGATCAGCAGTGCCTCAAACGTCTTCTCGATAGTTACTCGATCCTTTTCGCGGTTGTACTCTGCAACGATTTCTTCGTAGTGCCTTTGGAAATCGGTACGTAGCGGATTCTGAGCGAGTAATCGCTGAAGACGCTGCTCAATTGCCGATTTGAGGTTTTGTACCGTCGTTCGCTTCCCGGGGCTGCGCACAAACTCCTGCCGAAGCCGCTCAAAATCGATCCGGCTTATATCGTAGGTCTCAGTCTCTTCGCCAACCCGGTCCGGCTGTGTCTCAATCGCCTCGTCGACCACTTGGTGCAATTGCCGAATGATGTCAGAGATATCAGCCTTCTCCCGATCCTCCTGAAGACTTTTGTACACCACGTTTATTGCGCCATAATCGCTTCGATAAGCGTTGATGCCCTCCACCACCAGGCATGCCTTGAACTTGGTAAAGACCGCCCGACACATAATCTCGAACCGCTTCCGCGTTTCGTCGTTCTCATTTGCCGCTTCTTTGGCTGCACGGATGGCAGCATTTCGAGCAAAGCCTGTCTGTGAGATGATGTCGTCAAGCGACGCGCCACGTTGCGTCAAGAACTCCCGCACAAACGCGATGGCCTCAGCGAGATCTGCCAGCAACTCTTCATCAGGCTTAGCAGGTTCCGTTTCGCCACCTTCACCCCCGCGTCCCCCGTCACCTGTGCCAGCAAACGTCGCCAATGCCTTACGCAGATTCTTAAGGATGCCGCAGTAGTCAACGATCATTCCGTTGTTCTTGCCTTCGTTGACGCGGTTAGCCCGCGCGATTGCTTGCATGAGTGTGTGGGCTTTAAGCGGCTTATCCAGGTACAACGTCGATAGACTCGGAACATCAAACCCCGTTAGCCACATCGCACAAACGATGGAAATCCGGAACGGATGCTCCTCTTCCTTGAATGCGTCCTCCAGCGACAGTCGCTGCATATTGCGAAATTGTGGCTGCCGACGCATGGATTCCGGCAACTCGATGCCTTCTTTAATCAGACGGCGATGCGGCTTGATGTCCAGGCTCCACTTACGGAACTTCTCAACCTCGCCTTGCTCTTCGCTAATCACAACGGCTGCGCGTGTCGTGCGCATCCATTCGATCTGACGACGCCTATACTGCTCATCCTGTTCATCCGTTGCCGACGAGAGTTCCGCTTCCAACTCGGCAATCCGCTCATCCCAATACTTAACGATCAATTCGTGCATCCGCACGCACGTAATCTTGTCGATGCAGACCAGCATCGCCTTACCAGTCTCCCACGCCTTCGAGTAATGCAGTACGAAGTCACGGGCCACCTGATCCAGTCGCTTATCTGCCGTAATAATGTGGTAGTCTCGCTTTAGCTCTTGCTCCAAACGTTGCTCAACATCAATGTCACCGGTTTCCAATTCCTCCAGTTTGGCCGCGATCCGCTCATTGAGGTTGCCGACTGCGACGCCGAGCTTATCGCCACGAGCATCGTAGTAGAGTGGGACGGTTGCATTGTCTTCCACCGCTCGCTGAAAATCGTATGTCGAAATGTAATCTCCGAACACCTTTCGAGTAATCTCATCGTCCTTGAACAGCGGCGTGCCCGTGAAGCCAATGTAGCTCGCGTGCGGCAAGGCATTACGCATATTGAGCGCTAACGTCCCGTACTGTGTGCGGTGCGCCTCGTCGGTGATGACGATCACGTCATCGCGGTCGGTATAAGGCTGGTGTGGCTCAACATCCTTATTGAACTTCTGAATCAGCGAGAAGATATGTGACTTATGCTGTGCCAGCAATTGGCTGAGGTCTTCGCCGCTGGAGGCCCGACACGGATCGCGATCATTATCAACCACTCCACACCCTGCGAACGTCTTGTATATCTGCGTGTCGAGATCATCACGATCAGTGAGTACAAGAAATGTGTAGTTCCCTCCCAGCGTTCGGTGGACTTTCCTCGTAAAGAGCACCATCGAGTAGCTCTTACCCGAGCCTTGCGTATGCCAGAACACGCCGAGCTTTCCGTTGCGGCTTTTGCGGTCGCGAACTGCTTGGATGGCTCGATTCACTCCAAGAACCTGATGGTTCCGAGCAAGAATCTTTTTTGGCTCGCCCGTAGACTCGTCGAAAAGGATGAAGTTCTCCAGCAGATCGATGAAGTTCTTCTTCTCGCACACTCCCTTAAGAAGTGTTTCCATATCTACCGTACCAGAATCTTCTTCTGCCAACCGTTTCCACTCGTGGAAGTGCTCGTAGCGGCTTGTGACAGAGCCAAGTTTTGCATCGACTCCATTGGCTAAAGCCACAAATGCATTGTGATGGAACAGGTGTGGGACGGTATCCAGGTAATCCTTGAAGTTTCGCTCGTAGGCTGCCCGAATGTCCTTGCTGACATTCTTAAGCTCCATAAACAACAGCGGCAGTCCGTTGACAAATCCGATGATGTCGGCTCGGCGGCGATAGAGGTCGCCCCTTACCCATAGCTCCCTCACGCAGGTGAACTCGTTGTTCGCTGGGTCTTGAAAGTCGAAAATCCGCAAGCGCTCGCGGACACGCTCACCTTTCTCGTTTCGGAAGGTTACCTGAACGCCGTCGCGCACTAGCCCGTACTTCTCACGGTTCGTGGCAATGAGCGATTGAGTAGCCGTCGTCGTCACGATCTGTCGCACGGCATCATCATAGGCTTCGTCCGGCAAACCTGGATTTAACTCGATCAACTTGGCCCGCAGAGACCGCGTGAGCACTACTTCTCGGTCTGAGGAGCGGCCCAACAGGCTATACGTCGGACCCTCCGTCGCATCGCTCACTACTAGTTCGGAAACGCCTTGGCGGGCGTTGAATAGAAACTCCCGCCTTCTCAATTCTCCTGATGCTGTTTCAAATACGCTCTCGACCCTCACTCGCTCAAACGCCTTGAGCCAAAGTAGGCGCCCAACCCCCCGTCCACCACGTGCGGCTTTGTATTCGCTATCTAGGGTACGGAATGATTTCATGTTGTCATCATTGAACCCAATGCCGTTGTCAGTAATAGTGAAGCCGGTGATTTCACCTTTTACTTCGGACTTCGGCCGCTTTGCATCGAATTTCAGAGTGCCTTGGCCATCCCTCCTAATCTGCACCGTAATCTTGCCCTTATCGGGAAAAATCGCTGCATCCTCAATCGCGTGAATGGAATTGCTGACTGCCTCATACAGCGGAAGCAATCCAGCACTCGCGGGCAATGATGTGTTCCGAAGTCGACCGTGAAGATTAGTAGCGATGCTCATACTGCCACCTCCCCGTTCATCAGGCGTGGCAACAACAGGTCGCGGGCGGCGCGGAGCTTTTCGTTTGTCATTTCGAAAAGTTCAATTTGCTGTCGCAGCAATGACACTGAATCGAGAAACTGCTCACGTATCGTCTTCGACGGCACGACCAGTGGACGACTGTACGCAAAGTCGCGATTTAGACCGGGCACCGCGACGTCTGTACTGATGAAGTGTATCTGCTGGAGTGCATAGTACAGATAGAGATCACTTGAGTCAGACGGGATGTAGTAGACCGTATCTATCGGATAAAAGTCCTTGGTAGACCAGTAAACGCTCCCGACATTGCCTTTTCTCCCGACGACGATGCCTGGTCCGCTCACAAGCGGCTTGTCGTGGTGACCGACGATGCCGCTTGAGCCGAAGACCGGATACGGCCCGTCAACCCGCTGATCAGCCCTGAGCGCCTTTCCGTAATTCAACGTGACGCAGTCGCGCAAGAGTTTTCGCTCCCACCCCTCCGGCACGCCATCGACAACCTTCACATGTTCATGGCCGGGGAAGCGGAGGTGGACGAACCATTCCTTGTAGAGCAGCCGTGCGGCCTGCTCCAGCAACTGAATCCGCCGACGGTTGTTCTCGATAAGGTCGTCGTAGGCGCGAAGTACAGAAACGATGTAGTCCTGAGTTTGAAGCGGCGGACATACGACATCGATGCTTTGGAGGACGCTCCCTCGTATACCCTTCACATTGGTGCCGGTTACGATGGCCCGTATCCGACCTCTCCCGATTGGTGATTTCAGCCAATAGAACAGGAAACGAGGCCGGACCCGAGACCGATCAACTCGTACGCGAATGATTGATGACTCGAATGTCGTCGGCTCGGTGAGGCCTTCAACTATGCTGCATTTCCCCGCTCCCGACTCCACCAACGATCTGCGGCCGAATAGGAGATCACCTTCGACAAGGCCCGATTTCTGCATCTCAGCATCGGACATGCGTAATCGCTTCATGTTCTGACCATTGATCGTGTCATACGCGAACAACTCTCCCATGTTCACAATCTTGGCGCCGGTGCCGTGGTGCTCTTTCGACTTATAGACCCCATTCCGAGATGGCTCGGCGTAGAGGTCTCCGAACGGCACGGACTTCCAGCTCATACCCCCAACTCCTTAAAGTTCTTTTTGATCGCGGCTGCCAAATCAACGGCTTCAGTATTGAGGTCTGCCAGCTCAACGTGAATCTCCCGTAGGGCTTCTTCAAAGTCAAAATCCTCGTCCACTTCCTCGGGAGCAACGCCGACGTAGCGGCCCGGAGTGAGACTCCAATCGTTGGCTTCGACTTCGCTCGTGTCGACCAGCTTCACCAGGCCTTCAACGTCATGGAGCTTTGCCTCGGGAAAGCGCTCGGTCAGCCAGTGGGCTTGCCGCCAGAAGTAGCGGACCTGCTTAAGCTGCTCGACGGCCATTTGCCTTGCTTCGTCGGCAGCCTTGCGGGTGCGGGTAATTTCGCGGTTTTGCCAAGCGTCGCTATCACGGGCATCGCAGTCGTTCTCGCAGGTGTCAATCACCCGGCAGGCCAGCTTGTAGGCCAAATCCGACTGCTTCACCAGGTCGCGGCTGCTCTCTGCTAATGGTGCCAGTCGGTCCACGGCTTTCTTTAAAGCACCGTTGGTGACCTTTTGCTTTTTCCAGGTGGCATGCTGCTCGGCAACGGCCTTCTCAAAAGCTTTGATGTCGGCCCGACAAGTAGCGGCTGCGCTGTCGAATTCCCTTAGCGACTCGGCATGCGGGCCGTCGGCGGGGAGTGTCTCGATGAAAGGATGCAACGCCGCGCGGAGTTTGGCCAGCGACGCCATGAAGGACGGCAGCGGTTTGATTTTCTCGTCATCGCCATTTTGAGCAATGAAGCAACCTTCGCCCTCAGCGAGCATCTGGTGGCAATAACTGGCCACCAGATTCAAATACTTATCGGTATCACCGCGATAGAGTGAGACGATGGCAAGGAGATTCTGCTCCTGCTCGGGGCTGAAGTCGTAAATCTTGCGAGTCACCTTGCGGTAGATATTCCGCGCGTCGATCATCAGCACCTTGTCGCGGTGTTCTTTTGGCTTGTTGCGGTTTAGAAACCAGAGTTCGCAGGGAACGGTGCGGGTGTAGAAGAAGTTCGAACGGATGGCGATCATGGTGTCCACGTCACCCGTCTCGACAAGCTTTTGCCGAACTTTGGCTTCGTCGCGCCCCGCACTCGATGCTTGCGACGACATGACGAATCCAGCACGTCCCTGTTCGCTCAAGTAGCTATAGAAGTAACTGATCCAGACGTAGTTGCCGTTGCTGACCTTCTCGTGTCGGTTTACTCCGGGGAGCCCAAAAGGCAAGCGGGGATCCGATTTAACTTTATCGGCGTCGATCTCATCCACATTGAACGGCGGATTGGCCATCACGAAGTCGGCCTTACCCAATAGTTCATGAGGATCTTCGTAATAAGTGATGGCCTTCTGGATGTCCCCTTCCAGTCCATGGACGGCAAGGTTCATCTTGGCGAGGCGTATCGTGGTGGCGTTCTTCTCAAGCCCATAGAAGGTGAGTCGCTCGGTGGGACTCTCGCCGCGCTCCTCCACGGTCTTAGCGCTTTGGACGAACATTCCCCCACTACCGCAGGCCGGATCGAGCACGATGCCACGTTGCGGATCAATGATGTGTGCGATCAATGATACCAACGATACTGGCGTGAAAAACTCGCCGCCATCGTGTGCCTTCTGGTCCGCAAACTGCGTCAGAAAATACTCGTAGATGCGTCCGAATACGTCCCCTGAGACTCGCTTTAGCTCATCGGGGTTGAGGGTGCGAAGCAATTGGCCGAGCACCTGATTGTCAAGTTCCTGATATTCGCTCTTGGGTAGCACGCCTCGAAGATTATCGTAGTCACCCTCAATGGATTCCATCGCTGCGATGATGGCCTTGGCGCGATCATCGCTGTCGGTGAGGGCCACGAGGTGATCAAACTGGGCTTTGTCCTGAAGATAGATGGCGCTTCGTTGAGAAAAATCTTCTTTGGTCAGTTCTCGTGTCTTTCCGCCACGCTTGGGTAACTTTGCTTCAATGTCATTCTTGACATTCAAAAAGCGGCTATAAGCGTGTCGCAGAAAGACCAGGCCCATGACGGGCAGGAAGTATTCGTTACTCGCGTAGTTTGAGTTCGCCCGCAACGTATCGGCTGCATTCCACAGCCGCTTTTCGATTGCTTCGATATGTTCAAGTTGGGCCATGATGTAATTCTTGCTCAGCGAGGTTTCTTTTTGCGAGTAACCTGTGGCGACTGCCGTAAACGCGACAACAGCTTCTCCAGCTCATGGCGTTTGTAGAGTCGGTAGTTGTTCACAGGGTGGCGGTATTCCGTAATGCTGCCCGCCGCTCCCCAGGCTCGCACCGTGTTGGAGCACACGCCCAGAAGTTTCGCCGCTTCCTTCACCCGTACGTATCCTTCGTTTGCCAACATTTCGTAAGTCCTCAGTCGCCAAAGTCCCCAGGATGTTAAACCTTACCAAATGCTCTACGCCCTAACAATCTACCTTATGGTTGTGGCTCGACTCGGATAAGTACACGTCTGCTGATCGCATCGATTCTGCCGGTTGACGCTGCACGGAGAGGATCCTCCGATGGAGAATGAGAGGCCGGTGGCGTGCGGTCACGAGCCTCTTCATTGGGAAAACCTAACTCCAGCCACGGCTCTGGCGAGCGCAGCCGACCGAGCAGAAGGCGGCCCCGGCGTATTCGTAGGCTTGTTCGCCTACGTACAGGGGGCAGCCACAGTCGCAGCATTCGGCTTCTTCGCTGATATGCCGAATGCGATACCGCTGGGGTAGCGGGCCTGGATCTTCGCCGGTGATGGCTTCCATCCAGTCGCGGAGCCAAAGATCGGCAGCCGAAGTCTGACAGGAGCCAACGAGCAGGGGAGGCGGCCTCCGCCGATGACCCTTGGGTGACGGCCAGCGTGAAGATGCGAAACAGCAAGAAGCAGCGCTTCGTAAAACTCTCGTTGGAGCGGAAGCTGGCTGGCAAAGCGCCCCATGAGCAGCAACTGCTAATGGATGAGGCGCTCGATTACTTGTTGGCGAAGTACGGCTGATTGATCATTTCCGTTTTAGGAACATGAACGCAGCTTTAGCCAGAGGCCCGCAGCTATCCGTCGGGGTCCTGCCACTGTTCTAGGCGGTCTGATCTGCATAATCCCCCTTCGCCGCTGGCGAAACTTAGGGCGGGCGCCCCCGCAACCACTTGCACAAACCTTCAAAATATTTGAAGCTTTATGCATGGCCTATCGACCCACCAAAACCGCTCTCCGCGAGCTGACTGCTCTTGCCCAGAGCCAGGCGGGCTACTTCACTGCCAAGCAGGCTGCGGAAATTGGCTACAATTATCCCCACCTCGATTACCATGTTCGAACTGGTAACTTTGAACGGGTGGGCCATGGTCTGTACCGGATACCGGAGATTCCGGTTTCAGAGCACGACGACCTTGTGCAGCTTGCGTTCTGGAGTCGTGACCGAAGCGACCAGCCGCAAGCCGTCGCTTCGTACCAAACCGCCCTGGCGGTTCACGACCTCTCGGATCTACTACCGACGAAACTCCATCTGACAGTTCCTGCCACCTTCCGCAAAATTCCACCGACAGAGAGCATCGTTCTTCATCGTCACTCGCTTGATCCAAGCGAAGTCGAAGAGCGGGTAGGGTTTCGTGTCACCACACCGCTTCGTACGCTACTCGACGTAGCTAGCGATCCGATGCTCGCCGATGAGCATCTGAGGCGCGCTGTTGAAGAGGCTCTGGCTCGTGGAATGGTGCGCAAGGCTAAGCTCCTTTCGGCGGTTAAGGCATCACCAGCGGAAGTCCGCCTTTTATCGCTGCTCCCCGCCGTGCAATAATCTCTTGCATGGGGAAGACCTTCAAAACAGCCGCCGCGTTTCGTACGTCACTGGAAGAGCGACTCAAGCAGAGAGCGGCTGACTCGGGCGTGCCGATCAATTCTCTTCGTCTCAAGGTGGTAATTGAGCGGCTCCTCGCGCGACTCTTTTTGGCAGGCGACCCGCCGTGGCTCCTTAAAGGCGGCTACGCGATGGAGCTTCGCTATCGACCGCGTGCCCGAACGACGAAGGACATCGACCTGTCAGTGAAGACTATTGCGACAGAATTGTTTGATCGACTTCGAGACGTGCGCGACCAACTGCAAGCAGCAGCCAACGAGGATCTCGGCGATTTTTTTCTGTTTCAAATCGGTGAGCCAAGTAGCGAACTGCAAGGAGCGCCGGACGGGGGCGCACGATTTCCGGTGAATGCCCTCGTAGCCGGACGGACTTTCGCTAAGTTCCACCTTGATGTCGGCTTTGGCGATCCGGTGCTCTCGGCGCCCGAGGAACTAGTCGGGCAAGATTTTTTGGCGTTTGCTGGCGTGCCGCCCGCGAAAGTGTTGGCGATTTCCAAGGCGCAGCAGTTCGCCGAGAAGCTGCACGCCTACACGCTGCCTTGGTCCGACCGGCCCAATACCCGCACCAAGGACCTTATCGATCTCGTCTTGTTCCTTACGACGGATCCTCCTGACAGCGCAGCGGTCCGGCTTGCGGTTGAGCGGACGTTTGAGCTGCGGAACACTCATCAACCGCCAATCGACTTATCTCCGCCGCCGGAGGCTTGGCGATCAGTGTACGATGGGATGGCTCGCGAGGCGGAGTTGCGTCCTCTTGGTATGGAGGAAGGATTTCGGGTGCTGGAACATTATTGGAAGGCGCACGGCTCGCAAACTTGATGCAGACCACTGGAGACATTGTGAGACTTACGCAAAGGTCTGCCTCTCCCAATGGTGCGGCAATCGGCCAGGTGATGCTGCGGTGGAGCGTCCTTGGGCACATGATGAGGCTCATGATGGGGCTCATGACGAGGCTCATGATAAACGGAGCAAATCGGCGTCTGAGTTCTTCGAGGTTAGAGTGGGCCGGGAAAATCCTCCTCCAAACTCCGTCTCGAATTTGTGTGACACTGTCACACAAATCTGCTTCCCATAGTCGGCCCGCTAGTTTTTCAGCACTTCCGTGCGGATTCTGGTCCCGATCTGCCAGTACATGACGACCAATGCCGAGTTGACGCTTTGAGCAATTCCGGAACGGGGCGTGCGGATCAACTCCCGCAGTTCGTCGACCTCGCCGTCAATCGTGATGCGGTATTGACGGCCAATGAAAGCGAAGCCGACGCCTATTTCCAGGATGAACTTCTCCAATTCCCGTAGGATGGCCGCTTCGAGTCGGCGTAGAAGTCGTGTTTGAGGGGATCCTTCTGCCGGATGAGTTCCGCAAAATGGCTCCGGCTCAATTGTCTCGACAGTGTCGCGACAATCTCCCTGTCGGAACAAAACTCGGCAAATAGCAGGCATTCTGAACAGATTATTAGCCTGTGTTCTCGACTGATGGACCGAGCCGGACGGTCAAAGTCGGCCCGCTGACCATGTAACTCCGCCGGACAGTCGCAAAGAACATGGCGGCGGCTAAGCGGTCTTCTCATTCAGGCGATCATGGAAACTCGGTTGCCGATTTAATCGCCGTCACTGGCCAACGAAAAGGTGATGAATGCGAAAAAGCAGCTTGTCGTTCGCTCTGCGATGGAGTGTTTCTTTGGCTTGTGAATCGCCAGGGCGCGCCGTTGAGTTGGCGAAGCCGCCATTCACGTCCATTTGAAGTTCCTTGGAACGCCTACGAATGTTCGATTCCACATTCTTAATCGCACGGCTGATGTCCCCGTCCAGCACATAAGCCAGCATCGCGCCGTGACGCACAAAGCGAGAATACTTGCCGTCAACGAATCGTTGCATCCCCTCCTTTACATATTCGTCAGCCAACGAGCGGCGCACGCCTGACACCATGGCGTTCAGTCGTTTGGCCTCAAGGCAAAGGTATATCTCCTCATCTAGAAGCGACGGAAAGAACACGATGTCCTTTCTTCCGGTGGCTCGCTCCAGGTCCGTGTCAACTTCAACGTCCTGATAGCGAATCAGAAAGACATGGGCGTTGCGGTCCTTGGCTCTTGTCAGGGCCGAATAGAGCTTGACCGAAATCGCATCCTCCAAATCCGATGGCCCCGGCTTTGGCATCTTCTCCCACGTTGCAATGACGTGAGAGAGAGCCGGCACAGATTGCGGGCGGATCAATGGCGATACCGACTGTCTCGGCGCGATATTGCAGGTGCAGCGCAATGCGAACGAACCCGGCCTCGTGGCCAAAATAGGGTGGGATATCGTCGCGTGGCGGACGCGCCGTTGCGTCGGCTATGACCAGGTGCTCAAAGACGATTTGCTCCATCTCGACGCCGGTGCGATCGGCGAACGGGACTGGCCGGTCGAGAATGTGGGCGAGCTCGTGCAGCACCGTGGCCTGCGTGCGGTACTCCAGGTCTTCGCCATTCGAAGTCCTCGGCCAGGGCGACATCGTTGATGACCACAGCCGGCCCGCGACCGCGCCATTCGCTGATATGCTCGCGGAGGTACAAATCCAGGCTTGGCGTGGTGTAGCCAAAGCAACGGTCGGCTGATCCCCAATCGGGCGGCAGGCTCGACTGCGGCACCATATATATAGGTATGCCGGCGAGGTCGCGGCCGGCGACGGCCTGGCAAAGCCACTCCGCCTCCGCCAACAGGGCGGCCATGTCGCCGCCAGGGTGGCCCACAGGCGTGTTGTTGGGCGTAAGTTGGCTCATTACCTATCTTTCCAAAAAACCGGACAATCAAAAAAACTCTGTCCTGGTTGGCGGCTGTTCCCGCGTGCCTCACCGGCGAACGATCTTTTCCAAGTACCTATGCCGCTCACCGCTGCTGGTGGTGGGACAGGCCGCCCTAGCGGCCGTCCGTCCCACCACCAGCAGCAGCGCGACGTAGACGCGAAGACGACAGTTCACTCCCGTCTCTTTTTCGTGTCGCCTTCGGAGCAGTTGTCGCCTTCGTCTGAAGCACGGGAAATACGTCTCTCTCTACGACTCCTGACTGTCGCCTTGGGATCGAATTGTCGCCTTCGACGCGTCCCCCATCGGTGTGGAAGGCGACAGTTCGCCCGAAGGCGACAATTCAAAGTGTGGTGGGCGAGCTGTCGCCTTGGCTGTCTCCTTCGGCGAGCGACCACAGCCAATGGCCGTCGAAGCCCTCTTTCTTTCGCATGCCGCCAAGCGTCTTGAGCGCTCGTTGCAAAGTGCGTTCGTTGAACCCGCGCTGCTCACCGAGCTCGATCACCTTGGATGCGGGCTTTGCCCCGCCTGCCAACACTTCTCGCAGCCAAATCGCGGCCTCGCGTCGTTCCGCGCCGCGACTGCCCGCGCCGTTCTCTGCCCGCATCTCGGCAATGAACGCGTCGTCGGCGTGCATGCGAACCGGCTCAGTTTCCCAGGCGACACGGCCATCCACGATGCGATAGGCCATCCCGTCAGGGTCTTGGGCCAGGTTCAACTTCGCGGGTAGAAGCAGGCGTCGCAGCGGATCGTTCTGGTCCTTGACGATGGCCCACACGGCACGCGCAGCGGCCGCGAAGGCGAGCGAACCCATCGCCCGATAGACGGCCTTGCTTCCTCCCGACTTGCTGAGGTGGGTGACGGCGACGACCGACAGATGGTTGCGCCCGGCAAGCTCGGCGAGCGGCGCGAGCATGCCGCGCACGTCCGAGTTCTTGTGCGAGTCTACCTTGCCCGTATAGGCCGAGATGGGATCGATCACCACGAGCCGCGTGCCCGAATTCTGCTCGATCACTTCCGCAAGGCGCGGCAAGTCCTGGTCGAGCCAGAAGTGGCGTCGCTGGCCCATCATCGACACGCCTTCGACGGCCACGATATTCGCATCGTTGGCGCCCGCCTTGTCCAAGCGCGGTGCGATGGTATCGGCCAAGTCATCCTCGGCATTGAAAAGCAGCACGCCGGCGGGCTCTTGCTTCAGTAGCGGCAGGTCGGGCCACGGCGTTCCTGCCGACACGCGGGCCGCGAGGTCGAGCGTCACGAACGACTTGCCGAGGCCCGGATCGCCGGCCAAGAGCGTGAGCTTGCCGAGCGGAATGCGGCCGGGCCAAAGCCAGTCGAGCAGTTCACGTTCCACGTTTGCGAGTCTCCTGGTGATCGCCTCAATCGTTGCCGGCGAAACGCTCGCTATTACGGCAGGCGTTGCGGCTTTCGCCTTCGCCTGCTCGAGCATCCGTCGCTGGTCACCCGTCATGAAGTCCTCAGGGCGCGGCGGCGGCACAACGCGCTGCGAATCAATTCTCGCCAGTGCCCATATCTGAACTTTGTCGAGCCAAGGCTTCATGATCGAATCGACAATCTGCCGATCGTTCACGCCGCCCTGCCTGAGCTCCCACCACAACTGGTTGGCCATTTCCAGCGCCTGGCAACGGCCGCGCGTCCGCGACGCCGCGACCTCGTGCCCGACGCGGTAGACGATCTGTTCGCTTTCAAGGTGGGGGTGCCCGTAGAGGATGGAGCTCTCGACGCGCACCTCGGCCGCGCTGCGGGCGCTGTGCCGCTCGTCCCAGGCCCGATAGATCAAAAACACGTTTGGCAGCGTCCATTTGACAACCTCTCGTGCGCCGGCCAGGAACGCATCGCGGTAATGCCTTTCTGCCAACTGAAGCTCGGGCGTGCGCGGCGCCTCCGGCCCGTCGTTGTAGAACTGCACGGTGCCAGGGGGCAGCGCGAGTCTCACCATGTGCCGCCTCGATCACGTTTGCAGGGGAATCCAGCCTTGCGATTTCACCTCGCGAACCATGCCGGTCAGTTCGCACCGGCGGAGCACGGCCAGGATCGCGCCGTCCGAGACGCCGTAGATCTGGGCGAGTGCCTTCGTGGTGACCGGCGTGCGGCCGTCGTACATTCGACGCAACTGCGCTGTGAGCGCGTTGCCGTTGGGAATCGGGAAATCCATTTCGGCATCAGCGATCAAGTAATTGGGCATAAGGATTCTCCGCTCTGTCCAAACGTCGATCACAAACTCGTCCCGTTCCAAAATATCCGCAACGTGATTGCAAAATGCCTCACAAAGTCTTGAAATTACACGAGTTGCCAGCGCGGATCGGCTTCAAAAGCTCCAGGGTTTAAAGGGACAGATGCATGTCCCTCCACCCTGTAATTTCCGCAAAGTTTGGACGAGATGCCCCACAAGATTCTTTGGACTGCAGAAATCAGTCAGTGGATCGGCGTGAAACCGTTCAACGTGCAATCACATGTCCCTCTACTTGTAAATATCCGCAAAGCGAGGCCGAGATGTTCCAGAAGATTTTTAGTGTGCATCCTTAACCGTATGGCGTAGTGCCAGTTGCGCATAAAAAATCTTTGGGGAGCGAACTAACCGCATGTGCCGTGAACTTCCCTACTTGATAACTTTCGCAAACGGCGGCCGAGATGACCCACAAATTCTGAAATTGTTTTGTCGTCGCCAACCGTTCAGAAACAGCGAAGCAGCCCGTCACTACAAAACGCGTCGACTAGCGATGTCGCCGAGGCCGCACGGAGATACAAGTCCAACGGACGATGACGTTTAGCGCCCTAATTCAGCAGCGATTTTTCCGCCATAGATTGCTTTCCTTTTCGCGGACTTCTTCGGCTCTATCACCGCTCACTCGGCGGCATTGCTCACGGTGATTGGTCTAATTATATTTGGCGTTAATAAGCCATAGTGTGGTTGTAAATGCGGCTATTACCCTGCGTTCGTTGCCACATTAACGCCATAATTAATTAGTCGCTGGGCTTCTTGGCCGCCGAGAAGCCCAACGAGCCACTGGAGGAGCCATGGCAAAGTTCGAACCGAAACGGAATCGTTTGGCGGGTGTCGGTGGAGCCTTGCGGGTTCCAGCCGATGACGAGATTACGCGTAAGCTGCTCATGCTAATCGAAGGGGAATGCGAGGGCCTCGGCCCGCTCAAGGCCGCCGAAAAATTCGGCTACAGTAAACAACGCTACTTCCAGCTACGCACGGCGTTTCTTAAGGATGGCGCTGCGGCGCTGGTATCTCAAAAGCGTGGCCCGAAAAAGAATCATCGGCGCACTGGCGAACTCGTTCGCCAAGTGATTCGTCATCGTTTTCTTGATCCCGATGCTTCTGCCGAAGTGGTTGCTCAACGGCTCAACCAATCCGGCTTGAGAATCAGCATTCGCAGTGTACAACGCGTGATTGAAGAATTCGGCCTTCAAAAAAAAACTCTATCAGTATCGTCCAAGAGTTGAATTGAAGATCGAAACCCAGCGCACGAGAAGGCGAACACGGACTGAGCTTTGCGATCCGGCCAGTCTGGAACGCGGCGTGCGACAACTGCTGGCCGACAAGGTTACGGGTAATCTGGTGGGGCTGTGGCTGCTTATCCCTGAACACTTACGGCTGGGAACATGGGATTTACTATGCGGCTGGAGCGGCCAACCGAGTGATCGAGTCGAGCCGCGCTTGGCGTTGCAGTTGGTCCATGAGGCCGCGCTTTGCAGCACCGGCTTGCGCGAGCGGCGCGTGCTGAGTCAACGCGGCTTTGAACTGGCGGCTGGACTTCCCTTCGTGGCCAGCGACGTGGCAATTCACCACTTGCTTTCGGAGCACACGGTAGCCGAATCGCAGAGATTGCAAGTTGCTTTGGGACGAATCCGCCAAGCGTCCGGGGATTACGCAGGCAAGTTGCTAGCAATCGATCCGCATCGAATCCGCAGCTACAGCAAGCGACAAATGCGCCGTTATCGCGACGATCAGAAGTCCAAACCGTTCAAGGTAGCCCCCACCTTCTTCGCACTCGATCCTGACACACATCAGCCAGTCTGCTTTACCACTGCTACATCGGCGCGCACGGCGACGGCGGCTGCGATCGAACTGCTGAGATTGGCTGCGGAGATATTGCGTCCGAAGCCAGGTGAAACGCTGGTGATGGCAGACTTGAAGCACCTCACGGCGGAATTGTTCCAGCATGTTCAACGCGACACGCACTTCGATCTGTTGGTGCCGATGAAAAATGATCGGTATTTGCAAAAGCAACTGCGCGGCATTCCTGCGGAGCGCTTCGCACGTCGCTGGGCCGGCTTCGCCACCATGAAACAGCCCTACCGGATGGCCGAACGAGAAGCAGGATCGTTGTTCCAATTCGTCCAACGAACGGGAGAAAGGCCCGACGATTACCGCCTTGGCGCTTTCCTGTCGACGACTGATCGAGACGAAGTAGACACCCTCACGCTGGACTATCCCAAGCGGTGGCACGTGGAGGAATTCTTTAATGCTCATCAAGCGCTGGGTTGGAAGCGGGCCCGAACCATGAACCTCAATATCCGTTACGGCCAGATGACAATGGCCCTGCTTGCGCAGGCGGCACTACATCAATTACGTCGCCGATTGGGAGAGCCGTTCTCCGTTTGGGATGCCAGCCATCTAGCCAAGTCCCTGTTGAGTGGTTTGGAAGGAGATGTGCGTGTCAAGGACGACACGATCATCGTCATGGGAGATAGCCCTGCGAAGCGTATATTGATAGCGGATGACGAGCCCCTGTACCTGCGTACGACGGCCGCCCTTCTTTGCAAGCACGGTTTTGATTGCGTCTGTGTTCCAAAGACGGCCAAAGCGGTCCCAGCATTCGAGGTGGGCGCAAAGTAAACCTCAATTAGGGCCCGGTGAACTCGATGTTTTGGAAGCGAAGCTCACGCCGGCTTCGGCGGCGCGATGCCGGGATCTCGAACTTGAGAAGCAGATCGTCTGCTTCGTACGAATCCGATCGGCATCGAGAATTCCCTAGATTCCTTTTTATCGAAACGAGGATCTGCGATGAAAGCGATAACACTTAGATCATTTGGCGGCCCGGAATCGTTCGAGCTTTGCGACGTGCCCAAGCCTTTGCCGGACGCGGGACAAGTCCTGGTCCGCGTACATGCAACCTCCATCAATCCGTTGGACTACCAGGTCCGACGTGGCGATTATGCCGATTTGGTGCAACTGCCGGCCATTACCGGACACGACGTATCTGGCGTTGTCGAAGCAGTCGGGCCAGGTGTGACGACCTTCTCTCCAGGAGATGAAGTCTGGTACACCCCGCAAATATTTGAAGGGCCGGGAAGTTATGCCGAGTACCATGTTGCTGCCGAAAGCATCATCGGGAAGAAGCCTCCCACGCTAAGCCATCTTGAGGCAGCAAGCCTGACCTTGGTTGGCGGGACGGCGTGGGAAGCGCTGGTCGTGCGTGCAGCATTAAGAGTGGGGGAGACCATTCTTGTACACGGCGGCGCGGGAGGAGTTGGGCATGTCGCTATCCAGCTCGCAAAAGCCATAGGTGCAAGGGTGTTCACGACCGTACGCGAAGCAAACTTTGAGTTCGCACTAAGCTTAGGTACGGATGTGGTCATTGACTACGAAAAGGAGGATTATGTCGACGCCATCATGCGGGAAACGGGTGGCCGCGGAGTCGATGTCGTGTTCGACACCATCGGCGGCAACACATTGTCGCGCAGCCCCGACACGCTCGCGCAACTTGGCCGCGTTGTCACGATCGTGGACACTGCACAGCCACAAAACGTCATTCAGGCCTGGGGCAAGAACGCGAGTTATCACTTCGTTTTCACAAGACAGAACCGCGGCAAGCTTGATGAGTTAAGCGCATTGATAGAACGCGGTCAGCTGCGGCCACACGTTGGCACCGTCTATTCCCTTGCCGACATTCCGCTCGCCCATGCCCAGTTGGAGCCCCCCAACAACGGTGTTCGAGGAAAAATCGCGATCACAGTTGGGCCGGCGGCTCATCTCGTAAGTGCGGACTTTTAACGCCATGATTAATGAGATCGCTCTGCTCCCGGTTTATAATGAACACATTGAAGCGTTCAGACGTGCATTTGCCGAAGTCGCTCCTCTGCTCAGCCGCGCAAAGGGTGCGGCGGTCACTTCCTCGCGCAAGGGATCGAAACACCCGAGTTATTCCACCTGATCGTGCGATGGCATTCACTCGAGGATCACACGCCGGGCTTCGAAGCGAGTGAAGACCATCGGTTGTTCATGATGGGCTTACAGGAATATTTTTCGGAGGAACCGAGGGTTTATCATATTGAGGGCAAGCTGGTCGGCCAGGTTGCACACTGAGACGCCTTTTGAAGCGCCAACCCCGTCCGCCTCTAACTGCGTAATGTGACTGCCATGGGGATTTCAAGTAGGGAGTGAAAACTTATTTGAGTGCAGACTTCATGCGCACCACCAACTGGTGGTTTTTTAAAAGGAGTCGGAAGAATCAGCCTTGGTTCGATGAGGATCATCTCTGTCGCTTGGTGATCACGTTTCGCCGTACAGGTAATCCATAAGAGGGACGGCCCCAAACTGCCGTATCAGGCGGTGGTGATCCGACAGAGCGCCATGCACATTAAAGGCAGGAATGCCATAGGGCGTGAAGGCGGTGTCAATCCTCACACGAGTTCAGGGCCGATCCCTAGTCTCCTTGGATTCGGTTGTATGGACTCCTAATCGAGCAAGCACGGCGGGCATCAGCTCGCCAATCGCGACGGCGCCTCGACGACGCTTAGCATGTTGCTCCAAGACCGCAGCGACCACTTGCGCCTCGTGGCAACGCGTATTGTAGGGAAGTTGGGAGACGGTGGCGTGTAGGTCCTCCATCACGCATTCGAGCGGCGACTGGTGATCATGATGAAAATGGCGTAGTTTCTCCAAAATCGAATCCGGCTGCTGAAAGCAAGGATGCCTCATTGGCTCGTCTCCCGCAACACAGGCGAGGGCCAGTCGGCTGAAACGTTTGGCAATCTTGACGCGGCTGGCGCGCTTATCAATGCCGCGAGACTGATCCAGTTCGGCTTGACCACGGTAGTAACTACAGTGGCAGGCCAGGCAGTCGGCGATCCGCATCAGCACACACCGCAAACGGCGATTGGCCTGGCGGATGATTGGACCACTGGCATTGTCCGTTTGATCGCTTTGATGACGCGAGGGATAAAGGCCGCTGCGGCCGGTGATGGCGTTGGCATTCGCATATCGATTGATCGGGCCCATTTCGCCAGCCAACTCGGCTGCCGAAACCACATTGATTCCCGGAATGGCCAATAAGCGAACGTAGGGTATCCGCGTGAGATCACCGGCGAGCCGTTGCTCTAAGACCAAGATTTTACGGCGAAAATGCTGATATAGCTCGTAGAGGTCGGTCCAGATCGCATGGTGCAGTGGGCCGTCTTGGATGTGGAGCTTCGTTGCCTCCGCGGCCCAGGCCAGCACTCGCTCGATCGATCGCACTTGGTAGCGGATCTTGTTGTCTTGCAGATACTGACTCAGTCCGGTTGTGCCAAGCTGGAGCAACGTAGCAGGCGAGTCACCTCGGCGCGCAACGGCCAAGGGCGTGAGGCGCTCGAAGAGCCGGTCGAACAGGTCGGCGTAGCCGGGCATTGCCAGATGGAGGTGATCGCGGATCTGACAGGCGAGCGCTGCTGACTTCTCCACCAGGTTGCGGCGATGCCGGGCCCTTAGCTGCAGCTGACGATACGGTGGCTCGAGTTCGAACTCACACAATCCGAATCCGGCGACGGCGGCTCGGTGCTGGGCGTACAGATCCGTTTCGTCGGTTTTGTTGCCCGGGTCCGCCGGCATCCGATACTGCTTGGTTGCAAAAGGATGAATTACGCGGGTATCGAATCCAGCGTCGGCGAATGCACGTTTCACAGGCAGGTAGTAGTTGCCCGTTCGTTCCACAACGATAATCGTGTCTTGAATGTGATGCTGTTGTTGGGCTTGGCGAATCTGCTCCATGGCCAGCTTGAAACAAGGCGCTTGATGCTGGAGCGTTTGCGGTCCGATGAGCAGATTGCCAAAGTAGTCGGCCATCATCCACTCGGAGCGGTGCTTGGCCGGATCGACACAGACGATGGCAAAATGAGCGCCGCCCACCTTCTGGACGCGGGGACCAATAACGCCATTGGGCTTTTGGAGCGATTGCCGCCGTGGACGTGACTTCGGCGCAGCGTGCCGACGACGATTGAAACCGAGCATCGAGGCCATTTGGATTCTCCTTCATCGGGAAAAAGAGGGCGTTGATCCCACCCTTATCCCCAAAGCAAATCCAAGCTGACTACCTCCGGAAGAGGGATTTATGCTTATAAAAGCGTCATACCTGGGCGTGACCTCGGGGACTTGCCCCGGAAAAGTTATCTCGTCAACTTACCCAGTGCGAATCAATTCGAGTGCAAGAAAAACAAGAGACTTGCCCGATTTAAGACTGGATACTTAGTTCAGTCGCCGAGTAGAACAGCCTCGACGCACCTAGAGTAGACCGTACGCTTTATGCTTGGCGGCAGCGATGGCCACAGCTCAGCGGTGCGATGAAGAGCGTCAGTTGATGCTACGTTATGACCGGACGTGCCTTCACCGTGCAAACATAGTGCAGGCAAGGGCGGCTCGATCGTCGTAGCCGATTGCTCTGCAAGTGCTTCTGGAGCCGGAGCCGTTCCTTTGATTCCCGCCGCCTGCACTCATTCAGATCCTGTTGCCTAACGTGGTTTTACAACGACTAAGGCAAGGGGATCGCGAACTTTTCAGTGATGCCTTGCTGCGCCTATTCCAAAAAATCGGACTATTTACGGTACGCACCAAATCTTAGATGTGTCTTTGGCTAACCCGCACAGCGAGTACACTAAGAGTATGACCGACGACCAGCGAGAATGCGCCTATCGTTTGTGGGACGAGCTGACCGACTTTCCAGCGGCCCAAGTTGACCAGGCGTGCCAGCACCTATTGAAAACACTTTCCGGCTGGCTTGGGGCGAACAACGCGGCCTGGATCGGGGCTGTCCGGTTGCTCGACGGAACCGCAGCCGTCCGCGATGCGTTGAACGGCTGGCGGGTCAAGACGATCACGTTCCTTCACCCGCCCAAAGCGCAGGAGGCGTTGTTAGCTCAGAAGATTCTCGCCGACAAGAATTCCGTAACGCCGGGCATGCCGAGCGTCGCGACGGCGAAGCTGAGCGGCACGTTCCGTGTCCATCGCCTGCACGACGGGTTTATTGACCTGGATGCGTACCGACAGACCGCACACTACCGTGCGTACCACGAGGCGTTCGGCGTGGACGACCGGCTGTGGGTTGCCTCGCCGATCAACCCGCAAGCCGAATCGTACTTCGTCTTTGATAAACGCCGAACGGTCTCGCGCTTCACCGAAGCGGACGCGGAACTGGCCACCTACGTACTGCGCGGGCTCAAGTGGTTCCATCGCCAACTCCTCTGCAGTCATGGCCTGCTGGTGGCCCAGTCGCCGCTCACACCGGCAGAGCGGCAAGTGGTGCAATTCATGCTCACCGACAAATCGGAAAAAGAAATCGCCTCGGCGTTGGGCATCAGCGCGCACACGGCCCACGGCCACGTGAAAGAGATTTTCCGCAAATTCGGTGTCAAAGGACGCGCGGGGCTGATGGCGGTCTGGTTGTCATACCACTGATCGTGATCGCCGTCGTTGCACCAGCAGGCCAGTGCTCGTCAGCAGCAAGAACAATGTTCCGGGTTCCGGCACGACGGTGAAGGTGATGGCCACGTCGTTGCCGGTGCCGGTGCCGTTGAGGGCGACGCCGCTAAAGGCGTAATTCATGCTGTACTGAAAGGATGAGAACGAGCCCAGGTTGATCGAGGCGAACATGCCGGTGACGGCGTCGGAGCCGTCATTGTTAATCAGCAGGAACGTCAGCGGCGTCGAGAGGCTGGTTGGCAGATTGAGCAGCGACAGGTCCAGCGCCGCGTTGGTTAGGTTCACTGTTCCCGTGACGTTCAGCAGATCGGCGGTGGAAGTGGCGAAGTCGATGTCAGCTGCAAATGTGCCGCGCGTGCCGGCAGCGCTATTGTTCCCGATCGTCAGGTTGCGCGTGGCGAGAGTGGCGACAGAGTCGTTGCCGGGCGAGATCGTGCCCAGACTGGTCACATGACTGTTGATCGTACCGTTGCCTTTGAGAATTCCAGCGGTGGGGACGGTCAGCGTGGAAGTGGTTGAACTGGCGGAACTAGTCCCGCCAGTGAGCCAGAGCGTACCGGCAGTCCAGTTCATATTCGAGGCGGCGTTGAGCACGAAGAGATTGGTCTTGATCGTTCCGCCAGCGAGATTGATCTTTCCGCTATTGGTGGTGTTGTAGAGCGCGCCGGTGAGTTCGACGCTACCCCCGGGGTTGACGGTGAGCGATCCGCCGGTGGTCGCACCGATCGTCACATAGAGGATGTTTCCCAGGAGTTTAGAATTGCCGGCGTCGGTACCATCGCTTTTTCCGACGATAACGCTGCCGTTGCCGCCGTAGGCGCCAATTTGGATTTGCGCGGCGTTGGAGACCTGCCCGCCGTTGGTGACAGTGAGTGAAGCAGTACCTGGCGTGCCGCCGTTGCTGCCGTAACCGATGAGCAGATTATCTGAGCTGACGACCAGGGCAGAGTGGGTTCCATCGACCGTGATATTGCCCGTGCCGCCGTACGATCCGGCAAACAGGATGCCGGCGGACGTCACCTTGCCGCCGGCGGTGATGTCGAGCGTGCCGTTACCGCCCGCTCCCACGTAGAAGCCGCTGGCGCTGGAGAGCGACGAGCCGGTGCCGCTGACGGTGGCTTGCACTGTGGCGCCGTCGGTGCCGACCGACACGCCGCCCCAGGAATCGCCGATGCTGACGACCTGGCCGCCGTCGGTGATGTTGAGCGACGAGGTGTAGTTGAGCACGCCCGGCAAGGACGCCCGGCCGATCAGACCGGGGACAGTCAGCTTGCCGCCGCTGACGTTGATGTTGGCGACCTGGAGCGTTGCGGCGTTGTTGAACATGGTCAGCGTCACGTCGCCAGCCGAGACGTTCAGGTTGCGCACAGCGGGGGTCGATGTCACCAGGACGGTGTAGGCGCCAGCGATGGCGAAGGACGCGTGGTCGTTCGAGGTTGGCGGGCCGCCTGACGGCGACCAGCTTTCGCCGGTCTGCCACGCCGCGTTAGCGGTGGTGTTCCAGTTGTAGAGCGTCGCCGGTGGCGGAGGTACGGGGGTGCCTTCAAACTTGATCTCCGACAGGCCGACGTAGTCGTTTGTCAGGCCGCTGTGAGCCGAGATGATGTCGAGGTAGATCGTGCGTACGTTGGCGGCGCCGGTCAGCGAGAAAGACTGCGTCACCGCCGGATTGGGATTCGCACTTGTCCCCGTGACCTGGGCCAGCGTGCTGGTGCCAAGAATCTGGGTGAATCCGCTCAGCGGCGGATTCGCAGGATAGGGGGTTGCCATTGAGGCGGACGATCCGTAGAGCGCAAATTCTTTAATTCCCCGGCCAAGATTGTTGTTCTGAATCATCTGCCAGAGGTAGGCAGAAGTCAGGTCATAATTCGCGCCCAGGTCAAAGACGACGTATTGGTTGGCGACGTTCGGCGCCGCGCCGCCGGTTCCCTGTCCCGCCCCCGCGTGCCACATGCCGTTGGCGCTGACGTGGGACACATGGGTATAGGTCAGCACGTTGCCCGAACTGGTGTTCAGCCCGGAGTTGTTGATCAGGTTGTTCGGGCTTTACAGTCCGTCGTAATACGTGCTCGCGAATGCAGAAGTCGGCGTGATAAGAGCCGCATCACCGGTGCGTGCCGTAAGGGAAAAAATAACACCGAGTCCAATACTGAGACACCACTTCATTAGCGCACTCCACCGACTTCACGGTTGACTTCTCAAAGTTACGAGGCAAGCAAACGCTTGTACCTGTTCAGTTCGACTACGAATGAAGTCAGGCTAATCAGACGCCTTTTTGGGAAGAACCCCCTAATTAGGGTGCGCCCAGCGTCAAAGTCGAACATGCTGGTGACAGCGCGCCCTGGAATCCTTGGAGTCGAAGGCGATGAGCTGCCGGTCGCTGCGTCCGGTTTGGGGATTAGAAGTAGCGGTATTGCTTGCCATAGGCAGTGCGAATAGCTTGGCCATACCGGTCGGCGTCCTGCGGGTGAACTTCCTGCAAGGCGAACACATCGTGACGGCCCAGTTCTGCGAGTTGTTTGGCGATGGTCGCTGGGGAGGCGGCGTCGCTTGCGACATGCCAGCTAATCACGTGCAGCGGTTCCGTGCCTGTGGCCGTGGAGACGAGAACGGAAGCAGTAATCACAAGTGCGGCAAAGGTCTTCATAGTTTGCTGTCGTGGAGGGGTGCCGAAGCGGAGTTGTAATAGTCCCAGTGTACATGGAAGGATCTGCCTTTCGACGGGGCCAGGGGAGGCCGAGTCATTGACAGACTCACGTGCGGGCAACTTATAGATCAAAACAAAAACACTGCTCGCCGACATTTCGATCCGACACGTTAAGTCAAACAGAACCTCGCCTAAGTGCATATTTTCCTTTTGATCTTTTTGGACCAACAGCTCGTCGTGCCGAACCGCTTCCCAAGTTATGCCAGCAGTTTACTCCCGCTTTCAGCATCCGGGCGAGTGTGCCACCAGGCCCAAGCGATGAACACTCCCTGCAGTGGCAATCGCAATAAGTGGAGCCAGCCTGGGGCAGGCA
This sequence comes from uncultured Planctomycetaceae bacterium, assembly GCA_964618225.1. Classification (GTDB taxonomy): domain Bacteria; phylum Planctomycetota; class Planctomycetia; order Pirellulales; family Lacipirellulaceae; genus JABDGM01. The sequence goes on from CAZTWS010000008.1 coordinate 70,231, forward strand.
GCACTTCGGGGTTTTGGTAGACGTGGAGATTCGCCGGGAACACGGCAATCAGCAGCAGGATGGCTCCCCAGGCCGCTAGGTGGGTAAACCGCGGTATCAGGAGCATGACCCCGATGACGATTTCAGCCACGCCGCTGAGAAATACCAACAGGCGGTGTGCCGGAAGGTACCGCGGCATGATTCGGAGGTAAAAATCCTCATACACAAAGTGCATCCCACCGGCGACGATCATGAAAATCGCCAGCACGTAACGCGAAACCGCTTTGACTCGTTGCATTCGCGTCGACATCAGGGCTGGGGATTGGCGGGGAGCGTGCTAGTTTTTGCCGCGGGCTGCGGTTGAACCTGCAACTGGTCCACGACTTCGCGAGCGCCAATGGTGTCCTGGGCCAGTTGCACCGCCTTCTCCTTCGACGATTCGTCTCTG
>CAZTWS010000009.1:0-69350 GCA_964618225.1 uncultured Planctomycetaceae bacterium
CAAATGACCATGGACAGAACACTAGCGGGCCGGCTGTTCGAGGGGTTGGGACGTGCAAATCCCGAAAATCTATTTTTAAAGCCGCTTACTGAACTTCCGCCGGGCACCTTGGTAGCACCGGCCAGTATTCCGCAAGCTTTAGCCAGAGGTGTCGATTCAATATGTGGCATGGAATTGTCGAACATGACAAAATCGTTGATCGATTTCGACAAATTCTTACTGCCGGACGATTGGCCAGCACCTACCTCTTTGTTGGTCCCTCGGGAATCGGCAAGAAAAAGTTCGCACTAGAATTAGCTCGTGCCCTGCTGTGTGCGGAAACCGCGGATGCGACTTTGGAGCCTTGTGGCAATTGCGAATCGTGTCGACTCTTCGCTGCCGGCAACCATCCCGATTTAGAAATGGTGGGATTGCCTCCCGACAAGTCCTCACTACCGATTTCGTTATTCATTGGCGACGGAGAACATCGCAACCAGGTCGGTCTGTGCCATAACATTTCGCTTAAGCCGTTTTTCGGACGCCGAAAAATTGCGATCGTCGACGACGCGGATCACTTCACTATTCCCAGTGCGAATTGTCTGCTGAAAACGCTCGAGGAACCACCACCGAATGCGCTGATGATTCTGATTGGCACGAGTCCGTCGCGGCAGCTGCCAACGATTCGCTCCAGGTCGCAAATCGTGCGATTCGAGCCGCTCTCACAACAGGCGGTTGCTCGGATATTGATGGAAACCGACGCATTTCCAGATGCTACCCGTGCCGCACGAGCGGCAGAACTTTCGGACGGCAGCGTGGAGCAAGCGCTGCAAATGGCGGACCCCGCCCTGGGCGATTTCCGCAGGCAACTTATGATGCTGCTCACCGCCGCCAATTTCGAAAGCGTCCGGCTTGCCAGATCGTTACAAACGTTTGTGGAGGAAGCCGGCAAGGAGGCGTCGCAACGACGAGAACGACTACGCATCGTGATCGGTTTCGCCATCGAGCATTTTCGCGACCAGTTACGAGCCCCCGCCCCTGAAACCTGGCAGACGGCCGTGCCCGCACTCGACTTCTCGCTGTCGGCGCTCGAATATATCGATCGCAACGCGAATTTGGGCATGGTGATCCAAAACTGGAGCGAAGAACTAGGTGCCCTCCGGGCCGGTAAAATGGCCATTTCCCACTCCTTGGCGACTTAAGGCACGAGCCCAGCCGGAACCTGTAACCATTTATGGCAATTTCATTTTAATTCATCACAAATGGCAATAATTGGCGGTAGGCGACCGGCCCCTCGATGTGCTAAAGTTGTCTATCTGTACAAGTCATTAAGACAGGGCCTTCGGCCAATTATGGCCGATTTTTCAAAGGGTTGCGGTCGTCTGCCCCGCCGCGTTTGGCAACTGTTTCCGGAGGTCGGTTGGTACTGATGCGTCCCTACATCCTCGCGAGCGCTACAGCGCTGTTCGTTCTGCTTACTGCCTCCGACGCCTTTGCAAGTGAAGCAGATTTAATTCTTCCGGATGTCAGCCAAGTCATATTTCTTGGCATCAATGGCCGCACGATGTTAATGGGCGGCCTTGTCGTTTCATTTATTGGCGTTGCCTTCGGTTTGTGGACGTTCATCAAACTCCGCAACTTGCCCGTACATAAATCGATGCGCGATGTATCGGAGCTGATCTACGAAACCTGCAAGACCTACCTATTCACCCAAGGCAAGTTCATCCTGCTGCTAGAGCTGTTCATCGGCGCGGTGATGGTGATTTACTTTGGCTGGCTGCGCGGCCTCAGCACCGAACGTGTCGCCATGATCGTCGCATTCAGCCTCATCGGCATCGCTGGCAGCTACGGCGTTGCCTGGTTCGGCATCCGCATCAACACCTACGCTAACTCTCGCGCTGCCTTTGCCAGCTTGGCCGGCAAGCCATTTCCCGTTTACGCAATTCCCTTGCAAGCCGGCATCAGCATCGGCACGCTGCTCATCAGTGTCGAACTGGCAATCATGCTTGCCATTTTGTTGTTCGTACCACCCGAGTACGCGGGACCGTGCTTCATCGGTTTTGCAATCGGCGAATCGCTCGGTGCCGCGGCGCTCCGCATCGCCGGTGGTATCTTTACCAAAATTGCCGACATCGGTGCCGACCTCATGAAAATCGTCTTCAAAATCGATGAAGACGATGCCCGCAATCCTGGCGTCATCGCCGACTGCACGGGCGACAACGCCGGCGACTCGGTCGGCCCCACTGCCGACGGCTTCGAAACTTATGGGGTGACAGGCGTGGCACTTATCGTGTTCATTATGCTGGCCATTACGCCAATTTCATTAGAGCGACTGTATCCCGGCGTTACGATGGCCACCGCCACGGACCTCCAACTTGCTGCCGCTCAAGCGGACGCCGCACCCACTCAGGTCAAACTGCTGGTGTGGATATTCGTCATGCGCGTCCTCATGGTCATCACCAGCGTTGCCGCCTATCTCATCAATGAGCGGGCTGCCAAGGCAAAGTACGAAAACGCCGACGATATGGACTTTGAGAAGCCCCTTACGGCACTCGTTTGGCTTACGTCGATCATTTCCGTCATCATGACCTACATCGCCTCGGTCATGCTCATCCGCGACTTGGGTGACGGTAGCGTTTGGTGGAAGCTGGCCACCATCATCACCTGCGGCACGCTCGCCGGGGCCATCATCCCCGAGCTCGTGAAGATATTCACGTCGACACACTCTCAACACGTGAGCGAAGTGGTTTCTTCGTCGCGCGAAGGCGGTGCATCGCTCAATATTCTCTCTGGCCTCACAGCAGGTAACTTCAGTGCCTTCTGGATGGGTATGGTTATCGTAGCCCTCATGGGCATCGCGTTTGGCGTGGCCGTTGACTTCGGAATGAGCGAAGGCCCAAGTTCGCTCGAGAAACTCATGCTCGCAGCTCCGGTATTCGCCTTCGGCCTCGTAGCGTTCGGCTTCTTGGGCATGGGCCCGGTAACGATCGCCGTGGATTCCTACGGCCCCGTTGCGGACAACGCTCAATCGGTGTTCGAACTATCGACCATTGCCAGCCTGCCCAATGCAAGCGGCGAAATTAAAGAAGAGTTCGGCTTCGAACCAAACTTCGAGAAAGGCAAGCATTTCCTCGAAGAGAACGATGGTGCCGGCAACACGTTCAAGGCAACGGCCAAGCCTGTGCTTATCGGCACTGCGGTAGTCGGTGCGACGACGCTTATTTTCTCGATCATCATGTTGCTCACCAACGGGCTCACCGATAGCGATGCTATCCAGAAACTGTCGCTGTTGAATTCGCCGTTCCTACTCGGTCTCATTACAGGCGGTGCCGTAATTTACTGGTTCACAGGTGCATCCATCCAAGCGGTCGTTGCTGGTGCGCACCGTGCAGTGGAATTCATCAAGGCCAACATTAATCTCGATGATAACACCACGCAGGCCGCGTCGATCGAGGACAGTAAACGAGTTGTCGAAATTTGCACGCAGTATGCACAACGCGGCATGTTTAATATTTTCCTGGCCGTGTTCTTCATCACCCTTGCATTTGCCTGCCTCGATGAATACTTCTTCATCGGCTACCTGATCTCGATTGCCATCTTCGGTTTGTATCAGGCAATCTTCATGGCAAATGCCGGCGGTGCATGGGACAACGCCAAAAAGATCGTCGAAGTGAATCTGAGAGAAAAGGGCACTCCTTTGCACGAAGCCACGGTCGTCGGTGATACCGTGGGCGATCCGTTCAAAGACACTTCATCAGTCGCACTCAATCCCATTATCAAGTTCACCACTCTATTCGGCCTGCTGGCAGTCGAATTGGCAATCGAGATCAAACCGCCCGAAATGCGTTACGTGTGGGCCTCGTTGCTGCTAGTGGTTGCCCTGGTATTCGTTTGGCGATCGTTCTACAGCATGAGAATTTCGACTGGCAAAGTAGTGGCCTAGGCCGCCCCCCCTGAGATACAACTGGTAACGAAAATCACCCCAGTTAGGCCGGTAAATCAAGACTCCACTTGCGGCCAGACGTGTTCACCCTAAAATAATAGAACCTTGATGCTCTGGGCTTTGTCCTCAGAGTACCCCCGGAGAGGTGGCTGAGTGGTCGAAAGCGCCGGTTTGCTAAATCGGTGAAGGGGTCAAACCCTTCCGCAGGTTCGAATCCTGTCCTCTCCGCTTTGTGCTTTGCGCACTATGTCGCATCGAGTCGCAAGGCGACGCACAACCCCTTCGCTCTGAAGGGGTTGTGTTTTTATGGTGCGAGTCTTTGCGACTACCTGCCCCGGCCTGCTGCACCGAATTTGGCATTGTTTTGGAAATTGGAGCAGCGCTTTTTGCAGCGCCGTTTTTTGTGGCATCGTCGGTCATGGGAACGCTGCCGGAAAGGACGCCTGCGGCACGTAAGAAGTCTGCGTCGGTCACCTGGAGGTAGTACTTCAGAGCAATGCGAGGGGTGTTGCCGAGCCACGCCGTCACAACCTGGATTGGATACTCGGCGGCGAGTTCCGTCTCCCGAGAGGACCGAAGGTTGTGGAAGAGCCGGGGCCACGGCTTCAGTCCGGCTCGCTTGATAAGCCGCTCAAACTGAGTCCGCAGATTGCAACTTCGCCAGCCGCGCTCGGTGATTGCCTTCTCACGGTAGCCGTTCACGACATGCTTAGCATCTGGGCCAGCTTCCGCCCTGGCCTCTTGAAGCACGCACAGAAGTTCTGGAAACAAGGGAATGACTCGACTCCCCTTCCCTTCGTGATGCTCGGTCTTCGGGCTAGTCACGGTAATGCGGCCTGCTTTCCAGTCAATATCCTGCCAGCGGAGCGACAGCACCTCGCTTGGGCAGCGCAGGCCGCCGTAGCGGGCAAGTGAAATAATCAGTCGCCAATCAAGATTGGCGATGGCCAAGAGTCGCTTGGTTTCGTCATGGGTAACGAATCGCAGCCGATTGCTGTCTATGATCGCCTTTGAGGAAACTTCGGCGAAGGGATTCTCCTCAATATGCTTCCGTTTCAAGGCGGCCCTAAAAAACGCCCGGGCGAACTGCAATCGCTTATGCACAGTCGTGGAAGATAGCCCTTCATTGATCAGGTAGGCTTTGAAAGCCTCAGCGTCGGCGACCGTCACCAACTTGATGTCGCGACCTTCACCGAAATGCCCCTTGAGATTTCGCACAACCTGTCCCCAGACCTCTTTGGTTGCGGGCTTCACGTCATTGCGTTGGGCGACGTAGTTGTCTAAGAACGGACCAAGCGGGATTGGCAACTCTCTCGCGGCCAAGAGGCCAACGCGTGCAAGCTTGTCAAGAAGAGGTGCTTCGAGTTCTCCAATCCATGCGACGGTGCGACGATCAAGCGGCTGGGCGGTGATCTTCGCCGTTAAGAGTCGTTCGATGTGACGCTTGATTGGTTCGGCGTCCTCTTGCGAAATCTTGCCAAGACGAATCGTCCGCCGTTTGCGGTCGACGCCTACGAACTGGATCGCTCGGCGGCCGCTACCGAGTTTGCTGATGCCTGCCATGATGGAAATCCTGATTTACATCCGTAAGTAAGTGATTGCACGTTTGCTTTGATCTTACGACTTTTAGTCCCTCGGATCGACGGCCATCTGCAGGCCTCTGTTTCCCTTGCAGCGATTGATGAAGTCCCGAAGGTCGGCGGGGTCGTAGCGCTTGCTTCGAGGAGGAATCAGCGTAGCTTTTATTTCTTGGGAATCCGTCAAGTCCCAGAGTTTTCGCTCGCTGATAGCTAGAAACTCAGCGGCCTCTGGTGATGTTAGTAATCCGTCATTGGCGTTCATTTCATTGCTCCTTGGTTAGCGAGAGGAGGTGCGAGTTCAATTGAGCGGTCAATTTGGTGTGCATGCGGTTACTACTGTTATGCTCCATGTTGCGGGACGGCATGGATTGGATGCAGGCGAGGATTCGCTACCGTCTACAAGTAACGAGTCTACCGCATTGTACTACAGTACCTACTGTACTGTCAAGCCTGCCGGGAGAATTTTCATTGACCTCTCCTAGAAAAAACGGACGCCCTAGCCCCCAGCCTAACCGTCTCGCTCAACAAAGCGGATTTCTGGGACTTTCGCGGACCACCCATGCGTGGCCTGCCCTTCGTCGGCGTGTTCGAAATAGAAAACGCCGTGAGGATAGCTTGGGTGTTTCTTAGCGCGGAAGTAAGAACGCCGTCCGCAACCCGCGTTGGCGGCGCCCGGACAAACAGCGAGGAGTGAGACCGCCTTCATGCAAGAATTTAAGCGCGAAGCGAACGCCGAGTTCTTCTCGTGACTACCGAAGTCCTTGCCTTTCGAAACACTGGCAAATTCAGTGAGGCCGTGCCGTAAGACTTCTCGCGACTCGGAATTGAGGTGCTTATCGAACCAGCGGAAGAACTTTGTTGGGGTCAGTCGGGCAACCTCGCCGAGATCCTGGAGTTTTGGCAGAGTTGCCGTTTGAAGTTGAGGATCGTCGCCGTTCTGCGTCGGACTCTGCGATTCGACCGACCGGAGCAGAGCGGAAAGCTCCCTGCACAAATCAGGCTGCTTATCACGCAGTTCGTCGATTAGAGACTCATCTCGGCGGAAAGCCCCGAGTAACGCGGACAGTTCGCTGAATAGGTCCTTAGTTGCATGCTTCGGCATAATACCGAAGAGTGTAGGCACGAAGTCCGGGAGCTTGGCAAGCAGCACACGAGGCTTGTTGGAGTAAGCAACGACAAGCGAGTGAATACATTCAGTTAAAAGGAATGCAACTGTTTCTACAAAACGGACGTCATCCTCGTTATAGGGAACTTCTCCTGACTTCTCGAAGCTGACAACGCCGAGAACCTCGTCGCGGAACAGTAACGGCACGCCGAGCATTGTCGTCGTCGTAGCTAGCCTCGGACGACAGAGTGGATCCCTGGCAACGTCCTCGCTGACGTAAGACGTCCCGTTCGAGGCAACATATCCTTGGACTCCGTTGCCCTCGGGATTCGCAACTAGCCCGTGTTCTTGCGAAGCTAGTGACTTGCTATCGGTCAGCCACACTGTCAGTTGCTGGGACTGTGGATTTCGCAAGCGAACTTCCCACGAATCGTAGCGAAGAGAATGGTCGAATGCCGCCAAGAGGATGTCAGCAATCTGCTGTTGCTGCTCAGCTGGCGACAAATTCTGCAACTCTTCGGGATGCAGACTTGCGAAATCCCATGCCGTGTTGCGGAGGGACTCCAAGCGGTAGCTAAGTAACGCGTGCCCAGCCGCCAACCGTTCAGACTCGGCCTGCGGCAGGCCGGTCGCCGCGGCGGGAGAAGTTGTCGTTGTCGCTGTCGTTTGCTTAGCCATCGTGGCGGCACAGCCATTTACGTGGGCGGATATAGCAATGAGCCTCAAACGCTCAATTCTAGCATAGCCTGCCACACAAGTTGGCAGGTTGAGAGCAGGCATCCCGCTCGGCGGCAGGTCGGCTCGTTGCAAAGATCGCTGGATTAGCGAAGATGGCGATCGTGGCATTAATGGGTTGCCGTGCATACATGTGCGGCACCGTCTTCGTTCGCTTAAGTCTAAACCGCATGCCATAAGTGGAGCAAGGGTGGCGTCCGTCTGCCGTTGGTTCTCAGTGCCGTAGTCTGTGCTGTCCCGATGTCGCTAAAATGAGCGAGTCGACTTTCAATCCTTCAGCCTCTGATTTGACGGCGGTTAGCATGTCTCAAGACAATCCGTGCAACAGCTCTGCCTCGCTCCAATCACCACGGCGCGTAGTAGCCATCGACCCCCGCAACATAACGGTCGTTGTTATCCGCCGCATGTTGGAGCATTTTGGTCACGAGGTTCACGCCGCAACCGTCGGCTCAACCGGCGTAGGCTTGGTTAAATCAGTGGAGCCGGACGTTGTCATTAGCTCTGTCGAGATCCCGGGTCTCGACGGCTATCAAATCGCGAACGAGATTCGCCGGTCTAGCCTTGCGAAGCAGCCGCTTATGATCGTGCATACGGCTTACGACAAACAGGCGATGGGCAAGCGCGCTAAAGCCGCCGGTTTCGATCTTTACTTATCGAAACCCCTTTCATTACCCAGGCTCATACGAGCGGTGGCATATGAAAGCGGCGCCACCGGCTGCGAGGAAATGGAGCTCTGATTCATTGACGCATCGGTCGCAGATGGTCACCGACTGCGTAACCTTCAAGACAATCTCAAGGTTGCCGCGGGCAGGAATTCGCAGCCAACTCTTTTCATCGCCGCAGCGAGTACGCTCAGGGCCTTGCTCCGCAGGACTCCTCCTTTGTCCTGCCTTCGTCGGCCTGTCATCGTCGGGGCTCGCCCCGCTGAGGCCGAAGGCCCTTGGCCCCGACGAGGATAGGGCGATGAAGGCGAAGTCAGAATTCCCGACACCCGCCGCAATCCCTCCCCTGCCTTTGTTGGTCCGATTCTGAGGGGCCTCATCCGCCAGTGTACCTCGCCACAACCCTAAATGCGTACGACTAGCATGGTGCCCTTTTGAAGCCGTGCAAATCGCTCAGAAGATCGACGTTACGCACATCACGAAATGTATCGCCCGCCGATTTCTAAGCCGAACAGCGTTACTTCCTCGTCGTTATTGAATCGCTCTCGAAGCAATCGCTCCAACTCCTCTGGTTTCCAGTCGGATTTCAGAGCGTGAAGCTCCCGCAAATAGTTGGGAGTCTCCTTGCTGAACGGCTCCACTTGATAGCCATTCGCCATCTGAAGAAGTTGACGATTCGACAGCAGTGGCATTTTCGCGATCCATTCAGGAGGAACTGATAAGACTCCGTAAGTCGCAAGCGCCACAGCGCTGTCTCGCTCGAAGTAATCGGGCCTCTCTGACCAGCGGACAGCGGGCGTACCGACACCATGCTCGTTCCATAGTTGAGCAAATGTATCCACGGATGCCCCGGGGCGGCGAAGCAACGCAGAGGCGTTTCCGGTTTGCAGTGCAGTTAAAATGACACGAAGTTCCGCGCATTCCGCCTCTCGCGGAAGAAGTTGCAAAAGCTGACCGTAATCGGAAAACGGGAGCAAGTACATTAGCCGCGCAAAGGTGAAGCGAATTTCCGACATCCTCCATCGCCGAAGCATTCCTGTTTGCGGAATCTCTTCGTCGCCTATCCGCTTTCCGTTCTCAAGAAACTTATCGCGGATCTCTATGGCCGCTTTCAACAAGCTGTCAGGAGATTCAAGGAAGTAAGTTAGCTTTTGTTCCCACTTGCTGCGGTGAAAAAGAATCTTTAGGAATCGCCTAAACCGGCCATACTCGGCCACTGACTGAAGCCTTGAGAAGGGCAAAGAGAAACCAGCACTCTTAAACAAGTCCCTCGTAGCGGCCCAGTTCTCGGGTGAGCTTGCACAGTACACCTGAAGTCGACGCAGCAGCGAACCGAACGTATCAGCAGTCGCAGACTTTTCTCTTCTCGCCACGTGGGTATTCCATTGGTTTGCCGCGACAATATCTGTCTTCGATTCATTTACCGCCAATCCCTCCGCGGCGACCAAGGCGCGGAAATGATGCAATGCCCCATCAACCTTCGAAGCTTCGACGACAATTACCACGTCGTCCACGTAGCGAAAGTAGCGGCCAGGATAGAGCTTCGCCATTTCTCGATCGACGTTCTCTAACGCGACGTTGGCAAGCACGTGTGATAGCGGCGGCCCGACTGGAAGCCCGTTCTCAGGAAACGACAGCAATTGTTCGACGAGAAAGATCGCGGATTCTTTTTCATACTTCGCGGCGCTAGCCTGGGCGACTCGCTCGCTAAATCGCCGAAAGACCTTTTCCTTGTCGACGGAAGGGTAGAAGTTTTTTAAATCGAGAATAATGCAGGTGTGGTCGGGCGACTGCTTGACTGCTTCGGCAACGTCTCTTTCCCGCAACCGATACCCATAGAAGAAATGTGCAAACAGATGTCCGCCCTTGCCATAGAACGGCCAGAGGTAGCTGTAAACTGCCGGATGCCGCGCGAACTGGGGCCATCGGCTGAGCATCGAAATGAGGCGGCATTCGGCGAGAAGCGTCGTCGGACTCCCAACTATGAAGTGACGGTATTCGAGCTTACCTTGTTCATCCTGTCCCTTAAGCCCTGAGTATTTCCAATAAGCCTGTGCACGGTGAGTGACGCTGCGGCGCTCCACATAACCCACTGTCCATTGATTGCGTAGCTCCTTGGAGGTGCTTTCGGCGAGCACACGAAGGCCCAGGTAGGACGGCACGTACTGCCGCTGCAAGTGGTTCAAGGCTCTCGTGATTAAAAGTGTTGCGTCCAACTAATCGCCGCCTCCGCCTTTCCGCTCGTATCGATGAACCATGACCGATCCGGGAATAGTCTTTTCCTCAATAGGCTGCCGCCAGCTAAATCGGCATTGGGCGTCTTGCGGAAGCCCATTGGAGGGCATTAACCACCAGGACCAACTAAAAAGGTCCTTGATTCTCTTGGTTATGCTTTTCTCAACGATCGGTTCAATCCAAAGTACCGTCGATGCGACATTCGAAATCCTCGCGGTAATATGCTCAAACGATTGTTGAAACGCCCGGACAATTGTCGGCTCCGTAATGCCGCTCAAATTGCCGACTAATACGAAGTATTCGTTCGCATCTAAATGTGCAGCGAGCCAGCTGTCACACAAACCTGATGTCTGGTTGATCTGAGACGCATCCCAGAGCTGGGTGGTCACTTCTAATTCGATGCCATTCTTTGCCAACTCAGGAATGAGCGCATTCGCCATCGAAGAATAAATATCGAGCGCCGTCTGCGACACATCCGCGCCGGTCACCCCGACAGTCAGAGGGAGGTTCGGAAGTTGTCGATGGGCGCGTGCAGTCGCCAGCACACTCAGAAGGGAAAGAAGGCTCGCGCCAGCTCCGCAAGGCACGTCGAGTACTGCGATCTTGTGGCTCGAAAAAGATTGGAAAACTTCAACTGGTAGCGAAGCGAAGCTGTTGGCGGGATCGACGAGGATGCATACCACCCGGCTGCAAGAATTCGCAAAGCGATATTTGAAATGTTTGAGCGTTTCCTCTGGTGTTGGGCCACCATGGATAAATTTTTCGGAGGTGCCTGCGGTTGCAGCTTCCAGCAGTCCTCGGCGGGCGAGTTCGGTCCGGTATGCAGTCTGGAGCGCATTGGGAAGATGAACCACCGGATGCGGATCGAGCAGCTCGCGGCAATTGATTCGTTGGGTTGTCATATCGCACCACAGTCCTACTCTTTGCGAGGCCAGTCTAAGAGAAATAACGAAGGCGAGCAAATCAGCTTTGGACCATGCTGCTGCGTACCGGCGAGGGTCGTTGTTGGCCGCTGCATCCCTCTTCGACCCGGCTCTTATCCCACGTGTACATTGTGCGGTTGTTATTGACGATTGGGGTTCATCGTGAGAAAGTTCTAGCTCGCCTGTAGCCGATTTGGGCAACCAGACTTGCGGGAATCCGTCATGTTCGTGTCAAACATCCGAATCCAGAATTATCGCTGCTTTCGCGACACGAGCATCGACTTCCGTCCTGGGCTTAATGTAATTATCGGTGAGAACAATGCCGGGAAGACGACGCTCCTCAAAGCCCTGTCACTCGTGTTTGATCGAAGAGGTAGAGGGCGACCCACCGTACACGATCTGCATTGCCTGTTAGATTCCATCACTACACCACCTTGCATTACCGTAGCTGTAACCATTCGGTCATCGGACAACGATACTGAGGCCGATCGCGCTCTTGTTGCTTCGTGGCTTACAAAGCTAGATGGCCAGTGGGAGGCTCGACTTACTTACAAGTTTTTCCTGCCGGAGCAGCATACGAAGGAGTTCAACGAAGCGATTGGCGACAGTCCAGACCGCGAAAAGTTTTTTGAGGTAGTTGACGAGTTTCTGCCAAAGTTCGTTTCGCGGGTTTATGGAGGAAATCCAGATACTCTGGTGACGGCCGATGCCGAATCACTTGCCAAGTTCGACTGTCAGTTCTTGGATGCCCTACGCGACGTTGAAAGCGAAATGTTTTCAGGGAGCACACCGCTGTTTCGCGCCATGCTGGAGGAAGTCCTTGATCTGGGAAAGCAACCAGGCGAAAAGCGCGGATTGCGAACCGAGTTCCGCGCGAAGTCCAAGACCCTGCGGCAAGAGCTACTGAACAGATTAGACACAAAACGCCTCTTCGATTTAGTCAATGTGACCGGCGCAGCCGACGGAGGGAAACCAAAACTTCACGGGGCTGTAGAAGAAGCGGACCTCATCGCAGCATTGCGGCTATTCATAGATCGACAGCAGTTTGCATTTCCAGCGACGCATCAGGGCCTCGGATACAACAATTTGTTGTACATTTCGCTCATGCTGGCCAGCCTTGCTTTTCGCGCATCTGAGGAGCGACGTGGCCAGAACGCTGCGATTTTTCCGATGCTCTTAGTCGAGGAGCCTGAGGCTCATCTGCATCCTGCGCTGCAATACAAATTGCTTTCTCACATCGTCAGTCGCGTCGAATCCGAGCCTCGGCATAATCGGCAAGTCTTCGTAACGACCCACTCCACTCATGTCACGTCCGCTGCTCGGCTGGACCCGATCATTTGCCTATCGATCGAGGCGAACGGCGCAATTGGAGTCTCTTACCCGGCAAGGGTTTTCCCGAACACTCTAAGCGGCCAAGCGTCCCGCTGCTATGTCGAGCGGTATCTGGACGCAACCAAATCGACGATGTTATTCGCCAAGGGCGTGCTGTTGGTGGAGGGTATCGCCGAACAGCTCCTCATTCCAGCCTTAGCAGAGAAGCTCAATCGGCCCTTTGACCAGTATCATGTAGCAGTCGTACGTGTGGACGGCCTAACCTTCAAGCATTTTCTGCCGCTGTTCGGAGCTGGGGCGGAGGCGGGCGAAAAGAGGTTCACGCTCAATCGTCGGGTTGCATGCGTCGTAGATGCTGATCCGACTCGCAAAGAAAAGAATTCCAAAGGAGCACAATGGAAGGCGTGCTTCCCTTTCCAACTGAGTCGCGACGATGCCCGCTTTGAGTACCGCGCCCGGTCGGGCGCTTTGACGACGCTCGATTCAATGATCGAGCAGCCGTCGAATGTCTGCGTGTGCCATGGTGAAAAAACTTTCGAGTATGATTTAGCACTAGCAAATTATTGCCAGCCCGCGCTGGTTACTCCGGCGATGAAGAATACAAGCGATTTAGTCGGGCTGTCTGCTAGTCCAGACGCACTTCCAGAGGCTCTGGGGGATTTGCTGGACTCCGATGAATGCACTGGGCTAGCCGCAATCGCGGATGCGGAGGATCGTCGAAAGCAGCGGTATGCAGCCCTCTATCTTCGCTGCGCCGAGGGCTGCAAGGGTGAGCACGCCTTCGCTCTTGAGCAAATAATGCGGGCGGGGGCTTGCGAGTCATCGACGCTCGCCTGTCCAAAATATATTAAGCAAGCCATCGAATGGGTCACTTTTCCTGCTTCAGGAATGATACCTGCATGACGACAATCGCGCTGAAATCGGAAGACGTACTCAGCGATATTGAACATCACTTTCGCGTTACTGCGGGGCCAGGAGCTGGCAAGACTTTCTGGCTCGCCAATCATGTCCGTCACGTGGTCGGAACCTCAACACGCATGACGCCTTGTGCGAGGGTCGGCGTGATTTCTTACACGAACGTGGCTGTTCGCGAAATACTACGCGGACTTGGCACTTTCGCGGATGGAGCGGAGGTATCGACAATCCATAGCTTCCTATTCCGCAACTTAGTCAGGCCGTACCTGCATCTGTTGAAAACAGACGCGGGAACAGACCTGGTCGCCCATCACCTCGTTGATACTCATTCCGAGCATGTCGTGTGGCGCACGCATCTTGACGCGTGGCTCGGTCTCTACGGGCGTCGGCAAGTGCTGATGCAAGAACATAATCTCGCTCTGCTTAAATCGCGGTTGCGGATGTTGACGATTCGCTTTGACGACACCGGCCAGGCATTCTTTGCTCCGTGTAAATCAGAAGCACGAGATGCCAGGATTCGCGATCTACTTACCGCTGACAAATTGCTCGCCTACAAGGCGCTTTACTGGGAGCGAGGCGTAGTCGATCATGAAGACGTGCTCTACTTCGGCTATCGCTTGCTTAGCGAATTTCCGGCTCTGCGGAAATTTCTGAGCGCTCGCTTTCCATATCTGTTTGTTGATGAGTTTCAGGACACGTTGCCAGTGCAGAGCGCACTCGTGCGATGGCTGGCAGAAGAGAGCACGATTGTTGGCGTGATTGGCGATCCTGAGCAGGCTATCTACGGATTCTTAGATGCAAGCGCATTACACTTTCGAGACTTCAAGCTCGCGGGGCATAGGGTCTATGAGATTGCCGGAAACCGGCGAAGCACCGCGGCAATTGTGGAGTTTTTAAATAAGGTCCGCACCGACGGACTTACTCAAACCGCGATCCGCCCAGAAGATGGTCAAGCGCCGACCGTGGGGGAGCACGTAACGCAGCGGCGCATATGCAGCCAAGTTCAATCGCCGTATCTCGTTGTTAATCTCTCGTATGGAGCGAAACTCGCCCGCTCGATCTACGTCTGACTTGATGTTGATTGGCTTCAGTCGTTCAGGAAAACGGCCGGTCTCGCTCGTGCCGTAGTACTTCTCGATATGCTTTCGAGAACGGGCGATGGTCAAAAGGTCTAGCAGCGTGAAGTAATCGAATCCCAGCATTTCCATAAGGTGGGAAGATGTGCGCTCTTCGTCTTCCATCGCTAGCCAGCGATTAAACTGCTTCTGTGCCAGCCGAGTGGTGGCGTCAATGCTCTCAATGCCGTGATTTGCGAGCGCGGTATCGTCGCCTTCAGTGGCAAAGGCAATTTGATTTCGCAGGTCGGCAAGCCGGTTATTCACTGGAGTGGCCGAGAGCATCAATACGCGCGTCTTAACCCCCTCATGGATGATGCGCCGCATGAGGCGGTCGTATCGCGTCTCACCGCCCGCACGAGGCGTTTTCTTGTTGCGGAAATTATGGGACTCGTCAATTACGACAAGGTCGTAGTTGCCCCAATTGACATGCGAGAGGTCGATATCTCCCGATAAGCCGCCGTCCCGAGACAGGTCGGTGTGATTCAGTACGTCATAATTCAGGCGATCCGCCGCGAGAATGTTCCTTCGGTCGTTAGCTTTATAGATCGTCCAGTTGTCGCGTAGCCGCTTGGGAGCGAGGACAAGCACGCGATCGTTGCGAAGCTCGTAATACTTGATGATGGCGATCGCTTCAAACGTCTTACCAAGGCCCACGCTATCGGCAATGATGCAGCCGCCGAATCGCTCTAACTTATCGATGGCTCCGATTACACCGTCACGTTGGAACTTGAACAGCTTTTTCCAGACAACCGTATTGCGTATGCCCGTTGCTGATTTGACGATCCGCTCCTCGTCCCATTCCTCGCCAAGATTCCTGAAGAGATGAAAGAGCATTAGAAAGTAGATCGTTGACGGCGCTTTCCGATCCACTAGCTCCTTTAGGTTGGTTATGAATCTCTCTTTCGCAGCAGCGGCGTTCGGGAGATTGTTCCAAAGGCTAGAGAACCATTCGCTGAGCATGGACCACTCTTCCAAGCGCTCGGAAGACTGTACCAAGCTCAATTGGTTTCCAGGCGTAAGCCCCAGTCCGCTCGTCGAGAAGGCGCAACTACCTGCGATAGCTCGATGCAAACCGAGGTCTGCATGCTTCGCAATGTAAACAGATTGAGGGAGCGTATCGGATGCTTCGCGAATGTCGAGTTTGCTCTCCGTCCACTTGATGCATTCAGACGCCAGCCATTGTCCTTGCAGTCGATTGCGAAATGCTCGGTCCATGGCAGAGCCTAGCAATTGCAGGTCGCACTTCTCCGAGGACGGCACGACCAGCCGACAACTTTTGACTTGTTCAAGAGCTTCCTTCAGCTCAGCGAAGGCGTAAAGCGAAAAAGCGGAAGAAGCGATGTCGAGCGCTGCTTCTGGCTTGAGGCACTCGCGCAGCTCGTCCACAACACGGTCGTTTCCGCTGTTCGTGATCAGTTTCATTGCGGTGCCTTGTGATCGAGGGATAGCCTTGGCGTCCTGCAACTGCGCTCCGTCACTCACTTCGCCCGCCGTGGCATTTGAAGCTTCTTTTGCATCCGCTTTAGATCTCTGATGCGGTAGAGGCGATAGTTATTTATTGGGTGCCGAAATTCCTCAATTTTTCCTTGCGATCCCCAACTCCGAAGAGTGTTGGGAGCCACCTGAAGGAATTCTGCGGCCTCCGTGATTAGCATGAACTCGCTGCTTATGCCGGTCATATCCTTTTCCTTGGGTCCGTAGGCGAACCGTCCGACGGTAAACCTTACCAATGCTTCTGAAGCATGTCAAAGGTACATCGACGGGAGACTAAATGGCTATTCGCTCGATCTCATCGAGCGTAATCTCGTCGCTCGTTCGGTCGTACAGCTTCGTCGTTCGCGGCGACTCGTGAGCGGCAATCGCTTGAGCGTTTTCGATTGTGCCGCCGTTGTCCAAATAAGCCGTTATTCCAGTAGCCCGGAGTGAGTGGCATGATACTTTACTGGGAAGACCGGCGGAGAAAGCGCGACGCTTCATCATCCTCAGCGCATCGTTTCGAATCATGCCTCGGTCGGTGATTCTTCCGCTTCGGTCGACGGTGCGGAAGAGGGGAGATCGTTTCTCCTCGGCGATGCCCGCCGCCTTCAGATACGCATCGAGGTACTCGTCGGCATTATGGTGGGCCGGAACTTCATGCCGCTTGCCGCCTTTCTCGTGGAGTCTTAGCCACCAACGTTTGCCCTCGGCGTAGAAGTCGTCAACCTTCATAGCCACGGTGGCGCTGACCCGGGCGAATGAATAGACCATCACGCCGATCAAGGCTCGATCGCGAAGTCCAATCAGAGTGGTGGTGTCAATCGAGTCGAGGAGCGTCCTGGCTTCGTCGGCTGTGAGCACTGGCGTCTTGCCGCGTTTGACGACGTGCTTAGGGCCGCGTACTGAGGTGGCGGGATTGTGCGGAACGATCTGTCCGATGACGAGCCAATCAAAAAGCATTCGGATCGCCGCCAGATGCTGCTTGATTGTTGGCGGAGACGCCCGATGTTGCTCGATATAGGCGGCGACAGTCACTGGCTGAACGCGATCAAATGACAGTACGCCGTGCGTTTCGCACCAATCGAAGAATTGCTTTATCGCTTGGGCATATGCGAGCCGTGTATTCTTGTTGCGGATCGTGACGGTAAAGAAGTCTAGGAAGCGGCGGATTCCGGCGGAGCCTGACTGCTGGACGACGCGCGGCAATGCCTCAAGTCCGACGCGAGTCAATTCCTTCTGAGAATATACGACGATCTCCTTTACCATTCAGAACTTTGTTAGCCAGCAATTTCGCCACACAAACGGCGGTTGAAGATAAGACCCCTTTCAATTCGCTGGTGCCTCATAACGTCCTTTATGATGCAGCAAGTTGAGGGTAGGGAGCAATGGTTTTTCTTTGGAATGAGACCAGCGAATTGGCCCGTTCCTTTCCGACGGGCCGGCGGATTGTGTTGGGAACCTTAGAGCACGCCCTCGACGCGAGGCTCGGATTGCACGTCCTCGTTCTCGTAATCAAACGAAGAATCGCATTCCAAGCACTGCGCCGTTTTCCATTGGCCGCCGCGACCTGCTTCAGCGGATTCCGCTGAAAGCTCAACGACAGCGCCGCAGTGCGGGCATTGCACAAAGAACATCGACAACCTCCTTGCGGCTGGCGCCGCTACAAGAAGTCTGGAAGAACCATACACAAAGAGAGATCCGGTGGCGCCAATGGTCACGCCCACACGCGTCGCCGGCCGTTGCGCGACAACGGCGTCCGCTACATCCTCGAAACGTGCCGCTCCATGTATGGCTACGCGGCCAAGCGCCGGCACCTGCCGCCCTACTCTGACAACCCATTTGCAGGGCTGGGTGGAAAGCGGGCGCGCGTCGAAGATGTCAAACCCGTTTTCGTATTCGACCGGCAGTCGGAACTGGCCTTCCTGAAGGCGGCAGACCAGTGGAGCTTTAGCGTGCATTTCTTACTGGCTAAGGTGGGCCTGCGTCCGGGTGAATTGGTTCGGCTACTGATCGAAGATGTTGACCTTGATGCCGGCTGGCTCAACGTTCGCAGTCGGCCCGAACTGGGAGCTCCCACCAAGACCCGACGCGAGCGGCCGATCCCGCTCGTGGCCGAAATCATCATGGTGCTCAAGCGGCTCATCGCGGGCCGCGTGGCCGGGCCGGTCGTGTTGCGCCATCAGGCAAATCTGCTGTCGCTGCCCCTCGCGAATCGCGACAGTCGGCAGCTGGCCGCCGCGGCGCAGCGGCGCGTCGCCGATGCGGAGCGCACCCGCGACGAACCGCTCGATCGGCGAGCCGTCGCCAAACTCCATCGTAGCGTGTGGCGCGACGCCGGTGCCACACGCTGCGAGCGGATTCGCGCTTCGTTCATCCAGACCGCGATGGCCTGCGGTCTCACCGGCGCAACATGCCCCAAGAGCTGGCGCCATACATTCGCCACGCTGCTGCAAGACGCAAACGTCGACCCACTCATTCGGCAGCTCACGCTCGGCCATGCGCCGCCGTCGATGTTCGGAATGGGTTCGCTCGGCATGACGAGTGTTTACACGCACACACGGCCGGAGACGCACAAACGTGAAATCGAACGCGCGCTGCGGCTGTGGCCAGAATCATTAGAGCTAGTTTCGGAAAAGCGATAGGTGTGCATTCCATCCGTAAACCCTGCTCCAGCCGCCTTCGCCGCCGCTGGGCGGTGCGAGTCGGAGGGTGCATTACCAAGGCAGTTTCATTCATGACTTCAAACAAACTTCCAGGCCGTAGCGATCTTCGAGCCATTGCTATGTGCCATTTACCAATCGGGCTCGCTGTACACAAGGAGGTGTATCATGTTCGGTAATCGTCCAATCGTCCCCAGAAATCCTGACGGTGTCCTGCGCATCATTTCAGTAGGCCGCCTATCCAAACCTAAAAAAACGGAGGAGGAAACGCAGCAATCGCTGGAGGCCATCCGCCGCGAGAACGAGCGACTGCTGGCGAATATTTATTCCGGTCCAAAAGTCATCCGATACTTGGCCGAGCAAATCTCTGGCATGGTCGCTGAACGCACGACGATGACGGAGTTGTGGGAGTTGGTTGACACCGGCGAGTGGGACATCATCATCGCCGAAGACTTGTCTCGCATATTTCGAAACCCCGTTTTCCAGCTGAAGTTTTTGCAGGATTGCGTGGACGCCGGAATTCGAGCGATTTGCTTCGCCGACAATATCGACACCTGCGATGAGGGCTGGCAAGCCGCGGCGTTAGTCGCTATCGTGCGACATGGTCTGCCAATTCCGGATACGCGTCGACGCATCAAGCGGACGGCGACGGATTCCTTCAAGCGCGGTGGCATGGTGCTGAAAACGAAGGCGTTCTATGCCAAAGTTTCGCGCGAGGACGCGGCGGCTGGCAGATACGGTCCCAAGGGCCTACGCATTCGCAAAATCGAGGACTTTGCTTGCGTCTTGGATGAAATCCGCGCACGGCTTCACGCCGGAGAGTCACCACGATTCATCGTCGCCTGGCTCAAAGCCGAAGGCATCCCTTGCGGTAAGTACGTCAAGCTGGGACGCTGGACGCTGCGCGTTCTCCGCGATCTGCTCGAAGATCCAATACTGCACGGCACTCGGACCTTTCGCGATGTTGTGTATACCCAGGTCTTCAAAACCGGTGAGTTCCGGCGCGATAAGAATCCAGCGCCCGAGTCTGAGCACGTACCAGAGCTCGCGTTCATGACTCGCGAAGAGCAAGAGGCGATGCTCGCGACCCAGGGTTGGACCATCAATTGGGGCGGCGTTAGCGCGGCAAAGAAGCCACACCCGAGAAAAGGCATCTCACGCTATGAATCGTACTGGCCGGCGCAGTCCGCGACCTGTCACGCCTGCGGTGACAAGATGTTTGCATGCGGCCCGTTTTTGCGGTGCAGCAATAGCTTCGCATTTCGCGATGGAGATTGTTGGAACCATTGCCAAGCATCTGTAGCATTACTACGAGAAACGATCATCAAATGGCTCGTTGCGCAATGCGATCGGTCGCCCTCCTTTCAAGAGAAACTGCTGAATGCTGCCAAAACACAGCTTCATCAGCAGAGAAGCAGTAAAGCCACGCGACGCGACGTTTTGAGCGCGAAGATCAAGGATCTTGAAGGGCGCGAGCGCAATCTTCGTCGGTCGATTCGCATAGCTCAGGAGATTGCGGAGGAGGACCTACGGTCGCTGGTCGAGGATCTGGCCGCAACAACCCGTGAGTTGAAGCAACTTCGTCAAACCGATCGACATGCTGATAAGGCGTCGATGTCGTTAACCGACATCAGCGATGCCGAAATCTTGACTCGCCTTTCTGAAGTG
Organism: uncultured Planctomycetaceae bacterium; assembly: GCA_964618225.1. Taxonomy (GTDB): domain Bacteria; phylum Planctomycetota; class Planctomycetia; order Pirellulales; family Lacipirellulaceae; genus JABDGM01. Next base: position 20,329 of record CAZTWS010000009.1, read on the forward strand.
CTCGAGCATTTGCTGTGCACATCATTTGAAATGGCCGAGGTGATTCGGGGGTTCGTGCCGCAGTGTGTGATCGTGCCCGTTCAGGCACTCGACACGGGCCAGGTGCATCCGCGGGCGAAGCTTAAGGTTCGGGGCCACGTGGAGGACTATGAGCGGCTTCCCGTTGGTGTCACAGGGAAATTCGCCATCGAACCACACTTGGTGCGATTCTGGCCGCTTCGTGACATCTCCGGCCAGGTCGAGGCCTGAGATGAGCGTGCCGGTTCTAATTTCTCGGCTCGCGGTTACGTAGGGGACCTCGCGCAAGATCAGGAGCCCGCCCCTGATCTGCACGAAGTAACCCTCTTCCCGGAGCCGTTTAAGGTCGCTGCTATGACTGAATGGTCCGGGTGACATTGAACACGGTTCCTTTCTTTTTCACTTCAACAGTACCACCAGCGCCCAGCTCACCTGCATGAGGCTCAGACGCTGCCTTGCGATAGGTCATCGAGAACGCAGCGTTCGGGTCTTGAGCACCGGGGAACGCCATCTCAACGACTTGCTCGAATGACACCCGCGGGTCATTCACGATTCTTGGCCGAGAGTTGACGATGATCTCGTATGTCGGAACTGGCCGGGGAGCGGTGAAGAATCGCTCGATGCCAGCCGCCGTGAGATCAATGAGGTCAGTCGGCTCGATCAATCGGTCTTCGCCGCCTCGCACTTCGAGGTAGACGACATGGTCCGCCGGGACATTGCCGAGCGTGTACAGCCCAGCGCCGCTGATTACAGGCTTACCCCATTCGAGCTGTGCCTCGTTGAAGGTGAGCTTGAACTCGCGGTCAGTGCGAAAAGCGATGAAGCGTTCCACACCGCGTTCACGAAGGTCGAAAGTCTCGTCGAGCCGGATGTCCTCGAAATCGCCCGTCGAAAGGATGGCGAAGAGGCTGTAGCCTTCCCGCGGATCGAAACCCGAATCGCGGAGAATCTGCCGACCGAGAGGAACCGGGTCGGTGATCGTGGCACCGCGAAAGTTGAGCGTCTCGTCACTAATCGAAATTCGGTACGATTGGGCGGCACGAATCGGCCGTCCCTCTCGTACCGCAGCGCCGATATCTTCGACGCCTCCTGAGTCTTCTGTCTGATCATTCATAGAATTTACCCTTTAGAAGTTATTGCCTTGGCACCACGCCTTGGCTTCTAAAGAGTTAATCGCTACAGGTTTCCCAGACCGGTAACTCAGCCCGAGAAATTTTTTTCGAGCGACCCCGACGGCAGACTGGGGCAAACGAAGTAGGAGGGGCAACGTGGACACGAAGGAGTTTCGTTCAGCGGAAACCGCCCCGCCTTCACGTCGGTAGCCATTTGCGAAATAGAAGTCTGCCGATTGCCCAGCACCTTCGGCGTCATGGCAATCGGCGTAACTTCGCCATCGCTGAGAAACACCAACTCGACGCTGCAACCTGGGGAATGTGCATTAGCAGCGATATGGAACGCCGCGGCCGCGAGGCTGTCGTCGTCAGTCGACGTTTTATGACCGGTTCTGATCCTACGCATCCGGACGTTTCCGGCCTCGTCGGTGAGCACTTGGTCGGGCGTCACCACGATCTCCCCGCCTGGCACCGGCAGCCGTAATTGGGGCGCGGCCAGCCGTTTGGCGCCGGAGCTGGATTCGATGAAGTACCGAATCAGCTGCCACGCAATACGCTTGTATTCCTCGCTGTAACCGTCGTCTGCGGGCCCATTTGAAGCCCATTCGTTTTCGAGCTGGGTCTCGATTTCCGTAAGTGTCGGCGGCGAGTCCAGTGCTTGGGACAAACCATCGACTACATGCTGAACCGCGACATGAAGCTTCATGAAGGCCGACTCGGTTCGTCGGCCACCGACCTGGAGAATGTGCGTAAAGAGGAATCGCCGTGGACAGCGCTGGTAGAGGGCCAACTGATGATCGCTAAACGCAAACTCGCCGGTGATTTTAACCGGAACGGGAAGCTCTCCCTCACCGGGCGGGCAAGTGAGCGTTGGCACCACATTTCGACTTGAAATTGCTGCGCCCAGTCGAGTGATGAACGGCGATAGAGGCCGACTTCGCCCATTTGACGCAACAGTTGGGTGGTAGAGAAATATTCGATCTCGCGCCCGAGACAGCGCGACAAAGAATAAGCATTCTTGCTCCTCAACGATGCCTTCTTTCGTCGCTTCGATCCCTGAGGCCGAAGCACCTGCGATCATCCCGTCTGGTGGAGCAACGCCTCTCGCCGATGCGGTGTTCGGAGATCTCGGCATGCTAGCCGCGGTAAGTCCAGGGATATGCACCACAGGGAATTCGAGTCCCTTGCTGCCATGCATGGTTAAAAGACGCACGGCGTCGATACCCTGAGCAGCTACTGGTAATTGGCGCAGATCACGCTCATCCGAGTGAATCACCAATCGACGGATACGATCCAGAACTCGTACGATGGGCAGCCCGCTTTTAGGAGGCTGGTTGCGGAGGAAGTTCATGAATTGCCAGATGGCAACGCCCTGCGACCGCGACCGAACATCGGCACCGATGGCGATATCAGCAGCTATGCGACTCCGATCAAACAGTACCGCGGCAAGCAGCTCCCAAGGTTGCTCGCTGACGGCGAACCCTAGCAGCAGTTCACCGATTTGCTTTAAGCTCTCGCTTCCTTCTTTGGACAGCCCTTCGATTGAGTCGGCGTCGGCTGCCCACTTAAGAGGTTCGCAATCATTTTCTTTCAAATGTGCCAGCACGCACGACACATCAGACAAGCTAACTGAGTAGTTCGACATCGAAGCAATCCGCAGCAGTCCCATTGCGCGGCGATCCACCATCAGAGACAACAAACAGAGAAGGTCCTTGATCTCACTCCGCTCGAATAAATTACCGAGGTAGAGAACCGGCACGCCGAGACGTTCGATGCCTTCAGCGAACCGAACCAGTCGGTCATTGCCAGAACAGAGAATCGCTTGGTCGCGGTAGCTGTGCCCTGCTTGGCACATTTCCTGAATCGCTTCGGCGACAGCAGCGATCTCTTGCTGATCAGTGCCAACGCTTCTGCATTCGGGACTAAGTCCCAACGAACCGCGTTCAGCATGAAGAGATACGTCGGCTCCAGCGACAACCTTCATTCCACCAGCAAAAGTAAGGAATGAGTTACAGACTTCGGAAGAGCTGCGGTAGTTGAACGGAAGTCGGCCGCGTTCGCCTCCTGGAAAATCCTCGAGTCCAAAGCGAGCCATGTTGAACGAAGAAGCACCACGAAAGCGATAGATCGACTGTTTCGCATCCCCGACGACCCAGAGGTTCTCACCATCTCGGGTGATTGCCGTAAGCAATCGCACGCTACTCCGGTTCACATCCTGGAATTCGTCGACCAGCACATGCTCGTAACGAGAAGTCAGATGCTCGCGAACGTCTTCGTTCGTCTCGCACAGTCGAACCGGGCCGGAGACGAGATCCCCGAAGTCGAGTAACCCATTGTCCAGTTTGATTTGTTCATAGCTCGCGAAGACGGTAGCGACTTCGAGGCTTCTTTCAGCAGCAAGTCGCTCCACTTCCGATGAGGCGGTCGCAAGCATGGCCTCCGCAAGCTGTTGGTAGCCTGCGGCGTCGACAACTTCATCTTTGGCTCTTGAGATCGCATCCAGCACGGTGCTCAACGGCTGAGACGGATCCCATAGGTTCTTGAAGTGAACAAGATTTAGCCTCGGATACTCACTCTCCAGAAGCTCGATCGCTTCGTTCCGATCAAGCATTCGTGGCTCGCTTGGCAAGCCAAGCCGATCGTGAAAACGCCGAATCAGATCGAGTCCAAACGCGTGAAACGTACCGATCCACATTGCTGCGGCTGCCTGAGGATGGCTTAGCGCAATTCGCTCAGAAAGTTCCCCGGCTGCCTTATTAGAGAACGTGAGAACCAGAATTTTATTTGGATCGACTCCTGAGTTGATCAAATTCGAGATACGACCGACTAACGTTTGAGTTTTGCCGGTGCCAGGGCCAGCTTCCAACAAGTATGGTTTCCCGCGGTGCTCGATCGCTTTTCGTTGCTCGTCGTTGAACGGCTTGGCCGAGGCATTCGGACGCGGCGCTAGGCTAACCGATGGAAGCAACAAAGCGTCCAGGAGCTGCTGAGCTACGACTGCATGGGGAGCGCTGCTCTTAACGGCAATCTCGTTAGCTGTAAGCCTATCTTCGACGTGCAGCTTCCGGAGCCAGTTTCGTGGTAGTAGAAGCTCCCGAGCGAAGAGATCCATCTGGATTTCTCGCCGCTCCCGGCGACTGTAGTCAACAACCCGATCTACGCCGACAGGGGATGCCTCAGCGGAGCGCATTTCATCTACGTTCACCGATTTCGAGAACGCGGCAAGTCCTTCACACTCGACGTGCCCGATCTCGTGCGCAACAAGAAAAGCATTGGAGAACCGGTCGCCTGCCTCTTCGTGGAGAATGAGCAGTGCGTCTGGGTCGTATAGGGCTCTTGCGCCATGAAGGCGCACATCGCCCTTCCGAACTTTCTCAACAGCTAGATTACGTCGTTTCGCTTCTGCACAAGCGAAGTTGTAGACATCCCACGGGTCGTGTCCTGAGGACACAGCTGCCGAGTGGAGTTGTTCGGCGTTTTGTCGGCTAACCTCGACTGGGTCTATCATCGTCCCAATCCTGCAGAATGGTCTCGCGCTGATCGTCGGTCATTTCAGTGCCATCAACTAACTCTCTGAATGAGACTCGACCTTGCTGCGAAGGTTTCTTATCCGCTTTGAACTGAGCAGTTGAAACGATGCCTGGCGGTTGCAGCAAATAGTCTTTCACAGATTCGATTGATGCGGCCATTGATTCAGCGAGTCGCTTGATTGTTCGATCAGGAATAGAAGAAGGCTCAGGCAGCCGATCACGAAGCGAAGTGAGAATCGACCGAGGCATCTTCAGGGCATTCGCTAAATCAGCGAATGCTTCGCCCCGGAATTGCGCGAATGGATTCGAGCTTCTCAGTACTCTCGGAGTATCGGGGACGCAGGCGACAAATTCTTGCCACGCCTCTTTCGCCTTCGAATCCGTCAGAGCGGCTGACTTGGAATTGTCTACGGTGGCATTCATCCGTAGTTCGAAGGATAAGTCGATTAGCTCTTCAGAAAACTCAGGATGTAGCTGCAGATAGCGCTCAAGCGTCTTCTGATCGTGCTCGGGTTCAACTGCGAAAGCATAGAGAACGTTTTCTTTGAGTCTGTCGTTGCTCATGCGACGTCCTCTTGCATCTTCTCTCGAATGGTCGCGAACGCCCGGTCTCGACGATTGCGGACTGTTTTCTCGACGCACCCCAAGGTCTTGGCTATTGTCATGACGTTCTTATCCTTCGAGTCGATTGGCATATCCTGCAGGATGAGTTCGACCACCCGTCGTTCAGGCGGCGGCAAGGTCTTAATCGCCGCCAGAAGTCGAAACCGGTAATCGGAATCTTCGGGATTGGTAGAATTCGTGCTTTTTAGGTGGGCGAGGGCTTTTTCCATCTCTACGGAGAGAGCTAACGTGTCACCGTCGTACTGCATCGGCTCCAAGTAGGATTCTTCCCGAGTTACATGCCTTTGGACGTCCGTGCGAAGGGACGCCAGAGCGGAATTGAACCGAGTTTCGTAGTAGTCTAAACGGTCGTCATAAGCCGCTCTGTCTAGACATAAAAGCTCCTGGAACTTCTGGAGTACGAGTTCCTGGATGTCGGTCTGACGCATGCTATTCCCTGGAGTTTTGTGCCCTTTGATTCGGCGATCAAAGATAGGGACAGCGCGCAGAACTCGATCCCGTAGGACAGAGAAAAGCTCGAAATACGGTGCCGTATCACCCTGCAGTTTGGACTGCCGCACGAAGTACAGAACACACTCGGACGGAACGTAGTCCTCGTCTTTGTCGTCTGCAATCGTAGCACGCCGAGCCACTTCCTCGATGGGTAGGTTGGACAGCGTTTCGAGTGCTCGCTCGATTTCGGGCGGATGGGAGTACGTAGTTCCGTCTCGCTTCAGTTTTCTAAGAGGTCTGATCAAAACGTGTTCCTTGACCATGTCCGTCATTGCTTAGTACGCACTCTAGCCGCTGCACGAACTGTTAGAATCTCTGAATAGAAGCGGTTGTGAATAATCTTCGCCATCTCATCTTAAACTGTTACGGCCCGCTTGAAATACGCATCCTGCCCAAAAGCCGCGACGATTGCTCTACGACCTCGCGACCGACAGCGACCCTCTCAGGGCTCGGCTGGCCAAGCGCGGCATCGAACTCGTGTGCCCGCATCGTGAGAACCGTAAGAAGCCGGCCACCCAAGACGGACGAAAGCTCCGTCGCTACCGCAGACGCTGGAAGATCGAGCGCTCCATCGGATGGCTCCAAAACTTCGGCCGTCTCGTCACTCGTTACGAATACCACGCTCATTTATTCCACGGCTTTGTACAACTCGCCTGTCTCATCATTGTGATGAGGAGGTTTTGAAATAGCTTCTAATATCCCCAATGATTTTTTCGACTTCACTCTCCGCGAAGAGCCGCTGTCGGTGATTCGCCTTGTCGTCGCAATCGCTCGCCATACAATTGGCTTTCAGACGAGCTACGGCTTTCGAAGGCAAAAAGTCCAAGCGTCAATGTCTAGAGCGTATTTTAGCTAGCTGAAGAAAGAGCGAGAGTGGCTAGCATGTAGAATTAGGCAACCGTTTGCTGGGCAGGTGCGTAGCTATTTGAGAAGGAGCGCCCATGTCTCATGCCTATTCGATGGATCTGCGTACTCGAGTGGTGGCCGATGTAGATGCTGGTTGGAAGCCGGCCGAGGTGGCCCAGAAGTATCGGGTGAGCCGGAGTTGGGTCTACAAGATCATCCGTTTTCGTCGCGAGACGGGGAGTTGCGCGGCGCGGCAGCCACGCCGTTGTTCCTCGACCAAGCTGGATGGAGTGTGGCCTCAACTCGAGCAAGCGGTATTGCAGAAGCCCAACGCCACGCTGCGTGAACTGCGTGATCAATTAAACTTGCCGGTGGGCCTGAGCACAATTTGGCGAGCGCTCGAGCGAATGCGCTTCACTTTTAAAAAAAGTCCTGCATGCCAGTGAGCAGCAGCGGCCCGATGTGCAAGCGCGGCGTATCGAGTGGTGTGCAGAACGTTTTCGACTGCTCGTTGAAAAGCTGGTTTTCATTGACGAAACAAGCCTGAAGACCAACATGATTCGCATGTATGGTCGAGCCCGCCGTGGAGAGCGGGTGGTGGATTACACTCCCCACGGCCATTGGAAAACGACGACGCTCGTTTCGGCGCTGCGACATGATGGGCTGACCGCGCCGATGGTCATTGATGGCGCGCTCGATGGCTCGCTCTTCTTGGCCTACGTCGAGCAAGTTCTCTTGCCGACGCTGCAACCGGGCGATGTGGTGGTGCTCGATAACTTGTCGAGTCATAAGTCTCGAAGTGTGCGAGAGCAGATCGAGTCCGTGGGTGCTCGCGTCGCTTACCTGCCACCGTACAGCCCGGACCTCAATCCCATTGAGTTGGCCTTTTCCAAACTCAAGTGGCTGTTGCGAACCGCGGCCGAACGAACAGCCGACGGACTCTGGAATCTAGTCGGCCAACTCTTCAGCAACTTCTCTTCCCAAGAATGCCTACGCTACTTCCACCATTGCGGCTATACGTCCACACTGGCGTGAAAAACGCTCTAGCCTCGAGCACCACCTATGAGCTCATCGCTCGGCAGATCTCTATGCTCCCCCAGAGGAAGGCGGTGAAGAATCGTCTCGGACTCTTACGCCGCTCGATCGAGGAAGATTGGGGTCCACCCCTCACCGCTCCTACTCAACCTGTTCGAGCCAAACACACCGAGCACGCCTCAGTGACTGTGGACGATTACCGTCATTTTCTGACGGAAGAAGCTCTCAAACTCAAAATCGCTGACCAATCGCTTTGGCATCAGTTTGAGGCGAAGGAGAGTGAGCTGCGGACTACCCTCGCGACTTCGTCGTTAGTCGGCCCGGGCGTGCGGGAAAGAATACTGCGCGAGTTCGATGAAGAGTTGCGAAGAGAGCAACGCTGGGGTGAGTTTTGGTGACACAGCGGTGGTTACCGGAACTAAAGGTCTGGCAGAGCCGATTGGCGAAAAGTCGGTAGCCTGTTAGTGGACGAGTTGCCTCACACCGCCCCCATCGGTACAGCTTGATTATAGACCAGTAAACTACGACAATATTCTTCCCTCATTATGTTCACTTTCCTTCACGCCGCCGACATCCATCTCGATAGCCCCCTTCGAGGGCTCGATCGCTACGAGGGTGCGCCCGTAGAGGAGATTCGCGGCGCGAGTCGAAAGGCGCTTGAGAATCTCGTCGACGTTGCCATTGGCGAGCGTGTCGCCTTCGTTGTGCTTGCGGGTGATCTGTACGATGGCGACTGGAAGGATTTCGATACTGGCCTTTTCTTCGTACGCCAGATGAGTCGACTGCGAGAGGCCGAGATCCCGGTCTACTGCGTGCACGGCAACCACGACGCGACTAGCAAGATCACTCGCAGTCTTCCACTACCCTCCAACGTCACAATCTTCTCGACGAGTGCTCCTGATACTCACCGGATCGACACTCTCAATGTCGCAATCCATGGTCAAAGCTTTGCAAGCCAATGCACTGCAATAGATCTCGCCCGAAATTACCCTGCTGCCGTGCCGGGATTTTTCAACATTGGAGTGCTCCACACCAGCATGAGTGGTCGAGACGGCCACGGTAGTTACGCGCCTTGCTCAGAAACGTGTTTGCGAGAAAGTGGCTACGACTACTGGGCTTTAGGGCACGTTCATCAGCGAGAAGTGCTTGCGGGGAGACCAACGATTGCATTTCCCGGCAACATTCAAGGACGACACATCAGGGAGCTTGGAGCGAAAGGATGTCTACGTGTGTTGGTGGATGAACAGAATGTGGTGACAACCGAGTTTTTGCCGTTGGATGTTCTTCGATGGTCGACTGTAACGGTGTCGCTCGACGAGGTAGCTGAGAAGAGCGAGGCATTCGGGCGCGTCGACGATGCCCTGCGCCGTGTCGTAGAAGATTCCGAGGACCGCCTGACGGCTACTCGCCTCATTTTGACCGGAACCACTCCACTCGCCGCCGACATCGCCGCTAATTCGAGGCAATGGAACGCCGACATTCGTGCAATCGCAATCGATATCGATGCAAACAAGCTCTGGATCGAGAAGGTGAAGCATGAACTTTCGATGCCGCGGCAGAACGATTCAAGCGATGGAGACGAGACCCCTCTTACAGAGGTTGCCGCAATCGTTGCTCAGTTGACCGCAGCCGAGAATCCGGCCAACGAACTTGGAATCGACTTCGCCGACCTTGAGAGGAAGCTTCCGCCAGACATTAAAGACGCAATCGTTTGCGCTGACCCTCAATGGTGGCGAGAAGTCGTTTCGGACGCAGAAGCCAAACTGCTCGCTGAGCTGAAGGGTTAGATGCATGCGGCTGGACCTTCTAAGATTGACTGCCTGCGGCCCGTTTACAGAGTGCGAGATAGCGTTGCGCCCGGGGATGAATATTCTGTACGGGCCCAACGAGGCGGGAAAAAGCTCGGCCTTACGTGCTGTCCGCTCCCTGCTATTCGGATTCGATCAGAGAACCACCGATGATTTCGTTCATAGTTACCAGCAACTTCGCGTAGGCGGAGTTTTGGTCGACTCTAAAGGAGTTCGACTCGAATGCGTGCGGCGAAAGGGACTCAAGGCGACGCTGAGAGACGGCGCTGATAAAGATCCGATCGAAGATTCACTACTTCAGTCGATGCTCGGCGGCGTCAGCGAAGAGTTTTTCACAACTGTCTTCGGAATCGACCACATTCGACTTCGAGACGGTGCGCAGGACGTAGTACGTGGGCAAGGCCGCATTGGCGAACTGCTGTTCGCGGCCGGTGGGGTCACGCACCTCAGGGCCAAGCAGCGAGCGATCGAAGACACCGCGGGCTCGCTATACAAACAATCCGGACGGAACCCTCGCATCAATGCAGCTCTATCACAAATCAAGCAGCTCAATGACGAAATCCGCGATCTGCAGCGGTCTCCCGAAGAGTGGGCGAAACATGATGAAGACCGTCGCCAAGCGGTTGAGCTAGAAGGCTCCCTAAAATCGAAATTAGCCGAGTCCGAGTCGCAGAAGGCTCGGCTCAGCAGAGTTTACTCAGCGCTTGGGTTGCTCGCCTCCTGGAAACAAAGGAAGGGTGAGTTAGCACTTCTTGCTCATGTTGTTTCGCTGCCAGCCGACGCCGCAAATCGCTTCCAAGCTGCTCGGGAACAGGAGATTCTTGCCACAAATTCTAAGACTAAGGCGATAGAACGCATCGACGTGCTGCAAAAGAGATTCGACGCTGTTCAATTCTCGGCTACTCTCATTGAGAACGCGGGTAAGATTGACGCGTTGTATCGGCGACTCGGAAGTCATGAGAAAGCCAGCGATGACCGGACGGTCCTTGCAGGTCAACAGCGAACAGCTCGTGATAGCGCCAAGCACGCTATCGGGAAATTGGGATGGGATCTGAAGCTCGAAGACGCTGGCGGACAGCGCCTCCCGGATGAGAAGAAGGCTCGCGTTCGTGCGCTTGGCAATCGCTACGGAGAAGTCTCTCAGCGAAGCACACTACAAAAAAAGACAGTCGAGCGATTACGGAGCCAACTTGAGGCGTGCACGACCAGGCTTAGCAGCATGGCGACGTTAGCACTGTCCCCCTCCCTCAAAGAAGCACTGGCTGCGACCGCGGCACCCATTGTATCGCTTCGTCGCGTGGGAGAAGCTCAGACGATAGTAGATCAGTTGCAACAGTCTGCTGAAGACGCACTAGCCCGTCTGCTTCATTGCGAAGGCTCGCTCGACCAAGTTCGCTTACTCAAGGTCCCCACAGCGGAGACGATCGACGTCTTCGACGAATCATTAAGAGAACTTCAGGCGGCCGCTAAACGGGTTAACGAACAGAATGTTTTGTGCCAAGCCGATTCGCAGCGATGTCGTCAAGAGTTGGAAGCCCTTGAGCTTGCTGAATCTGTGCCGACTGAAAACGACCTAGCATCGGTTCGGTCTGTCCGTGACCGAGGCATTCATTTTGCTGTGCAGTTACTTGGAGACCAAGAAGTCGATCAGGAAGTGATCGACTCGTTCGTCAATGAGGTAGCAGAGGGCTCTGATTTCGAATCATCCTTGGCACCGAGCGTCCGCAACGCGGATGCTGTAGTAGATCGATTGCGTAGAGAATCTGAACGCGTCGCAAAGAAAAGTGCGATGGTAGCACAACTTCACGCATTAGAGGCGAAGACCGACTCGCTTAATCAAGAGTCCGCTGCGGTCGAAGCGCAGCAAACTCGCTGGCAGGCGGAGTGGAATCAAGCCTGGAAAGAAACCAACATTCATCCGGCGACGCCAAGCGAAATGCGTGCTTGGCTCCGCAAGCACGCTGATCTCGTAACACTCACTGATGAGCTTGCCGCTGCGACGAAATCACTCGAAGCGGACAACGCGTGCATTAACGCACTGCACTCACGTCTGCTGGCAGAGCTTTTCGCCAGCGGCGCTGAGGCTCCGCAAGGCTCTGATTTTGATTCGCTACTGACACTCGCCAGAGGCCGTGTGGCCGAAGCCGAAGCATTGCATAACGAGCGTCGGAACGCGGAGGCAGAGAAGATCCGCCTCGAAGCGGAGATTGTCGACGCGGAACGAGAAATGGAGATCGTCCAAGGAGAGCAGATCTCCTGGCAGGCGGACTGGACCGCAGCGTTACTTCCTCTGCGACTGGAGGCGAGTGCTCTTCCTGAGCAAGCTGAAGCAGTTCTTGGGAACTTAGATGAGCTGTTCCGTAACCTGGACAGCATCGATGGCCTCAAAGCTCGAATTTGGGGAATCGACAAAACTGCCGAGGAGTTCGCTGAAGCTGCCGCCACGCTATCAGCGTCCGTCGGTCCTGACCTGGCAGACACACCCGTAGGACATATGGTTGCGACTCTCAACAGTCGCTTGACCTCCGCGAAAGAGGCGCAGCAGCTAGCTAGCTCTTTGGAAGAACGGTTGCTGGTCGAACGGCAGAGTCTAATCGATGCGGAAAGCGACCTGAGCGCTTCTCGGGCTGCACTGGAAGTGTTGCTCCAGGAGGCCGCTTGCGAATCGCTGGCCGACTTGCCTGCCGCGATAACGAACGCCGCTACGAAGGCCGCACTGCAATCCACTTTGCGTGATCTAGAGCATCAACTCTTGCCCTTCTGTGCCGGAAAGACATTGGAAGAGTTTAATTCTGAAGCAGAATCAGAGGACGCGGATCGCCTGAAGTCGGCGATCGAAGAACTTGAATCGGAGATTGCCACTTTGCGCGAGCAGCGTGACAACGCGATAAAGGCAATCGAACGTCTTAATGGAGTGTTGAGTCAGTATGCTGGCGCCGCGGCCGCTGCGGAGAAGGCCAACGAGCGGCAATTCCTTTTGCGGCAGTTGGAAGACGATGCTCGGGAGTACGTAGTGGCCACTATTGCGAGCCGCCTACTCCACCGTGCTGTCGAAAGGTATCGAGAGAAATCTCAGGGGCCTGTTCTGACGGAAGCGTCGAAGTACTTTGCAAAGCTGACTTGCGGTGCCTTCACTGGTCTTCGTTCCGATTACGACGAGTCTGGGCAGGAAGTGCTAGTTGGTATTCGGGAAAGCGGAACGTCTGTTCGGGTCGAGGGCATGAGCGAAGGCACGCGAGACCAGCTGTACCTCGCGTTACGCCTCGGAACCCTTGAGCACTGGATTGAGCGACACGAGCCTATTCCATTTGTAGTAGACGACGTGCTTCTGACGTTCGACGACGTGCGCGCAAGTGCTGCTTTAGAAGCGTTACTCGAATTATCGAAGAAAACTCAGGTGCTATTTTTCACCCACCACGACCATCTCGCCTCGCTAGCTAGTGATGTCGCGAAGGCGACAAACAACGAAGGCCAGTGCAATATCGTGTCCGAGTGGAATCTCCCCAACGCGGCATGACCCTTCGTCTCGTTCTGTCCTCTAGTTAGTCGTCGTTCTCCGGAACTCGCGAATCCCGGAGATCCGGCAATCACTCTAAGTCACCGACCTGGCCTGCTATTGAAAACTTGCTCCAGATGTTATGAAGGTCTAATGCCTATAGGGCAGGTGATCATACTTATCGAGCGGGACTTCAATCGTGCGGCCGGAGTCGAACTTTACAGAGAGTGCCGCAGTCTCGTCGTTGGTCGCGGAAATACGTGATCAACGACTGGCGGCCTTTAGCAACACTACAACGGCTCCTCGCGTTTGCTCATTTAGTCGTGGCCAGGCATCAATCACTAATTGGAGCTCTGGGTCGACAGGGATGCCAAAAGATGACACGAAATGAGCGGAATTGACGCTCGCCCAATGCTCAGTCGCTCTACAGGCAATTGCTCGTGCTGCAAGTCGTTGTGGCCGCACGGTATCGAAACTTCGGCCTCCGCATTCGATTCCCACCGCCTCCACTTTCATCGTCAACGCCAGACGGTGGCAGGAGTGGGCCATCATTGACGCAAGCTCCCACAAGATCTGGCTTGCGCCATCTTTTCCCGCCCTCTCGCTGACCACTTCATTATCACCACTTGCCTCAGTTCGACCCTTATAGTCGCGCCAGGTACACGATGGCACGATGTCCTTGTAACTACCGCAAACGCGCTGGCTCACATTACTTGATTGATTGTGTTCGCCCACGAGCCGACCTAAATCACTGAACCACGCAGCGTTCTATTCCCGTGGCTTGATTGCGAGCACCATGCATTTCACTGGCCCGTTCGCTCAATTACCGAAGAGTTACTGCCCCGCCGCTTGCTCCTTGAGCATCCGATTGTCGACCAGCTTCTGAAGCTCCGACAACACCTCGGCATGATACTGCGCCAGATACTTCACGATCCGGACATTGTCTAGCATCTTTCGCAAGTACCCAAGCACAATGACCAGGTGCAGCGTGTTCTTGCCGTGAGACTCCTCTATCGCCCTGAAGTCCCGACTAAGGGTCGCCATCTCGTTCTCGATGCGCGACACGTCCTCTGACGTGAGTGTTTGAAATTCCTTCGGTCGGTCTCCCTCGAGCGTCTGCTCGATCGGTGTCGCCGCGACCAAGCACTTGATGTAGCACATCTTATAATTGTTCGACGCGCACATCAGCTCGGCGATTTCGATCTGCCGCATCGGCTTCACCCGCCTTAGCTCCCGGAACGTCTGAGCACTCGTGCGCCGGTCTTTGAGCAGTTCGACCGCTTCCGGGCAGATCCCCTCCAGCATGTCCCGCTTCTGACGAATCGTAGAAACGTCCACATCGAGCGACCGGGCAATCCGTTCTTCGGAGACGCCGTTCTTGATCGCCCGGCGGATCATAAAATGTTCCTGAATCGCCGAAAGCCGACTGACTTTGTGGTTATAGGTGTAGGCTTCGTCATCGAAAGCGATCAGGCACTTGCATGATTCCTCGCCGATCGCCGTGAGCACCAAGTGGCGCAGATGCCCGTCGAGTAACATGAGGAGCCCGGCGCTTCCCGGCTGGGGAAAAACGACCAGCGGCTCGATCAGCCCTAGCTCTTTGATTGAAGCCTCGATGCATTTGTACTTTACGGTGGTCTTGATACCGGCGTCGAGCATTCGCATTGGGAGGATGCGGGCCAGCGGGATCATGACGACTTCCGATTCGCAGGCGAGCCGAACGTTGTCGCTCATAGAGCACTCTCACTTTCAAATTGCTCGGCTAGATATTTCGGCAGTGTATCGACCCCTTCGGCCCGCAGTAAGGTGACGAAGTTTTCGTCGCCGAAGAGCTGCTTCACAGCGGCGACGGCGAACAGCAGCCGCGTCTCGGAGATCTTGGCTTTCTGGATGACCAGTCGCTGCTTCATTGCTTCGGCATGATACGTCTTCACCAGGTCATTGGCGGTTACGTCGGGGGAATCGACTCGACGACGACGCCCCCCATGCGAAGTCTTACCCTTAGCGCGACGGGCTTCGATGAGACGGCGGGCGCGAATGAGCGCCTTGCCGCGCAGGTCGTTGCGTTCATAAGCCTCCTGCAGCGCTCGCTGGACGGCTTTGTCGTCAGAGGTGGCAATCGTAATCGCCACGTTCACAGGCAATTGGCCTTTCTCGATGGCCTGCAGCAGCCGCTCCTCGCCCTTAGCCAAGAGCTGCAGAATGGCCCGGACATAACCGGTATGCAGGTCTGTCTTGCGGGCGATTTCGGCATGAGTATAGCCGCGATCTTTTAGAAGGCCGATCTCGCGGACCAGTTCGATGGTGGAATGCTTACGCCGCGCGAGATTCTCGGCGATGCCCATCAGAAGTAAATCTTCCTTGGGCGCCTCGACGACGAGCGCAGGAATCTCAATCTGGCCGAGGGCGATGTACGCTTCCAGGCGCCCCTGTCCGCAAACGAGGTCGTAGCGCGACTCTCCGTTACTGCCGCCGGTATGAGTGACGGTGATCGGCTTCTTGAGCCCCAGCCGGGCGATGTTGCCCACGATCTGAGTGAACTTCTTGCGTCCTCGGTCGCGCGGATTGAGGACATTGATACGGTCGACGGGGATCATCCGCACCTTGGGGTCAAAGACGGCGTTCATGCGGAGCCCTCAATCTTTCTGCGCATGGCAATCGTGGCAAAATAGTCCAGGTTGTCGAATTGGTAGGTGTCGAGATAGGCTCCATTGGTCTCGCAGAGCAACACGCGCGGTGTCTCGATGTCCATGATCGGAAGCAGGTAATAGTCGGCGGGCTGCTCGTTGGCCGGGTCCATGCGGACCAGAATCGTGATGTCGGGGGCCACCTTCTGGTCGATGGTGATGAGCCACCGCAGCGATCCGGCGGGCGTCTGCCGGCAGCGCGACAGCACCATTGACGCGCTGTACTCGCCGTTGATAAGCAGCAGGTCGCTGGTGGCGTCTTGCGTCACCTCGGCGCCGACGGCGTCGAGGCGGGTCATCACGTCGGAGACAAGTTGCGGGTAGAGCTTGCGCAAGTCGCGGTTGATCTCGATATAGCGATAGTCACGCCCTGGGTCGTAGCCCGCCAGGCGATAGGCCTGGAGCAAGCTCCCAAACCGGTGGCGATAGGCGGAACTGCTGGGGAGGTCGTCGGCCGTGTCGATCAGGTGACTCGACAAGGTCGCGTGTCGAATCATAAGCGTCTTGAGCCGGGCGAGCATGTCTTCGTCGGTGAGCCGGCGACAGCGTTCCTGGATGATGCCTTGTGCCGTGTAGAACGCCTCGCGGGAGACGACGGCTGGAAAGACGGCGTCGGCGCGGACCCACATTTCAGTCGGATTGGCGACATGCTTTTTCTTGAGTTTGAAGGAGGTGCGGTTGTAGACGTTGTTGCCGATGTATTTCTCGTTGGTCAGGATCTGGTGGATGGTTCCGCGCGTCCAGGGACGGCCCAAATCGGTGACGATGCCTTGGGCGTTGAGGTCGGTGGCGATCTCCACCTCGCGGCGACCGCGCGTGAACTGGTCGTAAATCCAGCGGACGATCGTCGTCTCTTGATCGGGCCCGAGGGTCAGTACGACGCGATCAGTTTGCAGGCTCTTCTGCTCGCCATGCTTGAGAAAGCCTTTAGTTTCACCCGCCTGATTGAGAAGCATCCGCCGCAGTCCGTAGCCGGGCATGCCTCCCTGCCGGTAACCGAGCTCGATCAGCCGACACTGCCCTTGAAACACTTTGGTCGAGAGTTCGCGGCTGTACTCGCCGGCCATGGCCCGCTTCACGCTCTTGATGATCGTGGAGGTCGGACCGCCGTCATTCTCGAACTGCTCGGCGCAGTAATGGACCTCGATTCCGGCGCGCTTGCAGAGATACTCATAATAGGCGCTCTCGTCGGCGTCCTGAAAGCGTCCCCAACGGCTCACGTCGTAGACGAGAATCGCCTCGAAATCGGCGATTCCCTCCTGCACGTCGCTAAAGAGTCGGCGCAGCTGGCCGCGCCCTGCAACATTGAGTCCGCTCTTGCCTTCATCGGCGTAGGTCCGCACGATGGCATAGCCCCGCTTGGCCGCATAGTCGCGAATAACGTCCTCCTGGTTGGAAGTCGAATACTGCTGGTGTTCGGTCGACATTCGCACATACTGTGCGGCGCGCCGATCAACTTCCTGGGATGAGGCGGTCATGACTCGCGGACGCAATACGGGGGAATTGGGAGAGTTACTTCAATGCGGCAACTTGGGATTGATTCAAAATGTAAAGTAGGCCTGTGTTACGGCGCGGGTCGCCACTGTGTCATGGCGGTGGCTTTTTTGAAGTACCTCACGGCTCGACTTTAAGTCGATACCGTCCAGGCTTGGAGCCATCGATCGCTTTAGCTAACTCGTCTAGCCCGTGACTGCGCAAAGTTTGTTTGAGCCGTTTGATTGCGCTGCGAATCGCCGCATCTGAACGGCGTCCGTTCCAAACGTCGTCAAGTAGGTCTTCGTGAGTGACGTAGACGTTGGGCCGTTTGGCCAATCGCTGCAGTAGCTTGAAGGGTGTATCGTCCAGCTCGCATCGCTTCCCCTGAAAGATGACCTGCAACCGATCAGGATCGACTTGAAACAGGCGCTCAATCGTCGGATGGGTTCCGGCTGTCGTCCGGGCTCTCCAGAAAGTAAGGGCGTCGATGCCAATCTCGTCGCCAATCAATGAGAATATGTGCTCCAGCAGTTCCAGAGTCGTGGCTTGCGATTCGGCCAGGTTCTGTAGTATGCGTCGGAAACGTTCCCTTGTAGCAGTGTTCATGGTGTACCTCGCAGTGAAGAGCAGAAAAAAGGACAACTCCATTTAAAGTCTGCGGTACGAATTAAGAGTTTGCTTGCCGACGTCGAGATTTTCGGCGTGGGACGCGAGGCCAGCCAGATAAGTGCGGCTCCGCCACGGTGCATCGATCATTCAACCGGCCCAAGAAAGGGCGGCGGCCGTCCATACGCTCACTGTGCAAGAGATTTACTTATTCCAGGTGCTTGGCAATTGTCGCTAGAATGCGCCGTCAAAAATACCGCGTTGCAAAGCAGGAAGTTACGATGATTAGGCACAACCAGGCATCAATGTTCAGCTTTTCGCACATGCGGCTAAATCTGCTGGTGCTCGCGCTAATGCCATTGGCGATAGGGTGCCGAGACACCGTAGGCACAGTTGGCCCGGCGACGCCAGTCGATACGACTGCGGAGAAATCCAACGTGCATCGGTCGAAGGAGTTAGACGCGTCTGCCAAGCACTTGAAGGTCGCGCGCGTGATCAACCGGTGGGGTCCTAAGCCTGATATCGATTGGCCCGCCGTGATCACTTTGGGCGAGATGTGCAAACTTGCCTACGAAGATGCACTGACCCGACGACGGGTACTCGAGGAGGTTGGATTCCAGGAAATCATTCAACTGGACTCGTTGACTAAGAGTGGCTTCATCGCCCGGAATGACGACGTTGCGGTCATCGCGTTTCGGGGAACGGACACTCAATTCGACTGGATTGCCAACGGCGATTTCCAGCAACTGGCGGACCTCGACGGGCCGAGACACGTCCATTCGGGCTTCGGCAACGCCTATCGGCTCTTCGCCGATCAGATCCAGGACTATCTCAAGGTACATCAGCTTAAGCATGTTTGGGTGACTGGCCACAGTCTCGGCGGCGCGATGGCGGCATGCTGTGCCTACGAGTTGCATAAGCAGGGCCAATCGATCACCGGGGTGGTGACGTTCGGTCAGACACGGATTGGCAACGAAGCCTTTGCTAAGTAACGCGCCGAGTCAAGTCGATTTCCTGCGGTCGCTCACTTAGGCAATATATTCAACGTGTAAGCGCTCAGGCGGCATACTATCAGAAACTTGTCCCTTGGAAGTGCTTTGCCGCATGCCGTTTACTACTCCCTTGAACTGAACCGCCGAGAGGGCGCTGCTATGGGAATTCAATCATTGCAGTAGTTGTGTTTCGGCGTGTGCTTGAGGCTGGCAGTTGGAGAAGACGGCGATGACTGGCCCCTAGTGTTGACGGACGCACAGGCCGTGGCAAATGCAGCAATCGAACAATACAGGTGGTTGCTCGATGCGACCAGCCTGCGCAGCAGGCTGTCTCTGTGTGCCTGCAGAAGGCACACGAGGATTCCATATTGCCGATGATGAGAGACCGCGCGCCTCATCATGAGCTGTCTTCTCGATGTCGCTCGCGACACGCAGCCGCCGCTATCGGCGGATGCGAGCAGGCTGGCGAGTAGCGATCCCACTGAAAGACGATCCGCAGAGCGCCTTGCTGACAAGCGGGACATACGTTTGGTGCGGCTAAAGGCGTATCACTTATATAGCTATCGACCGTAAGCCTACTTATCAGCCGATTTCTAAAAGTCTCTACAACATACACAACAACACCGGTTTGGCGCGCCGAACTACATCCACGACTGAAGGGTCGTACACGCTGAAAGCGGCTCCGACGACCCCACTGCGTGTTTTTGTTTTTGACGCCATACGCGGCTCTATGTCGGGCCGCAGAAGTGCCCGAGGGTATATGAAGGCAATTTACAATTTTTGCGTCAAGGTGCAGCCACTGTTATAAAGAGTAAAGTTACAAGCAGCTCGACATGTCGAAAATTCTACCTGAGACTGGTATAATATCCTTCACTGGAGCTTAACGGGCTTTTTGGTCGACATAACTCATATAAACACTTGGCTCAATAATTGTCCGGCAGGAATTAAGTATGACTCAAACCGGCAGTATCTCACTCTCCGAAACTGTCTTAGGAAAGATGTTAGATCGGGTTCGTTCTGGGGAATGGAAGCCTGGCACGATAGTGCCGAGTCAACGCCACCTCGTGAACGAATTTGGAGTGAGCGGCATCCCTTTGCGCGAGGCGTTGTCGATGATGAAGGTCATGGGAATTCTAGAGATTCGCCATGGCTGTAAGACAGTCGTCCGCCAAATGGATATGAAGATCCTTGAACAGCTTTTTCCACTTGCATTCTGCTTGGAGGGGCAACAAAGCTTCGATCAAATATGTGAGTTAAGACTCGCTGTCGAGCCACGTATAGCGGCGCTTGCGGCCGAACGCCGCAGCGATGCGGACCTGGATGCATTGGCGCGCCTCATAGTGCAGTTAAAGGCCCATCATATCGATGGCAACGATGCCTTCTTTGATTCCGACCAACAATTTCATCTTCGCGTCGCTGAGTCTACAGGAAACCCGCTGTTTCCACTGTTATTGAAAGCCGCATCGGGCGTCGTGCGCCACGCACAAATTTGGGGGTGTAAGCAAAGCCAGGAAAGGAGGATGCGCGCGGTTTGGTCGCACGAATCTATTTACGACGCGATTGCTAACCGCGACAGCCAGCGGGCGCAGGTTGAAATGGAAGCTCATCTACGGTTCGCTGCGACACACTATAGCGCAAGTGAAGCGCTTGCAGCACTGCGTACCGTCGATTCGGCTGCCAGTGAGGAATGACATCAATACACGCAGCGTTGTCGCTAGGGTGTTTTCACAGCGAGATCAAAATCGGTTTTGATCGTAGAGCCTTCGAATGCCATTTCGATTCCGAGCTCGGTTTGTTCATTGTACCGGGTGGGTATTAACTCCTTAGCGTCGACTTGTTTCGAAACGCGAACGTTATAAACTCCAAGGTAAAGCCCTGGTTCTCCTGGCTGTGTCGGCCTGCCAATTCCCCTTGCGTCCGTAACCGCTATTGCAGGTGGCGTTACTTCACCCATAAAAGCGGGCGGCTCGAAATGCACTGTCGCCCCCTCAAGCGGACGTCCGTTGAGTAACACTCGGCAACTCGCTCCGGTCATAATGATAGGACTGTTAAAATAGCCCTTGAATCGTTGCTCAAGATCTGTTTCGGACAGTTGACTTTGTTTAAGCTTTTTGGCGATATGGCTCAAATATGGAGCGCCATCCAACTCGCTACCGGATAGCAGTCCATCCCCATTTGTGTCGAACTGAGCTACAGCCCGTTGGGCTGCCTCGGCAGCATTCAGCTTAGGACGCGATATACCTGCTTGCCGATTGCACCCGAATACAACTCCCGCAAGTAATAACGCACCGACGCATAGTGGCGGCCGGGTCATAATTATTTCCTATTGCTTAGTCACCAACTTTGCAGCCATCAAAGAGATATGCTACATGACTTTGGCCGGTATGATTGAAGCCACGCCACCGAATTGTCCTTGCCAAGTCCCCGCAAATTCATTGACTTGTAACCGGCGGTTCCAAACCGGCGAGGCGTGCCTTTTCTTGCAGATCGAGCCCGTTTTCTGAAATTGCGTTAAATACATTGCGCGCTATTTCAGGAAAGCCACTCAAGTCCTCAACAGCTTGAGTCCATTCGCTCGGCCGTTCGAGCTGTAATCGTGCGCTTTCTCCGAGGCAAATTGCTAGGTAAGCGGCACGAGCTCGGTCAGTGGGAGAATCGCCACCGAGGTTCGTTTCGATATCTTGACGGAATAGTTTCTTGGGCGAAGCCAGTGTCCGCGCTGATTCGAGCGACTCCACATTGGCGGGCGCTTCCCGGCGAATGCGGCATACGGATTTTCCGTCAACTTTGATAATTTCGCCACCTTGCTCTCGAATAACTTGCTTCATGCAATTAATAACGCGGTCTTCGAACTGGCTAATCGTTTCGTCATTCGGCATTTGGTCCCGAGACGTGTTGCGATAACGGTCCTTCACTTCCCAACCCTGTTTGTTGATCCAGTTTCGCCCCTTGATCACTCCCACTACGGTTCCAGCGGTAGCTGCGCTGTTATCACAATCCCAGCCAAAGTTAAAAGCATGGCGAAGAGTTTCCTGTAAATCGGCTTGCCCGTAGAGCAGAGCGGCAACTGTACTGGCTGTGTTTAACTCATAACCATTCTGGTCACGGAATGCGCCATCATGTTTCTGCCATCGCTCCTTGATCAATCGACGCGTAGTCTTCCAATCATCCGGGTGTTCCTGATGAAGCTTCTGGACAACACGAACGATATTCGAAATTTCACTTCTGGAATCGACCGATGCCAAGCCTGCGTCTAAGATACGGTTGATATCGCTATCCACAAATGCGGTGGCAATCATACCCATATATAATTGTGTGGCCTGCGTTGGCTCGCCGCTGACAGCGACGCGGCCATAATTTAAGCCTATCCTCGACGCAGTCTGAGGCATTGCAGGCGCTATAAGTCCAAAAGTTTCACAACTGAATTGCCCTGCAATATTGAAGTGTGACCAGGGATTGAATCGAGAGTCGCCCGTTAGCGGTGGTTCTAACCCCAGATCCATCAGATGTCGAGTGTAAAGGTTTGCGCACCAAACTCGCCGGTTGATATGTTTTTTCCATAAAGCAACAATTTGCGATGGCGGAAGAATGGATGTCTTTTGACGCTCCATTTCAACGATGTAAACCCACTCGATATCTGTGTCATCATCAGTGTGGGCCCCATCTGGTAATGATGGTGTATAGGATTCGACTTGCCCTGGCTCGTGAATATATTTGAACTCGTGAACAAGGCCGTTCATGTTGCCAAATAACTGCCCGAGCATGCCACCTCGGACTTTGTCTTCTAGTTGCTCAACGGGGATTTCACAGTAATCCCCAATTGGACATGGATTGTCGCTCGCAGATGCAGTCTCAATAAACGAGAAAGTAAGAAGTGTTAGAAAGAAGAGCGGTACGAATAGCCATCGTTTTCCGTAAACGTGAGCCATTTTGTGCCGGGCACGTCTTCCTCGATGCAGCAATTTCCCCGCGATGAGTATTAGCACAAAACTCAGTGAAGTAGGTTCTGGAACGGAAGTGCCACCACTACCGGCCCCGCTCCCGGACACCGTTTGGCCAAAAGTGGCTAGCCAATCGTCATACTGCTGCGGTGTACCTCCTGATTTACGCCAAATCACATAGTCTGCAGCGTTAATAATGCCGTCGCCATTAAAATCGGCAGAAGGACTGCTAGGAAGGTCGATTGATACGGAAACATTGTCGAGGGAGTAAGTCATTGCCGCGAACTCGGATAGTCCCGACTTTTGCGCACCCCAGAACAAATGACTGCCAGCCTGCTCTGCTGTTTGGTTGCGCCACAGCAAAGTCCCCGATGTAAATGAGTTCACACCGTCCGTAATCGTCGCCGACCATGTTTTAGTCGTCGGATCGGTAAAGATTTCGAAGCGATAGGTGGTGTTAGCTTGAACAGCGATACCGGTGTCGATAAAAGTTTGAGCAGTAAAAGCATTGCTCGACAGGTTACCATCGAGAAAGCCCCAGTTTTTGCCTATTACGCCGCCTGGACCGGTTGGATTTTCGTCGCCATACGCGGCAATTGCCCAAGTGTTATTTACGCTGGTTGCGTTCTGATTGCCCGACGTGTTGTCCCAGATCTGATAACGATCGCTTAAATTCGCATCTACAGGAAAGTTGGTCTCGGGCCGAAAATCGAAAGATATGCTATGGGGCTGACTGAGCTGACCGCTATCAGTAGGGTCGTAGTACTGCCGTCCGACGGCGGCTTGTCCAGCTATATTGGGGGCGATTGTGAGGGTTGCATTTAGATAATTCCCGCTACCATTTATTGGGTTCGTATTAATGACCCCGCTGCTAAAGGCTGCGCTAGCCGTTTTCGACGTTGTCCACGGCCCGGCCCAGCCATCACCAGCTTTACCATAATAGGAATTAACCGTTGGCGAAATAAATCCGCCATTAAAGTTGTCATTTCCATCGGTGAATTGAGCCACAATGTCAGCCAAACCGGCATTGACAGGACCCCACAAGCAAACGGCCGTTACGATTACGACTTTAAAAAATCTGTGCATGGCATCACTTTGTAGGAGAGTTAACATGAGGTGATAGAAGAGTAAATGAGTACGTGGCTCACTCCGCCGCATTTTTGCTCAACGAACGTACCCGCCTGCGCTTTTTGCTTGCCGAGTTCCACACTTGGCGGCAAGAAGCCCTATTAGCATTGCTGTGATCCCAAATGAGCTTGGCTCGGGAACGAATGCAATTCGCACATTATCAAGCGAGTAGGTCATGGTATTACCCACAGAAATCGCCGATTTCTGTGTGCCCCAAAACAAGTTTCCTCCCGCCTGCGACACCGTCTGATTTCGCCAAAGTAAAGTGCCGGAAGTAAAAGTGTTTACACCGTCACTAATGGTCGCTGACCAGGATTTCGATGTCGGGTCTGTTGTAATCTCGAAGCTGTAAACCTTCCCTGCCTGCACATTGATGCCGGTATCAACGAAAGTTTGAGCATTGAACGCATTGCTGCTTGTACTCCCACTGAGAAATCCCCAATTGCCCGATACAGTGCCGAGCGGTCCGGCAGCACTGCCCGCTCCGTAGGATGCGATCGCCCAAGTGTTGTTTGCTGCAGTCGCCGACTGGTTGCCGGTAGTGTTGTCCCAAATTTGATAACGGTCGCTTAAATTTGCATCATCCGGGAAATCAGTTTCTGGACGAAATTTGAACGAGATCGTGTGCGGATCGGATAGTTGAAAGCCGGCAGGGGCTTGGTACTGTCGCCCTGCAGCGGCTTGACCTGCAACGCCTGGTGCGAGGGTGAGCGTGGCATTTAGGTAGTTCCCACCGCCATGTATCGGCGCGGTGTTGATCACCCCACTCGAAAAGGTTGAGCTTGCGTTCTTAGCAGTGGACCACGCCCCACCCCACCCACCTCCGGCCATTCCGAAGTAGGAGTCAACCGATGGCGGATTGAGGCCACCATTAAAGTTGTCGTTGCCATCGGCGAATTGAGCAACGATATCGGCGTTGGTTTGGCCGATGATCGCGCTACAGAGGGCGGTGCACGCGATGACGCTCGTAATGAAAGGTCTGCACATTAGTTCGCTCCTACGGGGTGAAAAGTGGGCGAGAGACTTGATCACGATCACTCATAAAGAAATCGTGGCTAGCCACCTGTGTCTAAAGGTAGAAAACCTTGTCGCATCAACTGTTAATATCAGTCGATGACTAGAAAACCAACCTGTCCGCAATATAAACAGAAATAACACGACGTCAACAAAAAAATACCCGACGCGCACCGTCAAGACTCATAACTCATATTAACAGTTAGCGTTTCGATCTCGAATCTCTTGGTTTGGTTTCATTCTCCAATCAAATTCCCGAAGATCCACGGGGCGAATTCTGCCTACACCTACGATGATGATCATCAGTGCCAGTGGATATAGAACAGCTGCCAGTGCAAACGCCGGCGCATAACCGTAGTTTGTAACGAGCCATGCCGCAATAAACTGGAAGACCATTCCGCCCGTTGCGCCGGCTGCCCCCACTAGGCCTTCGACGGAGCCCACTACATTGGACGGGAATAAGTCAGCAGCTAAGGTTTGAACATTTGATGACCAGAACTGATGACCGAAAAGCGCGAGTCCAAGAAATACGATCGCCAAATTGAGTGGCGCAGATGATACCAATAACGATACCGGCATCGTGAATGCTGCGATCGACAAAGTCAGCTTCCGCGACAGATCGAGCGACAGTCCGCGCTGGATCAACTTTAAGCCGAGCCATCCGCCAAAAAAACTGCCAGCTGCCATGAAGAGATAAGGAATCCAACCATAGGCCGCCAAAGCGCGTAGGTCTAGGTGGTGTTCCGACAAAAGATATTTGGGAATCCAGAAGCTGTAAAAATAGAAAGCCGCATCCGTCAAAAACTTTGCCGTCATCAGCGCCCACAATTGGTGAAAACTAAAAAGTTGCGACCAACGAAGTGGCATGTCTGAGATTGTTGGCCCGACTCCAACGCGACCCTGCTGGATATATTGAAGCTCCTCAGCGGAAACGAAACGACTCTGCTCTGGCCTGCGATAGAAAGCGAGCCACGCAAAAATCCAGAGTAATCCAATTCCACCGGTCGCAAAGAACACCACTCGCCAATTGGTTAACTCAATAATTAAGACGGCAAGCGGCACAGCAAGTACAGATCCTAACGCTGAACCTGTGTTGAAGATTCCAAATGCAAAAGACCGCTCCTGAGCGGGAAACCACTCAGCAACTGCTTTTCCAGCACCGGGAAAACTACCCCCTTCTCCTATACCCAGAAGAAAGCGGCAAGCAGCGAGTCCGCCAACACTGGTGGCAAAGCCAGTTGCCATGCTTGCGGCGGACCAAAACGTAAACGTAACGGCGTAACCCCATCGCGTTCCCAACCAATCCATCAGACGGCCGCCAACCACGTACATTGTGGCGTAAGCCGCCAGGAAGAAAGCGCCAAGTCGAGCATACTCGGCATCACTAATTGGAATATCTACCCGTATCGCGCTCTCTGACGCGGGCAACGCCAAGCGATCGAGGTAGTTGATTGCAGTAGCTGAAAAGAGCAACAATGCAATCCACCAGCGGAAACGGCTAGTCATGATCAAAGCGCTGTAATACATATTTAAGGAATTCAGCGTACGCTGCGTGGAATCCTTTTTCGATCTGAGATTCCGTGCCCGATACCACGAGCTCTTTCATCCGTCGGTGAATCTTTGCCATCTCATCGAAGCGAAAGCGATCAGCCTTCTGCATATCCTGAATCAGCTCATACCCGAAAAAGCGCGTGGAGACATCGTTTAATACATCGATGAAGTGCTTATTCCGGGATAAGTCGGCCAGTGTCTGATGAAATTTCACGTCAGCCATAGTAAAAGCTGCCATGTCAGCAAACGATGCGGCACCTTCCAATTCAACGGTGGCACGCTCCAACTGGGATTCAGCTTCAGGGGTCATGTGTCTGCGCGCGGATTTCGCTGCGTGGGTTTCCAGTACAACACGGAGTTCAAAAATTTCGTGGATGTCTTGAACAGTCAGTTTGGTCACATAAGCACCCTTGTGCGGCTCGATCACTACGAGGCCTTGATGCGCCAGCTTCCAGAGTGCTTCTCGTAAGGGAGCGCGACTGATCTGCAACTGCTGCGCAATCGAAGATTCGATTAAGCGCTCGCCTGGCTTAACGCGCCCGCTGAGGATCCATTCCCGGACGATGCTTAGCACCTTGTCACAAAGAACTTCCTTTTTAATGGGAGCTGTTGGAGCGGATACGTTGGTGGTTGACATGGGTTGTGCTAAAAGTACAATAATCGAATTGCCGACAGTCGACATTGCCACAATCTACAGTCGACAGTCCAAGAAATCAATTCAAAACTCGTGATTTTTATGTCAACGCAAATGCCTAGCAAAATTGGATTCGTCGGTGTTGGAGTTATGGGACGCGGAATGGCCCGCAATTTGTTGCGGAGTGGGCATTCCGTTCAAGTTTACAATCGCACCCGTGCCAAAGCCGAGGAGCTAGCCGACCTTGGGGGCGTTGCCGTTGATAGTCCCGCGGAGGCTGCGGCAGGCGCCGACGTAATTATCACAATGCTCTCTGACGGAGCCGCGCTGTTGGAGACAGCGGAAGGTCCGCAAGGCTTCATTAATCACGTAACGAAAGATTGTGTTGTCATTGATTGCAGTACAGTCGATCCACCGACTTCGCTGCGAATCAGCAGTCAGTTAAATGAACGGGGCGCTTATATGCTCGACGCGCCTGTCTTCGGAAGTAAGAACGAGTCAGAAAGTGCCAAGTTGGGTTTTATTGTAGGAGGCGCTCCAGAGATCTTTGACCGCATGAAGCCAATATTCTTAGCAATGGGCACCCCCCACTACGTTGGACTCAACGGTATGGGGGCCTATCTAAAGCTCGTTGTAAATCTGATTATTGCCGGGACAGTTCAGTTGTGGAATGAAGGTATGGTACTCGCTACGAAGGCGGGTATCGATCCCCAGATTGTTCACGACATTATCATGTCAAGTCGCGCTCGCTCTGGCATCTTGGAAATGAAAGCAGATAACGTCATGAAGCGGGACTTCACACCGTTTTTCGCTCTCAAATTAATGGAAAAGGACCTGGGACTAGTGGTCAACACTGCGCGAGCAATTGACATCCCAATGCCGGTAGCAAATAGCGTACGAGACATCTTCGCAAAGTGCCTTGCTTCTGGGCTTGGCGATGAAGACTTTTCGGCGTCAATCAAGTACTTAGAGCAACTGACCAACGTAACCGTGGCATCAACAAATGGCAGTTCTAGAAAGAATTAGTCCGTCGGTAGCGGAGCATTCTCCTGACTCAGTAAAGCGATTCTGCGATGGCGCGCAATATCGGATTGAAATCCCGAGTTGTGAAGGACCTCAGTGTATGCTCGCCGTCTTGGACGAAGCGCGACGCTACGACTTGACAATCCATCGCGTGAGTCAAGGTAGTGGCATCATGATGCTAACCGACAGCGAATTGAAGGAAATGTTGCATCTCGGCAGAGAATCTCAAGTTGAAATCTCGCTGTTTGTCAGCCCTCGCGCTGCGTTCGATGTTTCACCACAGCCTTTCACTCCTGCTGGTAAAGTGATTGGATGCAATTTGCGAGGAAGGGATCAGCTTGGTTATGCGGTCGAAGATGTACAGCGGGGATGCGAATTTGGCTTGCGTAGTGTGTTGGTCGCTGATGTGGGGTTGCTCTATGTGCTCAATGAGATGAAGTCCGCAGGGGAGCTTCCCGCGGACTTGATTATCAAAATATCTTTGCAGTTGAGCGTTACTAATCCAGCTTCGGCGAAGGTAATTGCAGATCTAGGGGCAAGTACTATCAACGTTTCACCCGATCTGACGATCGGGCAGTTGAGTAGTATTCGGCAGGCCGTGGAGATACCCGTCGATGTCTATGTCGAGGTTCCGGACGGGTTTGGGGGATACGTTCGATACTACGAAGCGCCTGAGATGGTGCGTGTCGCATCGCCAATTTACTTAAAATTGGGGCTGCGAAATTCGCCAGACATTTATCCTAGTGGCGGGCACCTACAGCAAGTCGCCGTTGCCATGTGTCGTGAACGAGTGCGACGCGCGCGGCTAATGGTGGATCTTTTGAATAGAAGAATGCCAGATGCAGTTGCATCCCAAGGGGGTTGTGCTGGTTTGGGGATACCGGTTGATGGTCGATGACGTGGAGTCGATATTTCCAAAAATGACGCGGCTCCGCCAAGCTGTACACGCAACGGCTGATTTCGATTTGCATGCTGCTTTGGATTCGCTGCCGATCGAAATGAAGCGCGGCGGCCGAGTTGCTCTCGCCGTGGGGAGTCGCGGGATTTCCAATCTCGCAGAAATCATTCGAGCCGTTATCGAGCGAATCAAGAGCCAGGGTGCTGAGCCTTTCATCGTTCCAGCAATGGGGAGCCACGGGGGTGCGACGGCAGAGGGGCAGCTTGCGATCTTGGCAAAGTACGGCATCACTCCCGAGTCGATGGGGGTATCCTTCCGGCCGTCCATGGAAACAACCTGCCTAGGGCAAACTGCTGCGGGCACGCCAGTGTTCTTCAGCACCGCAGCTCTCAACGCGGACGTTATCGTGCCCATCAATCGTGTAAAGCCTCACACCGATTTTCAAGGCAGCATCGGCAGCGGGTTAGCAAAAATGCTTGTGATTGGTTTAGGAAAGCACCGCGGCGCCGCGGCACATCATAAGGCGGCACTGAAACTAGGGCTTGAAGAGGTGATTAGATCCGGTGTTGCAACGATTCTTGCTTCCACCCCAGTTTTCTTTGGACTAGCGATTGTCGAGGACGCACTTCATGCGACAGCCCACATTGAGTGTGTAAAAGCAGACAAGCTCATTGGGCGAGAAGAACAATTACTTGTTCGGGCAAAAAGCTTGATGCCCCGATTGCCGTTTAAAGAAATCGACTTACTCATCGTTGATCGTATCGGAAAAAACATCAGCGGTGCTGGCATGGATCCGAATATCACGGGACGCAGTGTGCATGGCTATTCCGCCCACTTGCCCGAGGCTGTTGAGCCTCGCGTTCAACGTATCTTCGTCCGCGACCTCTCGGAGGAATCTCAAGGCAACGCCATCGGTATCGGCATGGCCGATTTCACCACAAGTCGGCTTGTGGCCAAGATCGATTACGGAGCGACGTTCACTAACGCTCTCACGTCACTGACGCCGCAGAGTGCAAAAATTCCCATTCACTTTGAAACGGATCGTCAAACTATTCAGCACGCTCTGTCCACAACTGAATCGGATCAAATGAGAGATGTTCGGGTTGTTCGGATACGCGACACTTTGAGCTTGGCAATATGTGAAATATCTGAATGTTACGCTTCCGAGGTTGCATCCAGAAGCGATTTGCAACTTACCGGCACTTTTGCGGAAATGCAGTTCGACTGCGATGGCAATTTATGCCCGTTCGAATACCAAAGCATATGAAAGCAGTATTATGAATGGACCAGTCGACACTGGATCACCCAAGCATAAAGACGGGAACGTTCGATCGAATGCAATGCTGGAGAAGCAATTCCAGGACGCAACCACAGAAGAGATCAATTGCGCTGTGTCGGCTGCCATGAATGCGTTTCAAATTTATCGGCAGACTGAGCCAGCGTTAGTCGCCAAGTTTCTCCGACGCATCTCCGCCGAAATCCTTGCACTGGGTGTCGAACTAATCGAGACGGCATCGTACGAAACTAGCCTGCCGCATCAGCGATTGGAAGGCGAGCGTACGCGTACTATTCGTCAAATCGAGATGTTTGCAGATCTGGTTGAAGAAGGTTCCTGGGTAGATGCAAGGATTGACCGGGCCGATCCGGATCGACAGCCGCTGCCTAAGCCAGATATCCGCCGTACGTCAATCCCCGTTGGACCCGTTGTGGTGTTTGGTGCGAGCAATTTTCCTCTAGCGTTCTCGGTTGCTGGTGGCGACACCGCATCGGCGCTAGCTGCACGGAATCCGGTCATCGTTAAGTCACATCCTTATCACCCAGCGACATCACAGTTAGTCGCCGGGGCAATTGATAAGGCCGTTCAAGCCCTGAGAATGCCACACGGTCTCTTTCATCTCCTTCATGGATCGGATCCAAATGTAGGCTTATCACTGGTTAGCCATCCCGAAGTATCCGCTGTAGCATTTACAGGCTCTCTCAAGGCTGGACGCGCATTATTCGATGTTGCTGCACAGCGCAAACGTCCGATCCCTGTCTACGCCGAAATGGGAAGCGTAAATCCCGTGTTCCTACTTCCTGATGCATTGAACGAAAAGTCTCAATTCATCGCTCAGCAACTCGTGGATTCGGTGACACTTGGAGTGGGCCAATTTTGTACGAAACCCGGACTAGTCTTCTACTTGGCCAGCAGTTCAGCAAGTTTTGAACAAGCGGTTTGTACAGCCATCTCGTTGGTGAAACCCGGCGTGATGCTGCACCCGCGAATTACGGATAATTACAAGTCAGGGCTCGCGAAACTAAAAGAACTTCCCGGAGTTGATGAATTGCGAGGGCATCATTCGAAGGGTATATCAAGAGACGTATTAGCAACTATCTTACGTACCGATGCGAAGACATTTTTACAAACGAATCAACTCCAAGAAGAATTGTTCGGTCCGGCCGCATTGCTCATTTCATGCGCAGATGCCACGCAACTAAAGGCCGCTGCTGATGTCCTCGGTGGCAATTTAGCCACGACCATATATGCTACCGAGCAAGAATTAGTCTCATATGGAGACCTCCTTTCAGCGCTGCAGCAAAAGACCGGCCGGCTTGTACTAAACGCTATGCCGACGGGTGTGGAAGTTTGCCCATCAATGCAACACGGCGGTCCCTATCCAGCGACTACATGCGACTTGTTCACTTCTGTAGGTACAGCCGCGATAGAGCGATTTGCCCGACCCGTCTGTTACCAAGGATTTCCGCAGGCAGCTCTACCTGAAGAGTTGCGAGATGATAACCCTCGACAAATAACTCGAACTGTTAATGGACGATTGGAGACTGTGCGAAAATGAAAATATCAAAGATGACGCCGTTAGTAATGGGTACCCCCTGGAGAAACCTCCTGTTTCTCAAATTAGAAACCGACGATGGACTCGTTGGAGTTGCCGAGTCCCGCTCAGTTAATCGCACAGGCGCCGTTCTCGGATTCCTCGAAGGTGTGCGCGCCCGTTATGTGCTCGGCCACGATCCGTTTCAAGTAGAATCCTTGGTGAATCGCATGTTTATGGGCGATTTTGCTCGGGTCAGTGAAGTGGCGGGCACGGGTATCGCGCTGATCGAAATCGCCTGCTGGGATATAATCGGTAAGGCGCTCGGCGTACCTGTCTACCAGCTATTCGGCGGTGCAGTTCGCGACTCGATCCCCGCTTATGCAAATGGTTGGTACACGGTAGATCGCGAGCCAGAGGCATTTCATCGTGCGGCGAGGAAAGTGGTGGAAAGAGGTTATCGAGGGCTCAAGGTCGATCCATTTGGGGCGGGATACTATGAATTAGAGGTCGCGGAACGAAACCGATCGATCGCATTGGTAGAAGCCATTCGCGATGCCATTGGTCCCGATACGCAGTTATTCATAGAGATGCACGGGCGTTTTAGTGCGGCCACTGCAATTCGAGTTGCTCGTGACCTTGAGCGATTCGATCCTGCGTGGGTTGAAGAACCAGTTCCACCGGATAATCCCGCGATCTTGGCGAAAGCCGCCTCTCAAATTCGAATTCCCATAGCTACCGGAGAGCGCCTTCATACCCGCTTCGAAGTACAGCAACTGCTCGACCTTAAGTGCATCGACGTGCTTCAAACGGATGCGACTCAATCTTGTGGACTTCAAGAAACGAAACGCATTTCTGCTATGGCGGATACATCGTATGTAATGATGGCGCCACACAATGTTGGAGGTCCAGTGAGCACAGCTGCGTGCTTGCACCTCGCCGCTTGCACCACCAACTTCAAAATTCAGGAGCACTTCAATGACTTTGTAGACTCCTGGGTCAAAGATGCGGCCACCGGGCCCGGTTATCCAGCCGTAGTAGATGGCGCTTTTCCTCTGCCGGGCGGCCCTGGCCTCGGGGTAACACTTAATGAAGATATGATCAAAGAGCACCCAATGCGCGACATCTCGTTCGATTTATTTCAGACAGATTGGCATCGTCGGCAATCTGCGTGATGGCCCCCGCCGATTTAGTTCAATGCGAGTAAACTCCTTTTCAATTCGGCATAGAAAACGAAGATTTGCGCTTCGCGACTTCGTTCACTATCGCCCCTATTGTTCCTTGCTGACGGTTTTGTTGCTAATAGCATCGTGCGCGCAAAGTAGCCTCGCTCAAATAGTGGTAAGCAATACTACAACGAGCAGTGAACATCGGTGGGTCCGGCCTTCTACCGAAGGCACTAAGCAACCGTTGTGGGGGCATGTCGATGGAATCCGAATCGGACTTCACCCGCTAGGCAATTTGCGGGGCCTGCTAAGGGTTTACGCTCCATATCTAGGTCATGATGCTAGTCGACCGATTAATTATATCGCGGTGGAGCCGATCGTTGCCGGCACCTCTCAGCGTGGCTACTCGGAACTAGAACACAGTAGGTATGACAATGAGCGAGGAAAGCGATTTTGGAGCACAGATCATCCCGCCGACAAAGAACGAATGCACCCCACACAAGGTGTGATAAGCAGAGAGAAGCACGCTGAAGTCCTCCGCGTATTCGTGCAGGTTGAGCCGTTCGATAATGGTGCTCACGTCTATCTACGTTTGACGTTCCGATCTGATCTACCATACGAGGTCGGTATAGCTTCATTTGCCCACGATGATTCAGCCAAATTAAGCCGTTGCATCATTACGTCCACGATGGGGAACTATGCACGCTTGCGTCGGCTTCATTTGGCAGATCGTACTGTAAATGCCAAAGACCTTTGGCCTAATTTTAAGGGTAATGACTTTTCGGATCATACTCGATTCCGCTTGAAAGAACTCAAGCGCAATGCCCGTGGTGATGCGATCGCGCACGCCAGTCCGGATGAACAAGCACCGGATAAAGCAGCCTACTCATTGCAAGTAAAGCCTCACTGGCGCTACGAGGGGAGAACGGCAACGCAAGGTTGGAGGTGCGAAGCACCGGATCCAACTCTTGAAGCGTGGTTGAATGGACGCAGCGTGTATTGGAACAGCACAGCACCTATCCCAGGTGGTGTGTCTTTTGAAAATTTCGAATTGGTTGTTCCATTTAAACAAGGACAAGAGTTTTGGTTTAGCGTTCTCCCGTCAGAGGCGCTATCACACTTAAAGACGGGCGCTAACTGATAACAACAGTTGCAAATTTACAGCCGGTACCAACGCCACGCTATTCAAAATATTTGACATAGATCCGCACATTATTTATTTTAGTAGTCGGCCAACTAAAGCCGCGGGGCCAAAAAGACCAGTACTGTTATTAACACTTTGATTTCGGAGGCCAAGTAACGTCGCAGCGTTTTAATTCAAAGCATCGACGACGCGCTCCTCGTTGAAACGTCGTTTGCTTATTACTCCTTTCGGTTGGGATGTAAACAATGAAGGCAAGCAATCGAAGTCGCATGGGCCTACAAACCGCCCTGCGCATACAAGGCGCATTTACACTAGTCGAACTCTTGGTAGTTATAGCTATTATTGGCATTTTGGTGGCGCTCCTGTTGCCAGCCATACAGGCTGCACGAGAAGCAGCGCGCAGAAGCCAATGTCAGAACCATCTCAAGCAAATTGGAATGGCTTGGCTGAATCACGAAAGTTCTCATAGGCATCTTCCGACCGGCGGGTGGGGGTTCTATTGGGTCGGTGATCCAGATCGCGGATTCGGAATCGAGCAGCCTGGCGGTTGGATCTACAACGTACTGCCTTTTATCGAGTATGGGGATCTTCATGGAATGGGCGCGGGTAAAGCGCTGGCGGACAAGAAGAACGACGCTGCAATTGTGAACCGAACCCCGTTAAGTTTTATGAACTGTCCTTCTCGGCGACCACCGGGCTTGTACTTAAATACCGGTGTCGGATTAGCCAATGCGTCGTTCAACAGTCACGTGGCACGTTGCGACTATGCCGGTAACGTGGGCGACCAACCTAATCATCCGTTAGATACGGGCACAGGCGGTTCCGGCCCGTCGTCCTATAACAACGCTGCCACATATGATTGGGGGGATATCGCAAGCCACACCGGCATATGCTTTCGCCGCAGCAAAATTGCTTTTCGCCAGATAACCGATGGCACTTCTAAAACATTTATGGTTGGTGAAAAGTACTTAAGTCCCGGGCTTTACGACACAGGTACAGACTTGGCTGACAACAATACGATGTATGCCGGATACGAAAACGATAGCCTGCGAACAACCTTTTACCCCCCGATGCGCGATACGCTTAATTTCTCTGACAAATGGCGATTTGGATCCAACCATGCTCAGGTGATGAACTTTGCATATTGCGACGGGTCGGTGCAAACCGTTTCGACAGATATTGATCCATTGGCCTATCGTTCATTTGGTTCGAGAGCGGGTGGAGAGGTATTACCGGGCCTTTGACCTAAACCCGAACAAAACCGATTTCGCATTCGGAGGTGCGATAGTTCTCTCTTCCTACCTTAATAGTCTCACAGAGTTCCGGTGATGTTCACTCTTTTCAAGACACATCTATTTGTGAGAACCACTAAGCGGTGCGGTTTAGTGTGCGTACAAAAGTACAGCCTATTGATTCTCATGGCCGCGTTTGCTTGTCGTTGGTCACACAAACGGCAGTACAATGCGGCCACCGCGCGGCAATTCGTTGCAAGCATGCTCCTCTTGGTAGCCGGGGCGTTGGACGCTCATGGCGAATCGACTAGTGCATCAAGTAGTGAGGTCGATTTCATACATGATGTGCAGCCGATACTGGCTAACCATTGCCTGCTCTGTCACGGTCCAGATCAGCAGGAGGGGGGCATCCGTTTCGACATACGTGACCAAGCGGTGCGTGAAGGCGATTCCGGATCGCATCCAATCGTGCCGGGCAAGCCGGACGAAAGTGAACTTCTCCGTCGCGTAACGAGCAAGGAAGATTACGAACGTATGCCTCCCGAAGGCGATCCGCTGGCTAAAAATCAGATCGACGTGCTGCGGCGCTGGATCTCAAGCGGGGCCGAATACCGAAAACATTGGGCCTATGAGCGCGCCGGGCAACCAATGCTGCCCGCTGTTAATAATCGTGGATGGGTCCGCAACGAGATTGATCGTTTCGTTCTAGCGGAACTCGAACGAAGGAGTATTAAGCCGTCGCCGGAAGCTGACCGCTATTCGCTGATCAGGCGTCTCTACATCGATTTGCTCGGATTTCCTCCCAGCGTCTACGAAGTAGATGTCTTTATTAACGACCGATCGTCTGATGCCTACGAACGATTGGTGGAACAATTGTTAGCGTCGCCTCATTTTGGCGAGCGTTGGGGGCGCCATTGGCTCGATAAAGCGCGATATGCTGACTCGGACGGCTATGAGAAAGATGGAAATCGACCTACGGCATACCGGTATCGGGATTGGGTGATCCAGGCGATCAATGAGGATTTACCGTTTGATCGATTTACTGTCGAGCAGCTGGCCGGCGACTTGCTCCCGGAACGCGGCGACTCACAGCTCATTGCTACTGGTTTCCACCGACAAACGCTTACAAATCGCGAAGGCGGCGTTGATCAGGAACAGTTTCGTGTCGAAGCGTGCTTCGATCGCGTCGAAACGACAGGCGCTGTGTGGCTCGGCTTGACGATCGGCTGCGCTCGTTGCCACTCGCATAAATACGACCAGATTTCGCACCGTGAATATTATGAACTGATGGCTTTTTTTAATAATGGTGATGAACTTGATGTTGAAGTTGCTACACCGTCTGAAGAGGAAGCTGAGTATAGAAAGAAAAAGCGATCCTTTGATCGCAGGCTGACTGCTGCCAAGTCAGAGCTTAATGCACGTGGCCGCCAAATTGAGTCTGGCCAAGGGGCGTGGGAGAAATCGCAACTTCTTGGTATCGAAAACGGAAGCTCGGATTTAACAGAGCATGAAAGCGCTGCGATTTTAATCACACCAGACAATCGCGATCAAAAGCAGCGGCAACTCGTAAACCAAGCATATCTGGCGCGAGATCCGGCTGCCGCGAAGCTGTTGGCACGAGTTGAAAAGCTCAAAAAGACTGCCCCCGAACGCCCCGTTCATCGCATCATGACGATCGGCGAACGCGTCAAAGACCGACGCGAAAGTCATATACTGGCCCGAGGTGATTTCCTGCAGCCAAGTGAGTTAGTCAGCCCGGGAGGTTTAACGGCTTTACATCCGCTGAATCCACGAGACCCAGATCGCGGCGCCGATCGATTAGATCTGGCCCATTGGCTGGTGGATCCTGCTAATCCACTTACGCCGCGAGTTGCCGTCAATCACATCTGGTCGCACTTGTTTGGTCGTGGACTAGTTGAGACAGCCAACGATTTCGGAGTGAGAGGGGAAAAGCCCAGTCATCCCGAATTGTTGGATTGGCTGTCTGCCGAGTTCATCAATCGGGGCTGGAGCAGAAAGGCGATGGTAAAGCTGATCGTACTCAGCGCTACATATCGGCAGTCATCACGGCATCGCCCGGAGTTAGCCGACCTCGATCCCTTAAACCGACTCCTCTACAGGCAAAATCGATTCCGCGTCGAGGGGGAACTCGTCCGGGATCTCAGCTTAGCGGCAAGCGGATTGCTCTGTCGTAAAGTCGGTGGCCCCAGTGTTTTCCCGCCCCTACCACCAGATATAGCGGCTCTGACATACGCCGACTCATTTAAGTGGACCGATAGTGAAGGAGATGATAAATATCGACGCGGAATGTACACATTTTTCAAACGTACCGCGCCCCACCCAAATTTAACGACTTTCGACTGCCCCGATGCCAATACCACGTGCATCGTACGCGGGATTTCCAACACTCCCCTGATGGCGCTTACAACGCTCAATAATGATACGTTCGTCGAGGCCGCACAGGCACTCGCACGAAGAGTTCTTGAAAATGCGGAAGTCGACGATGAATCAGCTCTCTTGGTCCGGGCATTTCGTTTATGCGTAGCCCGACCGCCGTCGGACGTCGAACTTGTATGGCTCAAAGAACTGCTTAAATCGAGCCGTGATTGGTATCAACATCACCAATCTGAAGCAAGCCAACTCGCTGGGCAATCTCAGTTGAGTTCGACGCCAACAGAAGAGGCAGCGGCATGGGTAGCCACCTGTCGAATCATTCTTAACCTCGACGAGTTTCTGACGCGCGATTAAGCCGAGCATTCGCTCAGTGCTACGGTGAATACAGGTGTACACCATGAATCCATTCGATGAATACCTTACACAATCGCGTCGCGATTTCTTAACGAGTGGGGCTTGCGGGCTGGGGCTCGCCGGCCTGGGAGTAGCGCTGACCTCCGACGGCGTGTTCGCATCGTCTCCCACGGAAATAGTGAGAAATTCGCCATCGGCACCTGGCCCCAAAACACCTCATTTTCCAGCCAAGGCCAAGAGTTGCATCTTCATTTTTATGGAAGGGGCGCCGAGCCAGTTGGATTTATTCGATCCCAAGCCTAAGCTCAACGAGCTCGACGGCCAAAAGCTGCCCGATTCCCTCGTGGAGAAAGTACGCTTCGCCTTCATTCAAAAGGAATCGGCTACGTTGATGGGATCCCCCCGCAAGTTTCAGCAGCACGGAAATTGTGGCATGGTGTTTTCCGATTTGCTGCCCCACCTGGCTACTTGTGCAGACGACTTGCTAATGCTGCGCAGCCTACATACCGATCAATTCAACCATCATCCCGGACAACTGATGATGCAGTGCGGCCGGCCCATTTTCGGATTGCCAACAATGGGCTCCTGGTTGACCTATGGTCTCGGTAATGCGTCGCAAAATTTGCCAGGCTACGTTGTGCTGACAAGCGGCCGCGGATCGAGCGGCGGTTCCTCGTTATGGTCGAGTGGGTTTCTGCCATCGAACCATGCCGGCGTATTGTTCCGAAGCGAGGGCGAAGCAGTACTGAATCTGTCGAATCCGGCCGGACTTCCTGACGAGTTACAGCGCAAGGGTCTAGACTCGCTTGCCAAACTCAACCACGAGCGATTATCGAAAGTTGGTGACCCGGAAATCGCCAGCCGCATAAACAACTACGAGCTTGCCTTCCGAATGCAAACTGCCGCTCCCGAACTGATCAACCTTAGCAGCGAACCGGCCCACATCCGCACCATGTACGGACTTGACCGAGAGGAGCCGGCGGACCTCGGCGGAGTTGGCCGTGGCGTGTATGGCAATACCCACCAAAGTTTTGCTCGCAATTGCCTGCTGGCTCGGCGAATGGTCGAGCGGGGCGTGAGATTCATCAATATTATTTACTCGTCGTGGGATCATCACAGCCACATCGACAAAGAGCTGCCGTACAATTGCAGCGTTGTTGATCAACCGATTGCCGCACTTATTAAGGACTTGAAAGCACGTGGCCTGCTCGATGAAACCATGGTTGTATGGGGCAGCGAATTTGGTCGGACCCCTCTCGGAGAGAACCGGCCGGGCTTCCAAGTGGTGACTGGACGTGATCATCATCCTGCCGCGTTTACGCTGTTAATGGCCGGCGGCGGTTTCAAGTCAGGGCTCACATACGGTGCTACTGATGAAATCGGCTGGAATATCACCGAGAATCCGGTTCACATCCACGATCTTCATGCAACGATGTTGCATCTTTTCGGACTCGATCACCTGAAATTGACATACCGTTTCCAGGGTCGTGATTTCCGCCTTACCGATGTAGCCGGAAATATAGTGAACGACATCTTGGCTTGAGACCTGCGATCAGTAATGTACTACAACGCGATTTTCCGCAAATTTGCCGCGATTGCTCTACTGTGCTTTGTCGTTAACGCGGCTTCATGTGCGATGGCTTCGACGATCACTGGCGCCCAGAATTTTCAGTTGGTGGATCGCCTCACAGGCCCCCTCATTAGCGGACATGTGAATGTCGGAGGTACCGACCTCGGACATATGGTTAATCACAACGGCAGAACCTATTTCCTCTTTGGAGACACGTTTGCAAGCGAAGGCCCAGGAGGGTTCGATTGGCGGAATAATGTGATGGCTTGGACAACGGACGTTGATCCTAGCGATGGGCTAGCATTCGACGGGTGGCTAACTCGGCCGAATGGCACTGCACGGCAGGCGATTACACCCGGTACCCAACCAGTAACATACATTCCCACGGGGGCTATCAGCGTAGGCGACAAAATCTACGCATGGTACATGCACGTGTCCAACTGGAATACCGGGTGGACGTTAAGCCATGCGGGCCTTGCATGGTGGCGCGAAGGCGACTCGCAGTTTACAACAGTGCCAAATTACCAGTTTAGCGCGCCCAGTGGAGGCCCTTACTCAACTGCTAATGGCACTGAAGGCCCCGGAAACTTTGGTATGGTTGCTGCGAGCTACCGCTCACCGCTGGAATATTCAAACGACTCCCATATTTACATCTGGGGCACACCAGGTGGGCGAGAAGGTGGCGTGAAACTGGCCCGGGTTCTTCCTCATCAAATCGAAAACCTGTCATCTTATCAGTACTTCCACGGCCTCGAAAACGGAGTTCCTGTCTGGGGCAATAGTGAGTTTACCGGGCACAAGCTGGTCGATAGCGGCGTTGGTGAAATGTCGGTTATGTATAACGATTCGATGCGTGCATGGACCATGATGTATGGAACGGGTGGAACCACCCCCGAATTCCAAATGCGGTACTCTGACACGCCTTGGGGACCCTGGTCGAACCCGATTACAGTGGCCCGTTTCGATCAGGCACCCGGACTATATGCACCGTACATGAATCCACTTTATGTTGAGGACGGTGGCAAGACCTTATACTTTACAATGTCGTTATGGGAACCCTATGACGTCTATCTTGCTAAAGTCGATCTCGATCTGAGCCTTCAAACTCGTTGGCGCGGCAACTTGGCATCATGGTTCAATGATTCTGTTTGGAGTCACGGACGCCCAAGCGCTGAACATGACGTACGACTTGACAACCATGGCACTATCCATCTGAGTTCAGCCGAAGCAGCCCAAAACTTCACTGTGGGTACCGACGTTGGATCAGGCGGCACTCTTCGCATTACCGGCGGAGCACTTAGTGTAAACCGCGAGATTCGCTTGGCCGCGGCTTCGCAAAGTTTTGCCAGCCTTATCATGGAAGGTGGCACAATAGAAGTGCTCGATGCGAGTAGGCCATTCATCTTTGGCGAAAGTGGAAACGCGGATGCGGCAATTTCCGGCGGCACAATTATCGCCCCTTCAATTACTATTGCGAACCAGCCAACGGCCAGTGCACACATCGAACTTAGTGGCGATGCGGTTTTGACGACCACTGGCGATCGATTCCAATTGGCCCGCCTACGCAATCCAGCAAATGGTCAGAGGGCTCTTGCGTCGCTTTCAATGGCGGGCGGCACGATCAACGTAACAAACCAAAATAACGGCGTAGCCGATTTCGTCGCTGGACTGAACGGTGAAGCAAGTATCGATTTGTCTAGCGGCAATATTAATGTCGCAGGCAACTTTCTCGCCGCTGCATCGGCGAGCTTGGGTCAAGCGGCTGCTTCCCGGTCCACCATCACACACTCCGGGGGAACTATCAATACAGGAGCGATGATTTTGGGCGAACGCGGCATTTCTGATTACTTACTTTCAAGCAACGGCAACATCGAAGTGCGCGATTCTATGCGCCTTGCCGCTTTTGCCGGTTCCCATTCACTACTGACTCAATATGGCGGGACAATTCAAGTAGGCCTGAATCATGCTTCGCCGGACTTAATCGGATATACGATAGGAGCAGGAGGCAACGCGATCCATACGCTTAACAATGGAGATCTCGACGTGTTTGGGCGAATGATCCTCGGCGATGCAGCGGGATCCGTCGGACGACTAAATATAAACGGTGGCAAGGTAAACGTAGCGGGCGATGTCGCCGCGGGGATCAACGGTACAGGTCGCCTTACTCAGACTGGCGGGCAATTCGAGATAGGTGGCGCGTTTCAGCTCGCGGCCAGTTCGAGCAGCTCGAATGCGGTTCACATCCACTCAGGAGGCATTCTGAATGTGGCGGGATCTATGAACATCGGTTTCGCCAGTGGAACCGCCAATTCAGCGATCTCCGGTGGGGTGGTCGAAGTAACTGATGAATTACGCCTATGGTCCAAAGGATACCTCGCACTACAAGGCGGTGAGTTGTCCGCCAATGCAATTCGTCACAACGAGGGAGGAACGTTTCAGTTTCTCGCAGGTTCTCTCAGATTCCAAGAGTTTCATGGCGATCTTGTAAATCAAGGTGGAGCTTTAAACCCTGAACCGTCGATTACAGGCGCGGCAATTCTCGGTAACTACACACAGCTCTCAGCAGCAAAGATCAATATCACTGTAGGCGCAGATGCGCCCTCTCATCTGCTTATCTCTGGCAATACAAGCTTAGATGGTGAATTAAACATATCACTTGCCGCCGGCCACATTCCGCTTCCCAATGAAGCCTATACCGTTATCGAATTTGCCGCAGGCATGACTGGCCAATTTATCAACATCGCAAATGGACAAAGGCTCCACACAGCGGATGGCAGCGGGTCATTCCTCGTGCATTACGGTGCTCA
Source organism: uncultured Planctomycetaceae bacterium (assembly GCA_964618225.1). Taxonomy (GTDB): domain Bacteria; phylum Planctomycetota; class Planctomycetia; order Pirellulales; family Lacipirellulaceae; genus JABDGM01. The sequence continues at coordinate 62,717 of CAZTWS010000009.1, forward strand.
AAGTATCTACAACTTAAATCAACTTATCCTCAGCCATTTTCAATCCAGTAGCAGTTCTGGCGATTTCAACGGTGACGGTAATGTTGATGCCGCCGATTTCGTGATTTGGCGCCGAGGAATTGCAGATGGAACCATGTCGACGAGTGAATACGATGAATGGCGAACTCATTTTGGTAAAGTCAGTACCATCCAAATTAACTTGACTGGCGAGTCGCCTGTTCCAGAACCACCCCAGTCGGTGTTTCTGCTTGTGGCAGCGTCCATTGTTCACACGCGCGTTCGTCGTTCGAAGCGCGGTATCGATGCCGTTTCGAAGCCAAGCGCAAAGGGAACGATCGGTGAGTCAAGGTTCGAATTGCCTTCAGCGCTCAGGACACGCCCCCCCATAGTCGCGAGTGTATAGTCGAAGCGTCCGCTTAGATGGCCAGGATTTTAATGTGTCGAAGTGCGCGTCGAGCCTCAACGGAAGTGGCAGCGGTGACCTCGCTTCATCAAAACGGTTGAGTCGAGGTACTAAATCCAGGGGGATTATGCGTCATAATGATAAGGATAGTAGGCGGCATGCTATCAGAGGATTGTCCCTTGGAAGTGCTTTGCCGCATGCCGTTTACTACTCCCTTGAACTGAACCGCCGAGAGGGCGCTGCTATGGGAATTCAATCATTGCAGTAGTTGTGTTTCGGCGTGTGCTTGAGGCTGGCAGTTGGAGAAGACGGCGATGACTGGCCCCTAGTGTTGACGGACGCACAGGCCGTGGCAAATGCAGCAATCGAACAATACAGGTGGTTGCTCGATGCGACCAGCCTGCGCAGCAGGCTGTCTCTGTGTGCCTGCAGAAGGCACACGAGGATTCCATATTGCCGATGATGAGAGACCGCGCGCCTCATCATGAGCTGTCTTCTCGATGTCGCTCGCGACACGCAGCCGCCGCGATCGGCGGATGCGAGCAGGCTGGCGAGTAGCGGTCCCACTGAAAGACGATCCGCAGAGCGCCTTGCTGACAAGCGGGGCATACGGATGGTGCGGCTTGATCATCGTTCGTCGCCTGCGCCGCGGTTGGCTCCGGCGAGAGTTTGCCCGAGTTAGGCAGCACAGTTTCTAAAAGTCGGCGGCAGTGCGCCAGCTTCTCCTGTCGTTGCCGTTTGGCCAGGTAGCCGAATTAGCGAATTCGCATGAAGCCCTTGTCGGAAAGGCGCAGTTGAATCACATCGCCGACGTGTAGCCCGGCACCATAAGCGATCATGAGAATCGTTCGTTGCTTGAGCGAAGGCATCGCCCGGAAGAAGCGCGCTACTTCCGTCGGGCTCAACACCACCGGCAGCTTCTTGGCCGGGCGTGGGCCGCGAATGTCCTCCACGACTTCGCCGCAGCGAACGCTATGGCGATAAAAGAAGCGTAGCGCCGCCAGTAGCTGCTGGTAGTAAGGCTGGACTAATAACCACATACAGGGAGAAAAAAATGAGCGGTGTGCCAATAAGCCGCCCCTCCGGGGAAACGGAACCGGCTACAACAACAATCGAAAGGGCAATGAAAAACGAGACGCATATCGATGAACGTGTAATGGATATTGTTCAACGGTTGGGGAAACTTGTCGGTGGTGCAATTGGTGATGAGGGTCTAGTCCTCGGGGAGAAACGCCGACATTCACAAAAATAACGGTATGGAGTAGCTTAGATATTACGGTTCTTCACGCAGGAAGTAATGGAATGTTATTCGAAACGCAATCAGTCACTCGGTTCAAAACCCTTGTTCAGCCAAATACTGAAGCCTCCGAGAATCTGCTCCATGATGCTGGTGAACTTTTTGATTCAGACAACCGTGACGTCTTGTACGGGCTCCCCAAGGACTTACTTGACGCAATTGAAGAACACTTGCCCAAACTGTTCTCGCAGAAAGAGCTAAGTTTTGAACGCCGGTTATCAGAGTTTCTACAGACGAACTGCTCGACGGTTGGAATCGCACAAGGTGCGCTCATTGTATCGAGTCTGTTCCAGGTACGAGGTCCTATCACGATCTCTGCCGAAGACTTTAAAGCACTCGGCTGGGGGCGGTGCGGAATCAAATTTGAATCGCTGGCAAGTGATTTCACGGACCTTGAAGAACGATCTGCAGCATTTCATGATCAAACCTTGGCCTATGCAGGTTGGCTAATAACGAACCCTGCATTTCTGACGGGAGTTTCCGAAATCCGCCAACGCACCCCGAATCTTATTTCTAAGTTTTCCAACGCGGAAACGGAACTGCTGATCGATCCGGCGATGGATGCCTTCTGTGGTAAGTGGCAGTTGGCCGGGATGGCGACATGGGACCTCCCAGAGCCCCAAGGTCCCAATCTGGCGGGAATTGGGCTGCCCGAATCGGCTCGTCGTGGAAACGAGAGCGTGAGTATTGAGTTACCTCTTTCGATGCGACTGCCAGCGCGTTTGCCCATTGGTAGAATCGCCGCCGAAATCCGCAATCAGGCCGCACAGCCGCACCTCGCTGAATGGCTGGAGATTCTCGAACGAAGTGGGAAGAAAGGCCCTGGGTTCGGACAATTCACAGACATTCTGAAAATTCAGTTTTATCGGAACATCGTGTTGATGCGGCGGTACGGCCAACGGTTCGTCGGAAACGTCGAGCCTTTAGACTTAGCGTTCGGAAGTTTCCTCAGCCTCAGCCAGGATAGCATCAAAAAACTTCGGCTCGCTATTCAAAAGCGAATTGGGGGTTAGCACCGAGGGGGAAGAATTTCTTACGCAGTTTCCCTCCACATAAATCCAGGATCCAGTCAATTGAGCGTTCTTGAGTGTGAGTGACGTTGCAGAGCAGCGTCATGAACTTCCGAGACGCTTCAATGCTCGATCCCATCCACAACAGCGCCGAATCGAACGAATCAACTCCCGGTGAGGGAGCTGGTTCACCCTGTGGCTCGATCCAAGCTGCACCCCGGCGCATGGTGCCGGCCGAGTTACTGGGTCGGCACACTCACGTGGCCGGCAATAAAGCGGCCATACACGTGTGGGGTCGCGGATCCAGTTTTCTGGCCCGGGGGCGGCTCGCCGGACAACAATTCGGCGAAAAGCTGGGAGACACTGAAAGAGAGGCCGAGGTTCGGCTCCATGAGATTCTCTGCGAGATCTCCCAGGGTACATACATTGTCCCATCCAAACGACATAAGCGGCAATTGGCGCAACCTACGTCGGTTCGATTGACGCTTCGACAACTCATCGACCAATTCCTTGTCGAAAAACGACAGACCACGGGCGAAAAGACCACCAGCGATTACCGCGCTCGTCTTACCCCGTTACTTGAATTTGCAGAAAATGAAACGTCGCGGCGCCGATGGCCCATGGCTGTTGATCTAAACCGCGAATTCGCACTCGAGTTTCGCGCTGCCCTGGCCCAACGAATCGTCCACCGAAACGGTCGCGGTGCGTCTGAAAGCAAACTCATTTCTCCAGGCCAAACATACAATGTGCTGGACGCCTGTCGCACGATGCTCAACTGGGCTCGCTCGGTCCAGGTGGGGAAACTACCGAGTTGGTTTGCCAATCCCTTCAGCAAGGATATCGTGGGCCAGCGTCCACAAAAGGATCCGTTGCGAAAGCAGGTTTATCCGATCGATGTTCGCATCCAGCTTGTTGAACAAATGGACGAATGGCAGCTGACTCATTTGGCGATACCGCTGCTGCTTCCACTTCGTCCCGAAGACTACACCGGCTTGTTGATCAGTGATATCGATTATGCAAACGGATGGTTTCTATTCGGCCGCCGTTTCGAGGGGCGCGACTTCACGAAGGGCCATACTAGTTTCGTCTGCCCCTTTCCAGCGCGCATGGAGCCGATACTGCGCTTCCTGACAGCTGGCCGCAATGACGGGCCACTGCTCCGTGCTCGTAGCGTTTTTGAAGGTCACCGTAATGCTCGCCGCCTCGTGGATTCGGCTCACGACTCTGCATGGCACATTGCCGAATCGCTTAGGCAGGCCGATCCTCGGCACATCGCTACTCCGCAGGACCAGAAAAAGCTCATTCGCAGCACTATTCGTGAGATGGGTGGCGCGAGCGGCGACAAATTGTCCCAAGAATTCAGCAATATCGTAACAAAAGTGGCCCAGAAAAAGCTCGGTCGCTTCTATGATTTGCGAGAGTCCGTCAGCACCGACCTTGAACGCGCGGGGATTTCGCTACTGGTAAAGCGTTACGTCACCGGTCATACCACGAACGACATTATGAATACGTATGTTGCACTGGAACCCGCAGTGGAAATGAAGAAGTATTTCGTACTGGCGGAGCCGTTGCTGGAAGCTTTGTTGTCCAGGGCTGGCCAGCTTGGTCTTAAGATAACGAATGAGAAATGACGAGTACTTGTCGTGAGGTCCATTCACGCATAAACTTGCCGCGATGACTTCGAGCGAACTTGAAAGTGTGGTGCACACTCGGTGCACAGCGGGTGCACAAACCCGGCAGCATCGACGTTCCGCATTCATCAGGGTCAACTCGAAGAGAATAGTAATAGTTCCTTTTATTATAGAGGTTTACGCACCAAAGCAGTTAGCTGGCCAGCGCATCGTTGCGATTGGGAAATGAGCGAGAGAGACTCCTGTCCTCTCCGCTGGTTTTTCCGGCGCTCTTCGGAAACTGTTGTAACGCAACGATTTCTGAAGACTGGCTGCTGTTTGTCCCAATCGATGGGTCAAACAGTGGGAAAAATGTCCGGAAAATCCCTTCTATCCGCCATGCCGGCGAGCCTACTTGGTGTCTTAGCCAATCCTTCTCAGCATTCACACGCCGCTCACCTCGCTGCCCGCCATCGCGGACGCCAAGTTACAAAAAACAAAACATACTACGCAGTATTTCTTGACCCTTGCGATCTGCCGCGCCAGCCGAGAAAGTCGATTTGTTGCATTTGCCAATGCCCGTCTTCCGGCCGGAGGGTGCCGATAGACCCGAAACAGCTGGGAATCGCGATGTCCAAGCCATTCTACTAGCTGCGCGTCTGAGACTCCATTGCGATACGCTTCCGAGACATAATAATTCATTTCAAATTTGCGGAGTTCGCCACCCGGCGAGTGGTCCCGATTCGTGCTCAGGTAGCAATTTGCTGCACATCGGCTGCGTAGCAGTGTGCGAATATTTAGGAATGGGAGATCCTGCTGGACTGTTTTGCGGATCGAGTTCTATGAGATACTGATTGGGAAACGCCGGAATTGTTCTTGGACGCAGACCCCAGAGTGAGTTACACACAACGGCGTAAACTGGGCATCGAGAAAGATTATTTCACTACGCCTGCCCCTGACCTACGCGATCAGGACGTACCGATCATCTTCGCAGGCCTTCAAACGCTGGTCAGCAGCGGTGGCTAGCAGAAGTCGTCCAACTAGACTTGCTCCAGATCAAATCGAAAGTCACTTTTCGTCAATTGATTGATGAAAATGTAATGAAGGTTTGATGCGCGCCCGCAGAAGCGGTTTCAAAACCTGTAGTTGGGGGCTGTGACCCCGGCGTTTTCCGATGAAACCGGCCTCAAAGAGGCCAGCTACAATTGATTTGAAACTGGCTCTAATCAAAATCGCGAAATTGTATTTGTCACCGTACACGATTGCGGCGGCAATGCAGGCAGCCGATTGTGCTGAGCAGAAGCAGCACTGCTGAACTCGGTTCCGGGGCCGTGGCGGCAGAGCCTGAGCCTGAATTTGCCATCATTTTTCTCCAGAGTACATAGTCGGCAGCATCGACTACGCCGTTGCCGTTGCCATCGGGAGCAGCCAAGGCTGTGGAACCAAAATTCGTCTTCCACCAGTTGTAGTCGGCGTTGTTGACGACACCGTCGAACGTGTAATCGGCGGCCGCCAAATTGCGGATCGTGATACTTAGAATCATCACGGCGTCGGCGGCTGTAATGTCACCCTGGGCCTGCACTTTCTCCAAATTGCGAACGGGGATCTCGTCGAAGTCTTCACCGGGCGCATTCTGAGCGATCGAGGCGTCGACCGTCTCAAGATTGTTGATCGCATCGACGACCGACATGCCGTTGCCGATGACACGCCCGAACACGGTAAAGTTCTGTGCGTCGAGGAACGAGTTATCGCCAATGTTGAAGAACCACTGGCTCGTGGCACCGGAAGCATTCTTGGCATAAGCGAGTGTTCCTCGAGTATTGCTGAACACGGGCTCATTGATGATCGGCGCGTCGGTGGTGATTCCGGTGGCGGCGAAGATTGAATTGTTGAGTTTGAATCCGCCGCCTTGCACGACAAAGTCCGACGTTCCGCCGTCGGGTAGTTGCGGTACGCGATGGATAAAAGTGCCGTCATATCGACCGGTTGTGGCGTAATTCAAGAAGTTCTGTACGCTAACCGGAGTTGCCGTGTCGTAGAGACGAACGTCAATGTTTCCGAGCGATGTGGTGAATCGCACGACCGTTGCGGATGCAGAGGAACTGACAACACCGACCAAAAGCGCGGCCAGTAAGAATTGATTTAGGAGCCACGATAGATTACACATTGGTCGATGGAGGGTTCCGAAGGCGGGAGCGTCTGAAATAGCTGGCAAGCATTCATTTTATTCAGGGCTTGAAAAATGTTCCAGCAAATGGGGATTAAGGAACTCTAACAAAACCGTCTGAGAGAGGGAGACAGTCCCATTTTGCTG
>CAZTWS010000010.1:0-50825 GCA_964618225.1 uncultured Planctomycetaceae bacterium
AATTATTTTGTCCGCAGATGACGCAGATATGCGCAGATGATTTAGGAACTCTAACCAAACCGTCTGAGAGAGGGAGACAGTCCCATTTTGCTGCGAAATCGGGACAGTCCCCGCCGGTTTTGTTAGAGTTCCTAAGATTAATTTCGAACTAGTTAACCAAGCAATTGTTATTTTCTGCAATCTGTGAACATCTGTGGATAAGAAACAAAGCTGATTTTAGAGAACACTAATCGACGCTAATTGTCACTGATCAGAATCACGGATATTAGCGAAGATTAGCGTCGATTAGTGCTCCTCCTGCTCCAAAGTTCCAAAGCCACCGAATTCAACGGTCGTGGATTCGTGAAAGGTTCAGCTAACCAAGGCCGGCTGCAGCGATTGCGGCGGCGTTTTGGTGCCTACAATCGCCCGCACCGCTTCCACGAGCATCAACGCCGCCAGCACGATGAGCACCACGCCAACCCAAGGCACCGGGTCTGTTGGCACCAGGATATTACCGCTAGCCGCGTTGTAAAACTTCGGCACGGTCATTATGAGCAATGCCCAGGTGCTCATCGTGTACATCACGATGGTCGGCACCCCAGTAATCAACCACACCAGCGGACTTCGCTTCGTCCGCCACAGCCACACGGTTACGCCCAGCAGTGTGAGCGCGGCCAGCAATTGGTTGCTCGCACCAAACAACGGCCAAAACGCCTGCCACACCGGAATCGGGCTCCCTTTGGCATTCACCGTGGTACGCATCACGAAAAACAGTGGCACGCCTGCCGTGAGCGCGGAGCCCAAAAATCGCCCGACCCAATTATGCAGGCCAGTAAGCTCTTGGATGATAAACCGCCCCAACCGCGTACACACATCCAGCGTGTCGTAGACGAATGTCGTGAATGCCATCAATCCGAAGGCCATCGCGAAACCAGCCGGTATTTTGAACACGCTCAAAAATTGGCTGATTCCATGTGCATACACAATGTTCGCATCGCGCGTAAGGACATTTGAATTTGCCGGCAGAATCATGACGCATGCCAGTGCGAGTGTAGCAACCATCGCCTCGAGCAGCATCGCACCGTAGGCAATGGGTTTGGCGTCTGTTTCGTGGCTCAATTGTTTCGACGTGGTGCCTGAGGCAATGAGTGCATGAAATCCCGAACATGCTCCACAAGCGATAATTACGAACAGAAACGGCATAAATGTTTCGCCGCCTCGACCCGTTGCGTCCCAGCCCCGAAATGCGTCGTAGTTCACCGTGAAGCCGCCAAACAGCACGCCAGCAACTCCGGCTGCCAACGCCGCATAAAGAAAGTAACCACCCAAATGCCCGCGAGGTTGCAACAACAGCCATACAGGCACCACGCCGGCAACCAGGCAGTAGGCCAACAGCAACACGTCCCAAATCCGACGTGCCACCAAGTCGGCCTCGGCAAGCGACATCTCGGGCCGATAGTGCTGTACGATAATACCCAGATCGAATGGCAAAAACTGGCCGAGCCAAATCACCACGCCCACCAGCGGTACGAAAATCACCGTCGCCCATCCCAGCGACAGGTTCGTATAGCGTAGCAACAGCCCCATGATGATCGGCAGCGCCAAATATAAGAGAGACGACGTGGCAATCGCGCCGCCCGTCACGCCACCGCTCTCGGTGATTGTCTCGGCCGTCACTGCCGAAGGGTCGGGCATTGCCGCGGTGCCAGTGCGCTGCGCCTCGCTGCCAACGAGAAACGCCCCGGCCGTGATGTCGGCAAACGCCACGATGATGTACACCAGCGCAAGCCAAATAAAAACCAAGAACAAGTAGTACGACAACTGGCTCATGTGGTCGCGAACGACTTCGGCAATCGACCGTGCCTTATGCCGAATCGACGCCGCGAGTGCGGTGATATCGTGTACGCCGCCGATAAAAATCGAGCCGATCACGATCCACAACAGGGCGGGCAGCCAGCCAAAATAAATACCGGCCACGATCGGCCCCACAATGGGCCCCGCCGCGGCAATGGCCGAAAAATGCTGACTCAGCAAAAAACGTGGCTCGATCGGATCGTAGTCCACTCCGTCGCGCAGTTCGACCGCCGGCGTCGGCCGCCGCGAATCTAAATCGAGGAAGCGGGTCAAAAACGAACCGTAAATAAAATACGCGGCAATCAGCACCGCTCCGGTGATAGCCACAATCGCCAATAAGCTCATAGAAAAGTGCTCCCAAGCCGCCAACCGATTGACCAGGGTTCACGATAACTTCGTGCGGAAAAAGCAGCAACCCGAGAGGAAATTAAGTGATGAGGCCGTTTGCATGCGGGTGACTGGGGCAGAGGCTTTGCGCCGCCCCTGAGAACGAAATCGTGGGTGACGCCCCTCGCCATCCACGGCATTCGCGAAGTGGAAGCTGCCCCAACCGTTGGCCGATCGCCCGTTTGGCCTTATAATTTTCCAATTCAACACCCAGATACGCAGAAACAGGAGCGGTTGTGGCGGAACGAGTTATTATCGTGGGCAGCGGCCCAGCAGGCTGGTCGGCAGCAGTTTACACGGCTCGGGCCGAATTGAAACCGCTCGTTTTCGAAGGCGCTCTCACCGAGGAAAATCGCCTTGCAGGCACGCTCCCTCTCGGCCAGCTCGCCCTCACGACCGAGGTCGAAAATTACGCCGGCTTTCCCTCCGGCGACCTCAAGCCGTTCCTGGAAACGGCCATTTCGCCCGAACGCCTGCAGTATATGAACCTGCACGAAGGCAAGCATGCCGTGACAGGCCCCGAGCTCATGGAGCTCATGCGGCAGCAGGCGTTCAACTTCGGCACCCGCATCGTCACCGATGATGTGATCGAAGTCGATCTCCAGCGGCGGCCGTTCGTCGTACGCACGCTTGGTGGAGATACCCACGAAGCGCACTCGCTCATTGTCGCCACTGGCGCCCGTGCCAATTATCTTGGCCTGCCCTCCGAAGAAGCTTACAAGAACCGTGGCGTTAGCGCGTGTGCCGTGTGTGACGGCGCGCTGCCCCGCTTCCGCAACAAACCGCTTGTCGTCGTCGGCGGCGGCGACTCGGCCGTTGAAGAAGCTACCTACCTCACGAAATATGCCTCGAAGGTTCACTTGGTCCATCGCCGCGATCGATTGCGAGCCAGCATGATCATGCAGGAACGCGCGCTCTCCAACCAAAAGATTCAACTCGAATGGAATCACACGCTCGAAGAGGTGCTCGGTAACGAGAAAGACGGCGTCACCGGCGTGCGCCTTGGCAGCACCGTCGATAATGGCGTGAAAGAAATCCCGGCAACCGGCGTTTTCCTGGCCATCGGCCACACGCCTAACACGGCATTTCTCAAAGGCCAACTCGAGCTGAGCGACAAAGGCTACATCAAGTGGAGCCAGCCATTCCGAACCGACACCAGTGTCGAAGGGGTATTCGCCGCGGGCGACGTGGCCGACGACTACTACCGCCAAGCCATCACCTCGGCCGGCACCGGCTGCATGGCCGCCCTCGACGCCGAACGGTGGCTCGCCGCTCAAGGCGTCCACTAACGATTCGAAACAGATAACGACGCGGAGATGCAAAACTAAGCACAACTTATTTCCTTTGCGCCTCTGCGTGAGCATAGAACCATGTCCAAACCCGCGAAATTAGCCCTGGAAGACGGCACCGTGTACACGGGCACCTCGATCGGTGCCGACGGCGAAGTCGACGGCGAAGTGTGCTTTAACACTTCCATGACCGGCTACCAGGAAATCCTCACCGACCCTAGTTACCGCGGGCAGATCGTCACCATGACTTACCCGCAAATCGGCAACTACGGCGTCAACGCCGAGGATGTCGAAAGTGGTCGCCCCCAACTCTCCGGCTTTGTCGTTCGCGAACATAGCCGCGCTCAAAGTAATTTTCGCTCTGAGCAAAGCCTTAGCGAGTACCTTCAGCATTGGGGCGTCGTCGCCATCGAATCGATTGACACGCGCGCCCTGGTGCGACGCTTGCGATCGTGCGGTGCCATGAAAGGCATCCTCTCCACCGTCGACATGGACGATGCCAGCCTCGTCGCCAAAGCAAAGGCAAGTGTCGGGCTCGTTGGCCGCGATTTGGTTCGCGAAGTACTCCCCGACCAGCCGTTTGAATGGCATCAACCGCTTAGCGAATGGACTCATCTTCGTGCCGGTTCATCGAGCGGTGCTAAAACAGCAACAGCATCTGAGGCCAATGCGTCGAACGACGTCGCGAACCGCCCACACGTCGTTGCGCTCGACTTCGGCATGAAGTGGAACATTCCACGGCACCTGATCGACCAAGGCTGCCGAGTAACCGTTTTGCCAGGCACCGCAACCGCCGACGAAGTGCTCGCCCACCAACCGGACGGCATTTTCCTCTCCAACGGTCCCGGCGACCCCGAGCCGCTCGAATACGCGATCACCACGATCCGCGGCCTGCTCGGCAAGCGCCCCATCTTCGGCATATGCCTCGGCCACCAACTGCTGGGCCTCGCCTGCGGCGCGAAAACGTTCAAACTAAAGTTCGGCCACCGCGGCGCGAACCATCCCGTGCAGAATTTAGAGACCGGCGCGGTGGAAATCACATCGCAGAATCACGGTTTTTCCGTGGCGGAAGACTCGCTGCCCGACTTCATGGAAGTGACGCACCGCAGCCTCAACGACGGCACGATCGAAGGCATGTCTCACCGCGAACTGCCGGCTTACAGCGTGCAGTACCACCCCGAAGCGTCCGCCGGCCCACACGATAGCCACTATCTCTTCCGCCGCTTTTTAGAGTCGATGGACCGCTAGTTTTTAAAGGTCTTGTCATATCAATAGTCTGCTCCTACCGGCTTCACCGACCCTTTCTTAAAGGAATCTTACATGAAGACCTCATCGATCATTGGCCTGTGGATGCTTTATATGACCGTGGCTGTGAGTTCTACCACAGCCCAGGAACATACAGTCGACTCGCTACCTGCTGTCGTGGTTAAAACCGAACCACAATCAGGTTTGAAGAATGTCGACCCGAGCATCAAGGAAATTCGTGTTACTTACAGTAAACCAATGGCCGATAACAGTTGGTCCTGGGGTCAAATCTCCGACCAAACTTTCCCCAAAACCACAGGAAAGCCACGCTATCTCAAAGACGAAAAGACGTGTGTACTTCCTGTCGAGCTGGAACCAGACCGCACTTATGTGATCCAACTCAACTCTCTTAATGGGAAATTTGCCAATTTCAAAGACAAAAAACAACAACCGGCAGTAGCTTACTTGCTCGTGTTCAAAACACGCAGCGCCGATAGCAATTAGTGTTCCTATTGGGGATGCGATTAGCGCCAACGGCCGTCGTATGCTCTCACGCCAAAGCCAGGTCGCCTCAAAAGAAGGTGAATCAGCAATCACCCTCTTCCGCCAGAATCGAAATGATTTCGATGGCGGCAAACATCTTGTGTGGCGGATGGTTTGGTTGATCTCGAAGCGATTCCCAAACTGAGCGAGCATGTCTCATATATTGCAACCGAGACTCCTCAAGCGTAGCCTCCCCCAGTTCATCTAGTGTCTCCTTCCAAGCAGTCGCTGCATTATCCAAGGATGCCGGATTACCTTCGATAGCCTCAAATATCAAATCGTCCAGCCATTCGAGACGAGCCAATACCTCAGGCATAAGAGTCTCGTTCTTCGAATGATGCGCGCGCGGAGAACTAAGCGACGTCGTCGCATGAACGCCTGTTTCATTCGTCGCGCGTTGTCCGCTTAGGTTTTCACTCGACATGCACTCGTTTCCTCTGGCAACGTAAGGTGTAAGGTATAAGTCGTAAGTAGAAAGGGGTCGGCGGTCTGGCGTTGAGAGTTAGTTGTTGATAGATAGCTGCCAGTCGACTAAAGCCTAAAGCCTTACGACTTAAGCCTTCTTCCCCCCTACTCACCGCCCACACAACCGCGCCGCCATTCCCGGACTATTCCAATTTTCGTCCAACTCGGTCATTAGCCAGCCGAATGGCTCGATGATGCCGCGCGGCTCGATCCTCAATGGCACTTGTTGCTTACGACCAAAGTTATCGCGCAGCGCGGTCGCCCCGGCCACTGAGCAGGCAAACACTTCGTGGCGAGGAAATCGCGCACGACAATCGTTCCATAAGGAACCGACGTGAGCTTCAGCGAAATCGCGCGGGTTATCTGGCAATCCGCCACACTGATCGGCCTTGGTGAGCACGAGCGCCAACGGCCGCCGCTCCGTTGGCCGCTGCCTTCCTCGCTGCGCTCGTTCTTCGCGCAGTTCGCCCAAGAGCGATAGTACCTTGAGCGTGACAAAATCCTGCGCATGATCGCCTGCCTGCAAACGCTCGGCATCGGCCACCACGAGTACAGCCGCACATTTGGACAACAACGAGCGAATCGCCGGGTAGCGTCCCGGCCGATCGGTTTCTGCCGCCAAAGCTTCGCCCGAAACGTCGGGAATTGCCAATTCCAATGGTCGTCGGCGACGTCGGCAGTTGAACTGACAATGCACCCAATGCCAATGTTCGGCCCCCGCAGGCGTTTTTTCGGGGAACCAGCCCGTGGCCAGTGCCGTGGTCGTGGCTTGTTGTAACGAAATTGACATCGGCCCCCGTGCCGTCGACCGTACCAAGCTGACGTGCCGCGTGAGCATGTCCATGAGCATTCCCAAATAAGTCGTCTTGCCCGATCCGCTGGCCCCAATCACCGCGATGAGGTGCGGCCGCTTTTTGATCGACCTCGTCTGATGCGCCAGGCTCATCGGCGCGCTGCAATTACGGCATCGCGCAGCCGAGCAACAATTTTCATGCTCGCAAACCAGGCACTCGATCGGCGCAGCCTGCTCCGCGAGCAGATAAGTTTCCAACGGCAATTGAGCGTAGTGAGTCATAGCAATTCACCAAGCAGATGATGTCGATACGACATTCTCAACAACTAACAACGGACCACTAACAACTAACAACCGACAATTCCGCTTCCTCAGCAGTGTCTTCTTCGCGACTTCCAACGACGTCTACTTTGTCGTTGGTCGAGTCGCGCTCTCGACTTGGCCCTTCCAAATCGCTCATCGCAAGCGCAAGCCGAAAACCGACGTTAACTCGTCGCGCAAGCGCCTGTTCGCCGCTTTGGTAATGGCAAGTTGCTTGATTCTCGAAATAGGTATCGAATGCTCCGCCGCGAATGCTCATGACCGATTCCGAAACATGGAGCGTGGGATCTCCCATTTCGCCGAGCGGTGTCGATGTCCATTCCCACACGTTGCCAATGAGTTGATGAATGCCGCCGACGCTTACGCCGCCCGGAAATTCGTCCACAGGCACTGGCATGCGATGACTGCCGCCAAACAAGCACGCACGGCGAACGTCGAACGACTCGCCCCACGGATACCGACGCTGGGCAATACGCCCGGGTGCCGATTCCACAGGCCAGGCCCCAGCTTTCGTCCACTCCGCGTCGGACGGCAATCGTTTGCCCACCCATCGCGCGTAGGCCCATGCTTCAAACCAACTCACCCCCACGACCGGCAAACGGTGTTCGCCGAGTGGGTACTCACCATCAATCCAAAAACGCGGCCCCGGGCAACCACTTTGGTCCACGAAGTCGAGCAGCGCCGGCAACGCTTCCTCGTGCCAATATTCCAGTTGTTCGTAACCGCCAGCATCCACAAATCGCTGATACTCCTCGTTCGTCACACAGTATCGATCGAGATACGCCGGCTCGACCGACACCATATTGCGTTCCGCAAGCCTCGGATCCATATCCGCATTGCCGCCAATTGAATGCGATTGCTCGGCCAACTGTCCTAACAGCACTCGGCCAGCCGGAACGAGCGCCATGGCTTCATCCAACTGCCTCACGGCCCGCAATAATTGTGCTTGCGTAAGATGCTGCTTGGTCTCTGGCCGCAACATAAGTGCGTAACGACCGTCCGCCAGTAAGCTCTCTACAAACGCATTGGTACTGTGCCACGACTCGGGCAGCCGCGGGGCATGGGAGCGACTAGCGCTTTCGGAGGACTCCGGCCGAACTTGATTTTCTTCCTCTTCGTTAGAACTCTTTGAGCCTTCATCAATGAGGCGAGGCGCTACGTTCCGTTCTCGCCGCGGCAAACGCACTTTGGTTGCCGCTCCGTCTCCCACGCGGCGTAATACAAAACACAATATCACGGCTCCCACTCCAAGCAGCGCCGGCTGGTGCCACCAAAGGCCAATCACGAACACAGCGCCGGCTACCCCGGCCGAAAGCCACTGCGCACCCACTCGGTTGAACGCTATCCAATTCCACAGCTTCATGGACTACCTCGCCTTCTTCACGGGCGGTCGATCCATCGCACGTTGTTGACGCAACTTGCCAAACTGTTCCTTAACCGATGCAAACACCGGGCTATCTGGCGGACGCTCCTGCGACTTCGCTTCGCCTATCTCGAGCTGATTCAACTCGGCCGCATGGTCGGCTACCGCGTCGAGTCGTCGCTCCACCAATTCGCGTAGTTCTCGCGATTCATTGGTCCACTGGGTATGCTCTAAATCGCGTGCCTGGCGCAGTTCTTCGAGAGATTCCTTGAGTTCTCGCTCTCTCACACGAGCCAATTCCAACTCGGTGCTGATCTCCGCTCGGCGCACATCCAGCGTTCGTAGTTCCTCGGTGCGCTGCAGCAGCATCGTGGTGAGTGCGGTAATCTTGTCGCGAGCCGCATCGAGTTCCGTCGTCAGCTCTATTACACGCCGTGTTTGCGACTGGTCGGCATTCAATTCACTCAGCGCCAACTTCTGTCGCTCTGCCCACAACTCTTCAGTGCCAGCAAGCAGACTCTTCGTCAACGTAGCAATCTCAGCTCGTGCTGCCGTTAGTTCGGCCGTCACCTCCGTTAGTCGGCTTTGATTGAACTCCGCCGAAGCTCGATCTTGAGCAATCTGCTCACGCAATGCTTTTAATTCCTCGGCGCGCGATTCCAACGTCGAGGCAAGCGCCGCCACTTCGGCATTCGCCGCCAACAACTCGGTGGACAAATCCGGCGTAGCCGCCTGCTGCGCAGCCCACACTTGCCGCTCTTGTTCAAATCGCTGGCGTTCGGATCGCCACTCTTCTTCGCTGACGGATAGGGAAGTTTTTAATTCATCGACTTCATGCCGAGATTCGCTCAATTCCGCGGTCAGTCGCGCTACTTGCTCCCGAGTGATATTTGCTTCGCCCTGCTCACGAACAAAATTATCACGCTCGGCATGAAATTGCTCGCGTTCACGAGCCAAGTCGCTCTGCCAAGCATCGAGGTGCGATTGGTAAGCGCTCAACGCGCTCAGCGACTCGCTCAATTGCGCCGCAACCGACTCGTGGTCATTCTGCCACTGTCGAAAGCTGGCACGGATCGTATCGCAATCAATCTGCAACGTGTACGTCATCGCAACTTCAATTCCTGGCATCAAACCGCCCACGAGCGCGGCATGGGCGCGCATTTCAGGCGTCTTGACAATCAGGAATTCAAACCAAGGAAAAGGAGTTCTGAAAAGTTTGCGTGGCTCCTAGTCCGCGAGCGCGAGACGGAGCCAATCGCCAATGAAAAGGTACGTTACACTTCTCGAGTTGCAACTCGTGGCAAGTAGATCGCGATTCGTTACGATGAAACGACATCGCTGCCATCGCTACGACCGTCAATACCTTCCGACAATGGCCAAAAAGCACAAGCTAAAAAAACGCCGCCCCGATCCCCATATCCCACCGACCGCTTCCTCGGAATCCCGAACGAGCGAAACCATGACGATTGCTTGGACCTCGTCGGTAACTGGCGTCACCATGGCTAACTTACTGGCGATCGCCGTCTACGGTTACTCCTTGGTCGCCCCGGCCGCCCAGGGCGCTCGCTTCCTCGAAGCCATCCTGCCGGTCTCGGCCGCAGCTATGGGGCTTATTTCTCTTTGCCTGCTGGTCGCCGTCCTGCGGTTTCGTCGTGCCCAACCGCCCCGGGGTTTCTTGGTCTATTCCACCCTAGTTGCTGCGGTTCCGGTCATGATGCTTGCGATAAAATTGTTTCAGCAAGGCTTTTAGCAAGGCCATAAGTAATTTATCCATAATGACTTACAGGCTAACATCGCCCCATCCGATTAAACACTGGCAATTATGTGAAAATCTTTGCTTGGCCACTTGACGCCGCAGAGCAAACTGGTAAATTGACGCTACTGAGACTCAGTATCAAATACGACGCAGCCAGCTAGGCCCTTTTTCCAGCACGCCACGTCCCCAACTGATCGCCCTCGCGGCGTTCCCACCTGTTGGATCAACGAGGCTACCGTGCGGCCTGCTACCACCCCATCGTCGTTTCGCATTCTCGGCTGCGAGTTTCTCTCGCCCCGCCTTGCGGCATTTGCGTCGTCACTCACTCGACGCTTGCGTCAACACTTCGATCAATCGGACCCCCGCATGTTCCTTTCAAAAGGAGTTGTTTCCATGCACGAGCATTGCGCCTGCGACACTTATCAACGCGCTCTAGCACTCCATCACGAAGGCCACTGCAAGCAGGCGATCGTCGAAATACTCCATCGAGTACGTTCGCATCGTAACGAAGGCACCAGTTGGGAACTGCTGGGCATTCTGCTTTTTGCAGATGGAAAATTCCGCTGGGCCCAATCGGCTCTCGAACATGCCAGTGTGCTCGCTCCGTTGTCGGCACGTGCCCAAATCTTACTGGCCAGGTGCTACGAAGTTTCGAAATTTGTTGAGTCAGCAGCGGTCATCTATCGACACTTGGCCACCTGCGAACAACTCGAAACAGGAATGCTCGAATCGCTTGCTCGTGGACTTGGTCAAATCGGCGAACTCGAACTCGCGCTCCGCGTATGTCGTGAAGCGGCCGAACGAATGCCCGACCACGCGGAACCACTCGTCGGCATGGTGCATTACATGCGCCGCCTGAATCGTCCCGTCGAGCAGATCGTGCCGGTCATGATGCGGGCCTACCGGCTGGAACCAAACAGCAGCGAGTACTGCATCATCTTAGCCTGGCTACTCCATGAAGCGGGCCAAACCTTTGCGGCTGCCAGGCTTCTTAGCCAACTCTCCTACGCAAACCTCCATTGCGCTGCATGCCTTACTCGCATGCAGCGCATATTCGAAATCACAGGCAGCGAGCGAAACGCCTCGCGTTGTCGCCAAAGACTGCAAGCTCTGACAAACGAGCGTTCGCTAAGAAACGACCACAACCATTAAACCAATACCAGCCTACCGCCCTTCGGCTCACAGGCTCGCATTCGAGCCACGCTGTGGTAGCCGGCCACGAAGAAAGAGAAAAGAAGGAACACTCGCATGTCTCATTATACGGGTCCTAAAAGCCGCATCAATCGTCGCCTTGGTGCCATGATTTTTGAAAGCGCCGGTGCCGTTCGCGCGGCCGAGCGCAAGCCCAGCCCACCTGGCATGGCCCAAGGTCGTCGCAAACTTTCCAAATACGGCGAAGCGCTCCAGGAAAAGCAAAAAATCAAATACTACTACGGCCTCGGCGAGCGTCAACTTCGTCGCCTCTACGATATTGCTCGCCGCAAGCCAGGCAACACGGGTCAAAACCTGCTGTTGATGTGCGAGCGTCGGCTTGACAGCGTCGTTCGCCTTGCCGGATTTACTAAAACTCGTCCGCAAGCTCGCCAGGGAGTCACGCACGGCCACTTCACGCTCAATGGCCGCCGCACCGACATTCCCTCCATGCTCATGCGTGTTGGCGATGTCATCTACGTCAAACGACGCGCGAACATCACCAACTTGTATCAACAAACGGCCGCCGAATACGAAGGCAAAATCGCCGATTGGCTCGCGGTCGACAAAACCAACTTGCAAATTATCGTTTCTCGTCTGCCCGCCTTAGAAGACATCACGCTCCCCGTGGACGTGAATGTCGTCGTCGAATTGTTATCGCGCTAAACGTATCGGGTGCGTAGTGACGCGATCGAGGTATCTAAGGAGCATTCGAATGATTTAACCACCCTTGCAATTGAACGAATCTTACAAACAGTTACATCTCCTTTTGATTCACAAGAAATTTTTGCTCATGAACATTTCAAAATTCTCTAGCGGCGCGGCGGCCGCATTGGTCCTTTTTTATGTTTCCAACACCGCACTTGCAAACGGCGATTACTTCGTCGATCCAGGTTTGAGCGGCACTACCCAATACGATGGCTGGGCCCCACTCACCTCGGCAGCTTACCCGGGTTACGGTGGTTTTCCTGGAAGCGGTAGTTGGCCCGCACCGATGGGATCCAACACTCCAGACTCTGAGGATGCTACTTTACGCAAGGTCGCGAATGGCCCCGGTGGCGGACCCTATCCAGCCGGTGGCGGTATTTACTACGGCGGCTTCAGTGCCGATCTAAATATCGATGGAGGACAGCTTGCCGTAGAAGATTCCACTCCCGTGGCCAATCTGGCTAATGTTGTCTTGCAAATCGATATCGGCGAAGCATGGGGCTACGATTTCTGGAACGATGTGCTGCCCGTGTTGAATTACAATGGCGGTTCTCAAACTCTTGCTCCAACGAATGTGGTTCTCCTCGACCAAACATTCACCGGTACGGTTACCATGCCAACCGGTGAGGAGCCGGTTTACCGAAATACCCATTTGCTTCAGTGGGATCTGTCGAGCATTTCCGGTATCACGAGCTTCTCTATCCCGTTCAATGGCGTGCAACACGCGCAATTGTACGCGTTGCGGCTAGACCAGAGCGACGTGTATTCCGCTTATTCCCAGGTCCCTGAACCGGCTACTGCTTCGATCGTAGCTCTTGGCGCTGTCGTCGGCGGCTTGCTCGTTCGACGTCGGTCACGTGTGTAAACCCTGCAAGCGTCTTCAGACGCATGGCCGACTTGCCGCGGATGGAATCGCGGCAAGTCGTCTACCACGAATTAGTTTCATTTCCTCCAGCAACGCCCCATCACTCACACGCAATCATGATCGGCAATTCTCCCTCAACACGCTCGTGGCTCTCTCGCATGCTCTTTGCCACGACGATCGCGACCGTATTCACGCCCACTGTCTTGCAAGTCCGTGCAGAAACGTTAGCGTTTTCAACCACCAATCCGGAAATCGAAATGTGGTTCTATCCGATTTCATCCGCCAATGGCGTGGGTTCCGTGCGCGAGCGTGGCTCCACCTTCTCTTGGTACTCGCCAATTGAGGGTTTCCCCGATATCACAGGCACTGGCCACGATCCGATTCAACGAGGCACGATTCTCGTCGCAACAAACACCTCGCAAACAATACCGCTACTTACCGATACCTCACGCTATCAAATCAATTCCGTCAAAGTCACGCTTACTGCCATGAACAGCATCGGCTCGGGCATCGGTATTCACGATAACACGCCCGACGATTACCTAGCCGTGGCCGCAGGAAACGACAGCGATCCAGGCAATCCCATCGAAATGTGGGGCGTCGGCTTCAATGGCACTTACGAAACGTTCGGCTTCAACGGCGAAACCGAGCCAGAGTATTTCAATTCAAAAGACCGCCGCTGGCCCGTTTCCGGCGGTGCCATCAGCGGCAATTATCAACTCTTTGCGGCCGACCCTCTCGGCAACGATATCTCGAATGCCATTACCGGCGGATACAGCGCTACGGCACCTGGCAACGTAACCATGGCATTCTCGCCCACGCCCTATGCCGTCGGCGAAATCTACGACACCAACGGCCAACCCGTTCCCGCAGGCACCACCTATGGTGCCGGCACCACGTTCACCTTCGAGCCAGATCTGAACGACGCGAACATCGTCGCTTATCTGCAAAACTCGCTAGGCGCTGGCCACTTGGCGTTCATGTTCGCCTCGCTGCATCAACCGAACGGCCACTCGGGCGACATCTTCTACCCCGACTTCTATCTCAACAACTCGCCCGAGTATCCCGTGCTTGGTGCCGGCCCTTCGATCGAAATCGATGTGACCATTCTCAACGAAACCATTCCCGGCGATTACAACGCCGATGGACATGTTGATACCGACGACTACTCCGCGTGGTCCTCCACGTTCGGAAGCACCGTTACCTCGAGCAGCGGTGCCGACGGCAACGGCGATGGCTACATCAACGCAGCCGACTACGTACTCTGGCGCAAACATGCAACCTCGAACACGGGGTTTGGTAGGTCCACCACCGTTCCCGAACCCCAATTCGCTCTCTCACTATTCGCCGCAACCTGGATAGGCCTGTTCCACTTCCGCTTACGACGACGCCTCACCGCTCGACGATCTTAAGGCGTTTCGAGGTTTACCGTACTGTAATGCCACTATCCGATCGCAACGGTGTAACCGCCGCCGCTAAGAACTTGGTTCCGACGCCCGACACCATCGAGGCAAACAATCGAAAGCAGTGATACCCCCATGAGCCGCCCCACCTCACAGCGCGCCTTCACGCTCATCGAGCTGTTGGTCGTCATCGCGATCATTGGCATCCTGGTCGCATTGCTGCTGCCGGCCATTCAATCGGCTCGCGAAGCCGCGCGGCGCACCTCCTGCAAAAACAATCTCAAGCAAATCAGTCTGGCCACGCTGCAATTCCACGATACGTTCGCCACGCTGCCGCCGCCCAAGGTGCTCGGCGCTGGCGGCGGGCTTGAAGCGGCCGCCGGCGATCAATACAGTTTGCTCGGCAGTGCGTTCGTTCTGCTACTGCGGCACCTTGAAGAAGGAAACTTATTCGACCAGTACGACATTTCCAAACCAACGACCTCCCCCACCAATCAGGCAATCGTCGAGCAGCCGCTGCCGGTCTACATGTGCCCCTCGATGGCCATGCCACGCACCATGCCCGAACGCCCCTGCGGTGAACAGATGGGCCCAGGTAGCTACTTAATCAGCACACGCGTCCGTTACGGAGAGTTCTCCAAACTAACCGGCCCGTTCGTAAATCCGCCAACGACCATCGGCCAACGCTACAAATGCGGCTTAGCGAAAATCATCGATGGCACGTCCCACACAATCCTCATTGGCGAAACCGATTTCGGATTCCAATCTTACCTTTGGGACGATGGCTGCGACCTCGACCACTCGCCACGCTGGGGCGATCATGCCTGGGCCGCCGGCTACTGGTTCCTCGCCTGGGGTCACACGGGCGAAGGCCGTCGCTATAACTTCAACGACAACAGCGCCCAATGGGACTCGGCATTCACGTCGACCTTCCGCAGCGACCACCCCGGCGGCGTGCAATTCACCATGGTCGACGGCTCCGTGCAATTCCTCCGCGACGACATCGACAAACAAACCCTCTTCGCCCTAATCACCCGCGACGGCGGAGAAGTAAATACCAACTACGAATAGCCACGCTCCGGTGGCACGCTCATAAGTGTGCAAGATGAAAGCGCGGGGATCAGTCACCCACAAGCTCCACTAGCCTCCACATATACCAAAATGTGACCGCGATACTAGCCGCGACGATTATCACCTGAATAAACTTTGGTTGGCGGTTGGCAGGCATGGGGGAACAGCAAGGTCTCGCTGACGTGTACCAGCGAAAGGGGTTAATTAAGTGTGCGTGCTGAATCGTGGCCGCCTACTTTTTTTGAGCGTTGCTTCGACGACCAGATCGGTAGGCAACGATCAAGCCGACTGATAGGCCGACGATAGCACCAATTAACATTCCCGGATCGCCATATTCATTGCCGCAAACCCAACTGAGAGTGCCATCGGGCGCGATCCCGCTTCTGGGCGCTAACGATACCCCTACGCCAAAGCCGATTGGCGCGCCTGCAAGTACCCCAAATAATCCGCAGATCACATATTTCATATTAGGCAACCGCTTCTCGTGTCCTAAGTGCATCGTACCAGGTCGTGGGCCACCGCCCGTCCTCGCTCTGCACACTTGTGAGCGCGCCACCCATGCCCTCCCTCTCGCTCCTCAA
Source organism: uncultured Planctomycetaceae bacterium (assembly GCA_964618225.1). Classification (GTDB taxonomy): domain Bacteria; phylum Planctomycetota; class Planctomycetia; order Pirellulales; family Lacipirellulaceae; genus JABDGM01. Next base: position 15,818 of record CAZTWS010000010.1, read on the forward strand.
TCCTCACTCCTCACCCCTCCCTAAAACTCCGCATTCCCCGGAGTCCGGGGAAACGGAATCACGTCGCGAATGTTACCCATTCCCGTCACGAATTGCACCATGCGTTCGAGCCCCAGCCCAAACCCCGAGTGAGGCACCGTGCCGAATCGTCTCAGGTCGAGATACCACCAATAGTCGTTCTTGTTTAACCCTTGCGCCTCCATTCGCGATTCGAGCACGTCGAGCCTTTCTTCGCGTTGGCTGCCGCCGATAATTTCGCCAACCCCCGGCACGAGCACATCCATGGCCCGAACCGTTTTGCCATCGTCGTTCACTCGCATATAAAACGGTTTGATCGACGCCGGGTAGTCGTACAACACGACCGGCTCCGAGAACTTTTCTTCCGTAAGATAGCGCTCGTGCTCCGCTTGCAAATCGTTCCCCCACTCCACAGGAAATTCGAATTTCTTGCCCGACGCTTTTAGCAGTTCGATCGCCTCCGTGTACGGCAATCGCCGGAAATCTTTCTCGACCACATTTTTCAAGCGATCGAGTAGCGTTTTATCCACATGCTCGGCGAAAAGCTGTAAATCCTCATGACAATCGTTCAGCACATCGCGGCAAATACGCGTCAAAAACCGCTCGGCAAGCGCCATGTTATCTGGCAACTCGAAAAAAGCGGCCTCGGGTTCCACCATCCAGAACTCGGCCAAATGACGCGTCGTGTTGGAATTCTCCGCGCGAAACGTGGGGCCGAACGTGTAAACCTTACCCAACGCCGTGGCGTAAATCTCGCCTTCCAACTGCCCCGACACAGTGAGATACGCCGGCCGCTCAAAAAAATCTTGGGTGTAGTCCACGTCCCCCTTCTCCGTGCGCGGCGGGTTCGCCGGATCGATCGTGGATACGCGAAACATCGCGCCGGCCCCTTCGCAATCGCTGGCCGTAATGATCGGCGTGTGCAGATACAAAAACCCCTCTTCTTGAAAGAAGTCGTGAATCGATTTGCAGATGCGATTCCTTACACGCGCCACCGCGCCAAACGTGTTCGTGCGTGGCCGCAAATGCGCCCACTCGCGCAGCTTCTCGAAGGAGTGACGCTTCTTTTGCAACGGATAAGTCTCGGGATCGGCCCAACCATGCACGATCACCTCCGCCGCATGGACTTCGGTCGCCTGCTCCTTGCCGCCCGACTGCTTCACCTCGCCGAGCACCGTCACACTACAACCGGGCGATAAATGCTTGATCTCCGACTCGTAGTTCGGCAAATTCGCGTCGGCTACGATCTGAATATTCGCCAGGCACGTACCGTCATTCAGCTCCAAAAAGCTGAACCCGCCTTTGGAATCGCGCCGCGTGCGAATCCACCCCTGTAGCTTGGCCTGCTGCCCCACCGCTTCCGACTTCCGTGCCTCTTTGACTGTCATGCCTTGCGACATCCGTCCGCTTCCTTTCTTATCACCCATTTTGTAGACACCGCATTCAAGCGAGCCGGGGCGTTCTCCCACCGAGGGGGCGGAACATCTACAGAGCCTAACTTAAGCCGCTCTGCTCGCTGGCAATGCCCTATAATTGGTTTGAATTGTACGCCAACCTTCACTACTGGCCTACAAAGAATCCCCCAACACTCTGCCATGCAACCCGACGACGAATTGTGCCTCTGTTTCCACGTCACCAAACGTAAGGTGTTGAACTACCTGCGGCTGGAACGCCCACAACGCGAAAGTCAACTCGCCGATTGCTACGGCGCGGGAACCGGCTGCGGATGGTGCCGACCCTTTTTGCGTAAGCTCTTCGAGGCATCGCGACAGGCAAACGCCGAAGAGGCTGACCTGCCTTCGGTTGAAGAATACGCGGCCGGACGTACCGGGTACGTTCGCGCCGGCAAGGGCACTCCACCCGCCGGCGCGACGCCTATTGATACCTCAACGCCGTAACACAATTACCCCGGGTGGCTGGGACAGAGGCTTTGCGCCGTCCCAGACTACTCCCCGTACAAAACAAAACACCACCTTATTCAGGAACTGCGGGCGTTTCCGCCTCCGTGGATACCTCCACCTCTTCCGTCGCCGACGCAGGTACCACATTCGGGTCGACCACCAGCCCGCCTTCTGACGGCGCTTCAACCTCGCCCGCCCCACCGATCGCATTCGCCGGCGGTCCAAGCAGCTTTTCCAGGTAGCGCACCAGGTTTCTTCCCCGCGCTACCGTCGTCACAACATTTCCTTGCTGATCCACGAGAATCGCGCGTGGCAACGAGGTTACCCCATACTTCACCGCCAGCGGGCTATTCCACTCCATCGCTTGTGGGTTGCTGCTGAACAACGTGGGAAACTGAAACCCCGTCTCCTGCTGATACATGGTCGCAAGCCGCGGCTGCTTGTCGAGGCTTACGCCAACCACTTCAAACCCTTTGCCCTGATAGGCTTTGTAGGCCTGCAAAACCGTGGGCACTTCTTCACGACACACACCGCACCAGTTCGCGAAGAAATCCACCAGCACGACTTTGCCGCGATACGATTCCCAATCAAACGGCTGACCGTCTAGCAGCGTGCCTTCAAGCTCAAGCGGTTGGCCGACGAGGTTCAAACGGCGCACCATTCCCTCGACCACGGTCGCGCGCCGCTGAATGGCCGGCACGCTCGAACTTTTGAACAACGGCAATAATTCGTTAAGCGCCTTGCCGACAATTTTCCCATGGCCGTTCATTTCGAGGTTATCCACCAGCCGCATCGTCAAATCGGCATGCGCCGGCGTTAAACCGCTAGCTTTCACATCCGCAACGAACCGGTCCATCGCCTCTTCGCGCTCGGCTTGGCTCAACTCGCCCCAACGCTGCAACCGGCGGGCTAGCCGCATGCGAACGATCACCTCCGCCGCCTGCAGACTCGCCTTGGCTTGTGCGTCGTCCAGCAGTTTCGACGCCTGATCATCGGCATTCGGTGCTCCCAAAAGCCCAACAATTCGTAGCGCCTCGATCGACAAATCAAGCCGCTCCAACAACTGATCTTCCGACTCGGCCTGCTGAATGCCTTGCTCGGCCGCCGCCACGATCGACGACGCGGCCTGCGCCAAATTAGCATCCATCCCCTTCTGACCACCGGCCTGCTGCGCCGCAACATGCGAACCGTCCAACATGCCCAACGACCACAATGCGAATAGCACAACCGCAAATGCTGACACCGCGAGAATCCGCCGCAGCTTGATCATTTCCATCTCTCCAAACGCCATAAAATCGAAACATTGAATTGGTCGCCGCATTATAGGCCGCCCATTACCGGCAAGCGACGGCCATGTGCCCTAACCTCGTCTCCAAAATCAATCCGTTCTCCCAATCGTGCGGCCACCATCGACCGGCAAGCAAACCCCCGTCACGAAATCGTTTTCAAGTAAAAAAGCCACCGCACTGGACACATTCTCAGGCCGACCGGCTCGCTCTACCAGAGTTCCAGCAATCGCCCGGCGTCGCTCCGACTCGCTCATCCCCTCGGGCATCATCACGGGCCCCGGCATCACGGCATTCACACGCACCCGCGGCGCAAGCTCCACGGCAAACGTCCGTGTCATCGTCGGGATCGCGCCTTTGGAAACAAAGTATGCCGCATGATCGCGATACGGCCTGGCTACCGCCCAATCGCCCACGTTCACAATCGCGCCGCCCTCGGCCTGGTCGCTCATGATCAACCCCGCGTGTTGGCAACACACAAACGTGCTCACCGTGTTCACTTCAAAGAATCGCCGGACATCATCCGCAGCCGTTAAATCCAGCGGGGTCGGCGACCACGTGGCCGCGTTATTCACCAATCCATCGAGCCGCCCAAAATGCCGGCGCGCTTTGTCGATCAGCGCCCGCGTGGCGTCTTCGTCTCGCAGATCGGCACCGAACGCCGCCGCTTCGATACCACGCTTCGTCAACTCGCCAACAATCGCCTGCGCCTTATCGAGCGACGTATTCGCGTGAACCGCAACGCGCCATCCGCGCGACGCCAACTCGCGCACGATCGCGGCCCCCACCCGCACCGCGCCGCCCGTCACCAACACCACCCGAGCCTCACGCGATGTATTCACTCTTTCTTTCTCCTCTCGCCCCTCACTCCTCACCCCTCTACAACCCATGCGCTTTCGCAATAATGTCCCAAGCTTCTTGCGGTGTCTCGGCATAATGAATGAGCTTCAAATCCTCGTCATCCACAACGCCTTCGTCGGCCAGGTATTTGAAGTTGATTACCGGCTCCCAATACTTCCGCCCGTACAAAATCACGGGAATCTGCTGCATCCGCCGCGTCTGCCGCAGGCACAACGTATCGAACAACTCGTCAAGCGTCCCGAAACCGCCGGGGAACACCACCAGCGCCGCCGCGCGCAATACAAAGTGGAACTTCCGCATCGCAAAATAATGAAACTGAAAACACAATTCCGGCGTCACGTACGGATTCGGCTCCTGCTCGTGCGGCAGATCGATATTCAGTCCCACGCTCTTCGCGCCCACGTCGAACGCACCCCGGTTCGCCGCCTCCATCACGCCCGGTCCGCCACCCGTCATCACCACGAGCTTTCGCGGATCGTCGCTTCGTTGCGACGTATACACGAGCCGGCTGAACTCGCGCGCCTCCTCGTAAAAATGGCTCTTTGCCAGAACGCGCTCCGCCCGCTCCACGGTGCGCTTCGCTTTTGCATTGTTCGGGTGCTTTTCCAAATTCAACAGTGCCGCATGCAACACGGCCTCGGCCTGTTCGCGCGGCACGATCTGCGTTCCGCCAAACACCACGACCGTCGAATCGATGCCGTTCTCTTGCAGCATCATTTCCGTCTTCAGCAACTCGAGTTGCATCCGTAACGGCCGATTTTCCCTGCGGTTGATGAAATCGATATCGATCTCAGCCAGCTTGTAACTGGGCGACCGCAAAATCGCTTCGCGGTTGGCCTCGACCGCTTTCCGCTCCGCCTCGCTATCTACAAACGCCGGCGCGGCGGCCGTGCTGACCTTCGACGTGGGGTCCGCGGTGCGAGCCGCGGGGTCGGTCTCGCGTTCGAGCTTACTATTCAGCTTTTTAGGGTCCGGGAAAGAAATGGCAGTAGCCTCCGGCTATTAGGTTGTTCGAACCTGCTCCAAAATACGGCATTTCCGCACTGCCGCCAATACTGCAACGGCTCAGCTTAAAGCCACGGCGTTGCCAGCCCAATCGCGATAAACGCAAACGCAAACGCCAGCTCAATAAGCGGATGCTTGAGCGGTATCCGCGACCCACAGTCGTAGCACCGCCCGCGAAGCATCAACCACCCGACCACCGGCAAATTGTGGTACCACCGCAACTCGTGGTCGCACTCCGGACACCGCGACCGCGGAAACACGAACCCTTCGGTCGATCCCATCCGATCCCACACCACGGTCAAGAAACTCCCCACGCACCCGCCGACCGCCCCCAGCCAAAGCACCATGAACCACCACATGCTCGACGTAAGCAAATGGTCTGTCGTGCGAAATGAAATGTCGGCCAATAGCGTCACGTGAACCATCCATCTGGAAAACATTGATCGATCAAATTGTAGCTAGCCTCTACGAGGCCGGCTGCTCAAACTTCCATGCCTCTACAAAATCCCGCTCAACGGCCCTCCGCTGACCGCCAGCGCATCCACTCGCCGCGACACCGCCTCATCCTCCACCAGCGGCGGCGCGTGATGCGGCTTGAGCCGCGCATCAATCACCATCGACCCCCGGCATCCCCAATGCTTCTCGTACGTGAACGACTCGATGCCATCAACATCCGCCGCCGGGTTCGACCGCGTAAACGTCACCCACAAGAAATTCCTCAACGACTCGGCCACGAACTGGCTATCATCCACGACCACGATCCAGCGAAACTTCGCAATCGCATCGCCACTGGTAGAAGCCGCACAAAACCGTTCAATATCGGCCCGCGATTGTAACCGTCTCGCTCCGCGAGACGATTCTGCTTCTGGATGCAACTCGCCACGCCCACACCCAGGCCCCTGCACGGCAAGCACACCCGGCATCACCACGCGCGGCTCCGAAAAACCTTCCGGCAATCGCAATGAACTCGGCAGCTCGGTCGTCAATTCAAATCGCCGTGGCCCCACCGCGGCCAGCACCACTTTCGAACCGGCATTCAGCGCGCTGCCCGAGTAATCAAGCGTGTCGATGGTGGTCTCCGTCTGAAAATGCACGTCGCGCGTCCAATCGGCTCGCTCCAACAAGTGGCGCAAGAACGCCGCCACGTTGTTGACATCCAGCGACGGATCGTCGGTACCGTTCACGATCAACAAATACTTCGCCAGCGACAACTGCCCCTGCCCAAGAATCGCGTTTGCCTGCGTCAACAATTCCTGTGGACGCGGGCTGCCTGTAAACGGCCAATAACGCTCGCTGCCAATTGCCAGCAACAACGGATGCACGCCCGCCGCGTCCACCGCGTGGACGCCTTTCACCCCAGGCAACACGGTCGGAATGATCGGCCCCGTGATCTCATGAATCAACTCGCCAAACACCGTATCCTCCTGCGGCGGTCGCCCCACCACCGTAAACGGCCAAATCGCGTCGTCGCGGTGATACACGTGCTCCACGCGCAACACGGGGAAGTCGTGCCGCAAGCTGTAGTAACCCAGGTGATCGCCGAACGGCCCTTCCGGCAACAATCGGTCACGCTCCACCGTGCCGCAAATCGCGAAATCCGTATCGGCATGAACGGCCAATCCGTCCGCGCGACGCAACATCCGCACGCGATGCCCCGACAACGCACCGGCGAACGTCAGCTCGCTCATCCCTTCGGGCAACGGCATCACGGCCGCTAGCATCATGGCCGGCGATCCACCCACAAACACATTCGCGCGAAACGACTGGCCTGCTTCCAGCGCCGCCGCATGATGCACGCCGATCGAGCGGTGTATCTGGTAGTGCAAACCAATCTCGCGATTCGGCTCGTACTGACCGCCGCTTAGCTGCACGCGATACATGCCCAGGTTCGAGCCTTGCCAACCGGGCCGTCGCACGTCCTCGGTGTAAACCTGTGGCAACGTGATGAACGCGCCGCCATCCTCGGGCCAACTCACAAGTTGCGGTAATTCACCGATGCTTGTTTCATTTGCCGCCACGGCTCCGCGGCGAACCGACTTGGGCAACATGGCCAGCACAGTTGGCAACGTGCCCGCATATCGCCACGGCCGTCGCAGTGCCGCTCCCGCATCGATCTTTAACTCGACCAATCGCCGCACCCGGTCAAGCGTACCGCGAAACATGAAGCGGGACCGCTCCATCGTTCCGAACAGGTTCGACACCATCGGAAACCGGCAGCCCTTCACTCGCGTGAACAACAGCGCCGGCCCGCCGGCCGCATACACGCGCCGCTGAATCTCGGCCGCTTCGAGCCGCGCGTCGATCTCGACATCGATTCGCACCAAGTGCCGATGCCGATCGAGGTCCTCCACGCATTCACGAAGTGTTCGGTAGCCCATGTTGGAAGGATAACAGGATAGAGGATACGGGATACAGGATGCGGGGGCTCAGAACGTGTTTTGAAATTCTCCCTCTCCCTTTGGGAGAGGGTTCTAATACATCCCTTGTAATTTCAAAACACGTTTTTAGTGGTTTATTTGGTTATGTCTTGGGTGGCATGCCTTCGCCGTGGCGGCGTAGGCATGCTTACCCGCTATCGCGTGAAAGCATGCCACCCAGCAAATGACCAATTGAGGCTATGAGCTAGCCTTCCCCGCATCCTGCCCTCCGTATCCCGCATCCTCCTATCTCACCTTTCGTTGCAATCTTAATCCATCCTGCCCGTGGTAGGTCATCAGCAGCGCGCCGGTCGAGGCACAGTCTTTGAATACGTCGAAGATCACCTGCTCCTCGCCGGGCCAGGGGTAGGCAAACACCAGGTCGTATTCGTCGGGCTCGGCATCCAGTTCGTCGTAGCCGTTCGCGCCGATCGTTGACAGCCAGGCGACATCATCCGGCATTTCCAATCGAGGCTCGGCACCGGGCGGAAGAAAACTGCCGCGAGCAAACTCGACCGCGATACCATGATCGTCGGCCAGCGACTCGGCCAAATCGACGAGCGATTCCTCGATCTCGATGCCTGCCGCATCGAACCCGGCACGGTCGGCCAGGCAGGTAATCACACCAATGCCGCTGCCCCACTCCACGAACCGCCGGCCCGGAGCCAGGCGCGCTTGCTGAACACCGACCAACCCACGGTACACCAATTCAAAATCGCTCGGCACGAACGCCGGCACCGTTGCCGCATACCGATCACTGAACTCTTCGACACGCGTTTGAGCATCAGCAATGAGCGCCGCGATATCCGCCGGCAACGGCTCGCCCGCAAGTTCAAATTCGATTTCGGAAAGAGGCATGGGGGATCTGAGATTTAAGATCGAAGATCGAAGATATTAAGGAACTCTAACGAAACCGGCGGGGACTGTCCCAATTTTGCGGAGTCTTCGCAGCAAAATGGGACTGTCTCCCTCTCTCAGACGGTTTGGTTAGAGTTCCTAAGGGTGGAATTCGTAGCATTGCACCAAAACTACTTTAGACTTCGTTCGACGGAAAATTGTTGGGACATGTCGTAACTCTGACATCTTCGATCTTAAATCTTAGATTTCCCTCACACCTTCAACACCCACCCTCTCCGGGCCATCACCCAACACACGATCCACCAGAATGCCACGATGACTAACGAATAGCATAGCGAGGCAAACTTCGGGTCCGCCATCCAGGCCCAATCGAGCGATTGCGACACGGCGGTTGTTGTGCCAGTGATTTTCGCCAGCAGCCAATCGTGGGCGTTCATATCGCCAATCTTCCAGCGGTTCAGCGTGGTTGAAAGCAAGCCTGAGCCGACGAATACGAGAATCGCGTTCATGCCGACGATCGCGAACGGCCGAGCCGATCGCCGCCATCCCCACAGGTCGAAAATCAACACGCAGCCTGCCAGCCCCGTCATCGCCAGCCCCGATGTGAGCAACACGAAGCTGCTCGTCCACAATTTCTTGTTGATCGGAAACGCATAGTGCCAACCTTGCCCGACGGCCGCCAACAGCAGGCCCGCGATTGCGAGCGTTACGACCATTCGATAATTCAGCCCGCCACGTTGAATGAACAGGCCAGTCCAATAACCGAACAATGCGGTCACCACGGCCGGGAGCGTGCTGAGCAATCCTTCGGGGTCGGTATTGCCGCCCGCGCGATACATGTGGTTCAAACCGAGCAGCGTGCGATCCACCAGCCCAACCACGTTGCCGTCGTTCGTAAGGTTGGCCACGTACTCGCCCGGGTTCGGCAGCAGCCCCAGCAGGGCCCAATAACCGAGCAGCGCCACGATGGCGAACACGATCTGGCCGCGTCGTGATACGTGCAGCACGATCAGCGACGCGAAGAAATACACGAGACCAATGCGCACCAACACGCCAGGCAACCGCAGGTGCTCTAGATCGAACGACGCAGATGCTCCCGAGGCATAATCGATCGTGCGAAACAGCAGCGACGGAAACCACCCAAAAAAAATCAGCAGTGCCGTGCGACGCACAATTCGCCAGTACACGGCGTTATCGATCTTTTGCTTATCGTGGGCCGCCCCCTCATATTTAGCCCCCGGCGAGTCGCCGGGGGCAGCCAAATACTTGCGGAGCGAATACGCCAGCGACGTCCCCACGATAAACAAGAAGAACGGAAAGATCAGGTCCGTCGGCGACCAGCCATGCCACTCGACGTGCCTGAGCGGCCAGTACATGGCTCTCCACGAACCAGGGTTGTTGACCATCACCATGGCCAACACGGTGAGCCCACGGAAAGCATCGAGCGACAGAAGCCGCTCACTTCGTGCGGTTCCGGCGGGTGAGGAGTCGGTCGCGGTTTTCTCAGTCGATTTTTCCATAGGGATAAATATAGCAGCGAGGAGCGAGCGGCGAGGAGTGTAGTAGGTCCCGCTTGCCGAGCGGGACCTTCACGCCACGTAAAACGCAATGCATCGCATTCAATCTATCCCCTGCTCCTTGCTCCACGCTCCCTGCTTCACCCTCCCTGCCCTCCGTGGTTCAATAATCCCCAGTGGCCGCAAATAAGTACTTGAAAACGCCCACCAAATATGTATATTCGTACACGTATAAAATGCCCATCCGGCTTGCTCCCCCTTAGCGGCGGCGGCCACGCCGTCCAACCACAACACGCCCAAAACCAACCCAACAACCCCAACCCCCAGCCCTCGCACAACGCTTGCGGCCTAGCGCCCCCAATACGTAACCCCGACTCCCACCCAAAGCCTTACGACTTACGCCTTACACCTCAAACCCCAGCCCCCGAAAAAACCTGTCCCCTTCGAAGAAAACCTGTCCCCTTCCAAAAACACGCACCATACTTCCCCGCCGCTCGCGGCTTAGCGCCCAAACTACGCGCACCCTCCAAACACCAGCAGAACAAACACTTTGCAATTTGCACTTTGAATTTTGCAATAAAACCTCCCCCAGCCCCCAATCCCCGCACGCCGCTTGCGGCTTAGCGCCCCCTTTTCCCCCACCACAACGGCAAGGTACGCTGTACGCTTTCCTCTTTCCCTCGAAAATTGCACGTCTCGCGAAAGGTTAGTCATGGCGGAGAAAACGGTGAACGTCGGACTCATCGGCACCAAGTTCATGGGCAAGGCGCATTCCAACGCCTATCTCAAAGTGGCTAAGTTCTTCGACGTGGAGCCAGAGCCCGTGATGAAGGCCATCTGCGGTCGCCACGCCGATGAAACGGCCGAGTTCGCCAAGAAGTTCGGCTGGGAAAGTTACGAAAGCGATTGGAAGAAGCTCTGCGAGCGCAAAGATATCGACGTCGTTGACGTTTCCACGCCCGGCAGCCTGCACCACGACATGGCCATCGCCGCGGCGAACAACGGCAAGCACGTGTTCTGCGAAAAACCACTCGCGTTCAATCTAAAGGATGCCGTGGCAATGCTCAACGCGGTCCGCAAAGCGGACGTCGTACACATGGTGAACTTCAATTACCGCGTGGTGCCGGCGCTGGCGCTGGCCAAAGACATGATCGCGGCGGGCGAGATCGGCGAGATTCGCCACTTCCGTGCCACGTACTTGCAAGATTGGCTGACCGATCCCAAGTTCCCCATGAACTGGCGGCTGCGCAAAGAGGCGGCCGGCTCCGGCGCGCATGGCGATCTCAACGCACACCATGTGGATATGGCTCGCTACCTCGTCGGTGAAATTTCCGAAGTGGTGGGCGTGCAGAAAACGTTCATCACCGAACGACCGGCCGAAGGCCGTTCGGCTGGCCTCACGGCAACCGCCGGCGAAGGCACTGAGAAGGTGACGGTTGATGACGCCACGCTGTTCCTCGCGAAATTTACTGACGGCGCGATCGGGTCGTTCGAGGCTACTCGCATGGCACCGGGCCGCAAGAATTTCAATCGAGTCGAAATCAACGGCAGCAAGGGCTCGCTGGTGTTCAACTTTGAAGAAATGAACGTGCTCCAGTTCTATAGCTGCGGCGACCCGGCAGGCCGACAGGGCTTCCGACAAATCATGGCCACCGAAGGCGCGCATCCGTACGTGGCCGCTTGGTGGCCGCCAGGGCACGTGCTTGGCTACGAACACACGTTCGTCCACGCCGTTTACGAACTGATGGGAGCGATCAACAAAAAGCCAACCCGCATGGCCGACTTCCGCGACGGTGCCCAATGCGTGGCCGTGCTTGATGCGGTGACGCAATCGATCGACGACGGCAAATGGGCGAAGGTAGAGATGGTGAAGTAGTTGTGGGGTGTAAGTCGCAAGTGGGGGTAAACACGATCTACTGCTGCGCCGAACTTGTTGCAAACGTGATTCTTCTTGTGCCGATCCCATCGTTTGATCCAGCGGATGAGTGGTTCGACTAGGGGCAGCCGCCGATGAGACCTCGTTTTTCAGTCAGAGCATTGCTTGCTATCTTCACGGTGTTGAGCATTTGCCTAGGAATATTCGTCATTCGCTTGCATGACTCAAAACGGCAGCGGGATATCGTTTCTGCGTTACGTGCTGCCGAGGCTTCAGTTTGGTATGACTACGAGACCTGGAACGGCACGCCCATGATGAACGTCGCCGATCCGCTCTCCCCAAGACCGCTGGCATGGCCAAGTGATGCAAGCCGTTGGCAAGTTTGGACCGGGCGCCGCTTTGGTCGCGACTTTGCTTTTGACGTAAACTACGTTTCCGCGTTTCGGCCGCTCTCGGCCGACCTCGTGAAAAAGGTGGCGACTCTTCGTTCTCTCGATCAATTGCGACTCGATGTTCGTCGGCCATTTGACGACGATGCGTGGCACGCAGTATCAGAATGCCGCCAGATTTCGCATCTAGTGATCGAGCGGGACCAAATCCATGAAGCGCGGCGACTTGCGGGCTTGTCGGCACTCAAACAGCTTGAGCGACTGACAATTGAAGGCGGTGAAATCAATGTCGATGATGCTCGTGAGATTGCAAAGCTCCAGAACCTGCGCGAGCTAACGCTGTCGCTCGTGACCGTTACGGACGACTCGTTACAGCCACTGGCCGAGCTGCGGAATCTGGAGCGATTCAGTCTCACGCATCGTGGTACTGGCAAGAACGACACGGCAGCAGGCGTTGCGTTTTTAACGAGATTACCGAAACTACGAGTACTCGAGCTAAATCGTTTAAAGAGTCTTAACGACGGCGTGCTCCCGCACTTTGCGTCGATGAGTCAATTAGAATCACTGAGCCTTGCGCAGACGGCAGTCACGGGCTCGGAGATCGAGCTGCTCTTAAAATTGCCGAAGTTAAATTCGCTGACTCTTACCGGCACGAGAGTCGATGACACGGCAATGGAGAAACTGGCAAAGATGTCCCAACTCGAGTCACTCGATATCTCGTATGCCAGGGTCACCGATGCTGGCCTCAAACATGTTGGAGCGCTGAAGCACTTGCGAACGCTCTGCGTGGGTGGAAATCCGATCACGGACCGCGGATTAGAGGAGATCGCGCGGCTAACACAATTGTCGGACTTAATGATCACAAACGCTAACATCAGCGATGCCGGCTTGGAACACATCGCTTGGCTGCCCAAATTAACTACGGTACACCTTAGCGGCAACCCAAAGGTGACTAATACGGGCATCGCCAAACTTAAGTCAGCACTGCCGAATCGAAATGTTTACGACAAATAGAGTTGGCGGAACTCATTATGAGTCTGTGCGAACGGCAGGCTGCGCATTCTGAGTGTCCCGATTCCAGCCAACGGTCTGACGAATGATGGGCTCTGACGAAACGCTCGGTAAATGTGGAATTTAAACTGCGGATGAATGAGGAATCACGCGGATGCCTTGATAGTTCGGGCGTCTGCGTTAATCTCGTGTACGAGAGATGACAATTATCTGGCGCGCTGGTGGCGCCGCATTGTTTATTAGCGGAATTAATGATGAGTAAAATCCAAACAGGCATCATCGGTACTGGGTTCATCGGCCCTGCGCACGTGGAAGCATTGCGGCGGTTGGGGTATGTGGAGGTTGCGGCGGTGGCCGAGCGCGGGCAGGAGCTTGCGCAGGCCAAGGCTGACCAACTCTCGATCCCCAAGGCCTATGGCGATTACCGCGCGATGCTGGCCGATCCCGATATCACGGTCATTCACAACTGCACGCCGAATCATTTGCACTTTGCCATCAACAAAGAAATCCTGGCGGCGAAGAAGCATGTGATTTCGGAGAAGCCGCTCTCCATGAATTCGCACGAGTCGCGCGAGTTGGTGCGGCTGGCGAAAGAAGCGGGCGTCGTGCATGCGATCAATTTCAACTATCGCTACATGCCGCTCGTGCAACAGGCGCACCAGATGTGCCAGGCGACGGGCGAGGTGGGCCGCATCTACGCCGTGCATGGTTCCTACCTGCAAGATTGGCTGCTGCTCGAAAACGATTGGAACTGGCGATTGGTGCCGGAACTGAGCGGCGATTCGCGCGCGGTGGCCGACGTCGGCAGCCATTGGTGCGACCTGGTGCAGTTCATCACCGGCATGAAAATCGTGCGCGTGATGGCCGACCTGGTAACGATTCATCCCACACGGAAACGGCCGAAGGTCGAGGTGGAAACCTATGCAGGCAAAGTGTTGCGCCCTGAAGACCTTGAAGATGTGGCGATCAACACCGAGGACTACGGCTCGATTCTGCTCGAGTTCGACACGGGCGCGCACGGTTGCCTGACCGTAAATCAATGCGCGGCGGGTCGCAAGAATCGGTTGTTCTACGAAATCGACGGCAGCAAGTGCGCGCTGGTGTGGAATCAGGAAAAGCCGAACGAATTGTGGGTCGGCCGTCGCGATGGACCGAACCAGACGATCATGAAAGACCCGAGCCTTCTGACACCAGCGGCGCGCGAGTACGCCCACTACCCGGGCGGGCATAACGAAGGTTACCCGGACGGGCCCAAAAACTTCTTCCGCAATGTGTACGGCTTCATTGCCGGCGTGCGTCCGGGGGGCGACTTCAGCACGTTCGTGGACGGGCACAACGAGATTGCGATTTGCGACGCGGTGCTGAAGAGCTCGCGCGAGCGACAGTGGGTGGAGGTGGAGTATTAGTGCATTTTTAGAATTTGCGTTCCGGTGATGACCAATGCCAAAACAAAATCTTTAGCGGCGACAACGCCGTCCCACCAGCGAACGGCATCACAGAACGGTAAGCCTTAAAACGCACTAATACGCTAAGGGATGATGCAGAAATAATTTCGGCGGATGGGATTCGCCACGGAGACACTGAGGACACGGAGAGAAGAAAAGATTTTTGAACCACGAAGGCACCAAGACACGAAGGATTTGTAGGATGCGGGATAGTGGATGCAGGGGGCAGGGGTATTTATTGAATGCCTTGGCCCTGCTCCCCGCATCCAACATTCTGAATCCTAATCTTCTCCGTGCCCTCCGTGTCTCTGTGGTTATATTCCAAAATGAGGAAGTTATTATTGAGGCATTCCTAAACCGTAAGCGGCAGGGAGGTGCGGATAGCGGGGAGGATTGGATTTGAATTAGGCGGGTTTTTTTGGCTTGGATCGGCCTGGACGAATTGGCCGGGTTCCGCGTACACTTCGCGGCCCTGCTAGCACTTTTCACGCCGCTCATTGTCCGAGGGTTGCACGTCGATGTCGAACCGACTGACTGTCATCATTCCGTGCAAGGACGAACGCGAGCACATTCGTGCCTGCATTGCGTCGGCCCGACAAGTAGCCGATGAGGTGCTGGTTGCCGATTCGGGATCGACCGATGGCACGCTGGAAATGGCTCGCGAGTTGGGTTGCCGGATCATCGTGCGCGAGTATCGCACGAGCGGCGACTTCAAGAACTGGGCCATCCCGCAAGCGGCCCATGAGTGGGTGCTGATTCTGGATGCGGACGAGCGGATTACGCCGGCGCTAGCCCGCGAGATTCGCGACGTACTCGCCAAACCTAAGCATGACGGTTACTGGATCTATCGGCTGAACCATTTTCTGGGCCACCCGATCCGTTTCGGTTTTTGGAAAAACGATCGCTGCTTACGGCTGTTCCGCCGCGACGTGGGCCGGTACGTGGGGCCAACCGACCACGCGGAAGTAGAGTTATCGGAAGGTACCGAAGGCCGGTTGCGCGAGCGGATGACGCACTACACGTGTGCTTCGTACTCGCAGTATTTGAACAAAGTGGCCCGCTATGCCGACGTGCAAGCGCGCGTGTGGCATGCGGAAGGGCGTCGGACGAATTGGCGGCAAATGTTGTTGCGCTGCCCGTTGCGGTTTCTGCAGGGATATATCGTTCGCCTGGGTTTTTTGGATGGCCTGCCCGGCATCCAAGTGTGCGTGCTTGTGGCGTACATGTCGTATTTGAAACACGCCTATCTGTGGCAGTTGCAAAACAATCGCGATTGGCGCGAGCTGGAAAAATCGCCGGAGGTGGTTCCGATCACCGCCACGGTGCCGGTTGTGGCTGAAATGCAGACTGACCGTGCAGCGGCGATCGTGAGTGATGATGCTCTCGCCGCAGCGGACACGATTGAAGAACTCGCCGCGGAGGTTAGCGGCACTACGCGGCGGGAGTCGGGGTTCCGTGCGTTGCGGCACCGGTGGACGCCGGCGTGGCTGCAGACCGATGCACGACGGCATTGGCGGAATATCGCGTTTCGGCATTTGGGCATTCAACGGTGTCACACGCCGCCGATCGTGACGCGTGATCCCGCGATGGTGATTCGCAGTTGTCTGAAGTTCGTGCTTGGCAACGAGCTGCTGCGCAACTCGAACTTCACGTTCATGCAGATCGGCGCGTTCGACGGCGCGCAGGATGATGACCTGCGTGAGCTTGTGGAGTCGCATCGGCTGCGTGGCGTGCTCATCGAGCCACAGCCCACGGCGTACGCGCGGCTCAAACGCACCTATCGCAACCAACCGCAGGTGGCGCTGCTGCAGGCGGCTATCGCCGAAGAGCAAGGCACACGCGAACTGTACTGCAAGCGCGATGAAGCGTCGATGGTCGCTTCGTTCGACCGTGAGCATTTGCGCCGGCATAATATTCCCGATCATGAAATCGTAACCCAGAGCGTGGCTTGTCATACGGTGGAGAGCGCCATGCGCGCGGCGGGTTTCGATCACATTGATCTGATGCAAATCGACGCCGAGGGTTACGACTGGCCCATTATTCGGTCGATTGATTTCTCGACGGTTCGGCCGCGTATTTTGCGGTTCGAATATCGGCACATGTCACCAAACGATGCCGATGCGTGCTTAACTTTGCTCGCTAGCCATGGATACCGATTCGTGGTGGAAAGTCGCGACATCATTGCGCACCTGGCGGAATCGAACCAATTGCCGGCGTTGGCGAAGCCGCGACGGCAAAGTGCTTAGGCACGTTTCTGGTCTGATTCAAATCCACGTTTAGCGATTTTTGGCGAAGCGTAGAATCTTAGCCGTATCAGGCGTTTTGAAGGCCAATCGCGTACGCAATTTCGGGCACGCAATCGGCGTCGGAAACGCCTCCTCCATTTGCTTAGGGCTTGGTTTTCAACATAGCAAATTAGGATTGGCGGATTGGCTGCTATCCAGCCTCGCAGAGGCCATCTACAGCGGTGACTTGCGTGGGCGGGGCGGGTCAAATACCTTGTAAGTTTTTGAAGATTTCCCGCCATTCTGTTGGCGAGGCGGGTTCGACTGACCCCAAACGGCTATTGATGAGCGATTTTAATCAACGACTTGCCAGTTTGTCACCTGCTCAGCGGCAATTGCTGGAGCAACGGTTAGCACAATCGCGGCCAACGGCGGCCGAGCCGATTGCGATCGTGGGCATGGCATGTCGGTTTCCTGGCGCGCCCGATCTCAATTCGTTCTGGCGATTGATTCACGAGGGACAGAGCGCGGTCGGCGAAGTGCCGGCCGATCGCTGGAGCGTGGAAGAGTTCTACGACCCCACGGGCGAGACGCCGGGCAAGATGGCCGTGAAGTGGGCCGCGTTGGTGGAAAACCCCGACCAGTTCGATCCCCAGTTCTTTGGCATCACGCCGCGCGAGGCGGCGCGGATGGATCCGCAGCAACGGCTGTTGCTCGAAGTGGCTTGGGAAGCGATGGAGAACGCGGGCATCCCGGCGGATAATTTAGCCGGCACGAAGACGGGCGTGTTTGTCGGCATCGGCGGCACGGATTATTCCAAGGTGTCGGTGCCGTATGACGATTACTACCAGCGCATCGATGCGCACTTGGGCACGGGCAACGCGCTATCGATTGCGGCTAATCGGTTGTCGTACATTTTCGACTTCCATGGGCCGAGCGCCGCGGTAGATACGGCATGCAGCAGCGCGTCGCTGGCGATTCATTTCGCGGTAGAGAGTTTGCGACGAGGAGAATCGGACGCGGCGCTGGCGGGCGGCGTGAACATGATTCTGACGCCGGAAACGACGATTGCGTTTTCGAAGGCGCGCATGTTGTCGCCAAATGGAAAGTGTCGGCCGTTCGACGCGAGCGCCGACGGGTACGTGCGTGGTGAAGGTTGCGGATTGGTGCTACTCAAACGGTTGGCCGATGCCGAGCGAGATGGCGATACGGTGCTTGCCGTGTTGCGAGCCACGAGCGTGAACCAGGATGGGCGGACATCGGGCATCAGTGCGCCGAACAGCCAGTCGCAAATGGCTTGCATTCGCGCGGCGCTGAAGCAGGCGGGGCTCACGCCGAATGACATTGGTTATATCGAGGCACACGGCACGGGCACACCGCTTGGCGATCCGATTGAGATGCAGGCGCTGACCGAGGTGTTCCGTTCCGTTCCTGGCCAAGTGGATCCTTGCTATGTGACGAGCGTGAAAGCGAACGTGGGACACATGGAAACGGTGTCGGGAGTGGCCGGGTTGATCAAAGTCGTGCTGATGATGCAGCACGATGAGATTTTGCCGCAGGCAAATTTCGAGTCGCTGAATCCGCACATTCGCCTAGGCGATTCGCGGGTGACGATCCCCACGGAGCATATCGCGTGGCCGCGAAGTAAAGCACGTCGGGCGGGCATCAGCTCGTTCGGTTTTGGCGGCACGAATACGCATCTCGTTGTGGAGTCGCCGGCCAGAACGGGCGCGCCGGTTACGGTGGAGCCGACGATTGATCGGCCTCTCGATGTGCTGAAAATTTCGGCCAAGAGCGAAGCGGCGGTTGGCCAGCAGGCGGAGCAGCTTGCGGCGTTTTTGAAAGAGAATCCGCAGTTGAATGCGGCGGACGTGTGCTGGTCGGCGAATACGGGGCGGTCGGAGTTCAACTATCGGGCGGCAATCGTTGCTAAGGATGCTGAGCAGTTGCAGCAGCGGTTGATGTCGCTTGCCGGAGAAAAGCAAGAAGCGGCAACTGGGGTGAAGCGCGGCACGGTGAAGTCGCTCGGTCGGCCAACGGTGGCCATGTTGTTCACGGGGCAGGGCGCGCAGTACGCCGGCATGGGGCGTGGGCTGTACGATACGCAGCCTGTGTTTCGGCGCGTGATGGATGAATGTGATGCGGTGCTGCGCGAGATTTGGAACGGGGAATCGCTGCTCGAGATCGTGTACCCGAGCGGCGATGTATCGACGAATGGTGCGGCATCGCGAGTGGATCAAACCAAGTACACGCAGCCCGCGTTGTTTGCTTTGGAATACGCGCTCGCGCAATTGTGGGCATCGTGGGGCGTGAAGCCGGATATGGTGCTTGGCCATAGCGTGGGCGAGTATGCGGCGGCGTGTGTGGCGGGCGTGATGAGCTTGGGTGACGGGCTCGCGTTGATCGCCGAACGTGCGCGGTTGATGCAAAGCGTGAAGCAGCACGGCAAGATGGCCGTGGTGTTCGCGACGGCGGAACAAGTGTCTGCGGCGATTCGTAAGCATGGCGGTGAGGTGGTGGTCGCGGTGCTTAACGGCCCGGAGAACACGGTTATCTCGGGTGATGCGGCGGCGGTGGAACAAGTGTCTGCGGCGCTGGAAGCGACGGGCGTGCAAGTGAAGCCGTTGAATGTATCACACGCTTTCCATTCGCCTTTGATGGACGAAATGCTCGATGAGTTCGAGGATTTTGCTTCGCGAATCGAGTTCCGAGCGCCGAGCGTGCCGATTGCGGCAAATCTTACCGGGCAGTTGATGACCGAGGCTCCGACGGCGCGGTATTGGCGCGATCATTTGCGGAATGCGGTGCAGTTTGCCGAGGGCATGAATCGGATTGCCGAGTCGCGTCCGACGTTCGTGATCGAGATTGGCCCCTCGGCCAGCCTGTTGGGAATGGGGCGTCGTTGCGTCCCCAAGTTGGAGGCGGCGTGGTTGCCCTCGCTTCGCGAAGGACAGGATGATTGGACGGTGCTGGCGGGCAGCGTGAGCGAGTTCTATGTTCGTGGCGGCACGGTGGATTGGTGTGGATGGGATGCGCCTTGGAAGCGGCAGCGACTGTTGCTGCCGACGTATCCGTTTCAACGTTCGCGGCAGTGGTTCGATTTGGACCCCGCACGGCGACGGCTGTGGGCGGGCGATGGTGCAGGCGCTGGTGCGGGCGCGGTTCAGTTCGATAAGAACGCGCATCCGTTGTTGGGCTCGCCGGTTTCAACCGTGTGGACGAATACGCTGTTCGAAACGAGGTTGGGCGCGAGGTCGCCGGCGTATTTAATCGACCACCAAGTGCAAGGTTCGCCCGTAACGCCCGCGGCGGCTTATGTGGAACAAGCGCTTGCGGCGGGCAGTCGGTTGTTTGGCGAAGGACCGCACGGTGTGGCTAACCTCGTGATTCAGCAAGCGATGTTCTTGCCCGAGGGTGTGCGGCGACGTGTTCAGTTTACGGCAGCGCCCGAGTCGAGCGGAGAATCGACGTTTGAAATCTATAGCCGACCGGAGAGTGAAGAGAATAAGTCGGACGCGTGGACGATGCACGCCAGCGGCTCGTTGGTGCATGAATCGCGAGAAACGCAGTTGCTGGCGGAGAGCGACCGGCCACAGCGCATTGATTTAGAAGCCGCGCGCGATCGTGCGGTGAGCATCACGGCTCATAAAGATTTTTATGAACAGATTGCGGAGCGCGGGCTGGCATACGGGCCGGCATTTCGCGTGTTGCACGACTTGCATCGCGGCGTGAATGATGCGACGGCGCGGATCGAGTTGCCGGAATCGGTGGCTCGCGAGGCGAAACGATACCACGTTCACCCGGCGTTGGGCGATGCACTGCTGCAAATGATGGCAGGTGCGGTACCGCTGGAGGAAGACGGGTCGTTCAGCCCATTCACCTATATGCCTGTGGGCATTCGCAATGTGTCGGCATGCGCCGCGATCGAGGATTATTCGCAGCCGTTGTTTGCCTATGCGGTTCGCACTTCGGAAGAATCGGGGCCAAGCCCGGAGCGAGTCGAGGCGAACGTTTATTTATTGAACGCCTCGGGCGACGTACTGTGGTCGCTGCTCGGCGTTCAGGTGCAACGGGTTGGTCGCGGGGCAACAAGCGATGCGGGCGTGGATACGAGTCGCTGGTTGTATCGAGTTGATTGGGCGGAGACGCCGTTGAAAATCGAGCCTGTGACACCAGCCAAGGGAGCGGCGGCGTGGTTGATTTTGGCCGACCGGCGTGGCGTGGGTGTGGGGCTGTCCGAGATGTTCTCGCAACGAGGCGAGGCGAGCGTGGTGGTATCGGCAGGCCATGAATATGCAGTGAAAACGAGCACAAAGTCGAATGGGCATCCCAGCCAGAGTATTGTGGCGACGGTCGATCCGACGAGTGAAGATCATTACCGACGGCTGATTGATGCGGAGTTTTTGTCGAAGGGCCGCGCGTGTTTGGGCGTGGTTCATTTGTGGTCGTTGGATATCGGCGACGAGGGTGCGGCAGATGCAACGACGGCCCGCAATTCGGGGTGCGGAAGCGCGCTGCAGCTCATGCGAGTGCTCGCGCGAACCTCGTTCGCCAAAGCGCCGGGTGTGTGGTTGGTGACGGCCGGTGCGCAGGCTATGACAAACGACGGGGCGAGAACCGCCGCTTCGGTCGCGTTTGCACAATCGCCAATGCTTGGCTTTGGTCGCGTGGCGGCCATGGAACTGCCCGATTTGAAGCCGCGGCTGGTGGACCTCGATCCTTTGAAGCTGGAAAAGGCGGGCGACCAGTCGTCGGCGTTGGCGTACGAGCTGAGCAGCAAGAGTACCGACGGCGAGATCGCGTATCGCGGCGGAAAGCGGTATGCGGCACGGCTCGTGCAAGATGCTTCGCTGGTGGCGAACCTCGAAAACGGCAAGGGCGGAGCATTGCAGGTGCCTCGCGGTCCGTTCCAGCTACGCATTACGCGGGCCGGCTCCTTCGATGCCTTGGCTTACATGCCGGTGGAGCGCGAAGCACCGGCCGCGGGGCAGGTTGAAATCGAAGTTCATGCGACGGGCCTCAACTTTAGCGATGTGCTGAAGGCACTCGGGTTGTATCCGGGGATCAAGGATGCGATCGTGCCGCTTGGCATCGAGGCGTCTGGCGTGGTGACCGCGGTTGGCGAAGGGGTAACTCGTTTCAAGGTAGGCGACGAGGTGTTCGGCGTGGTGCCGTACGCATTTGCTTCCCATGCAAGAACTGCCGATTACGCGCTCGTGCCTAAGCCGAAGTCGATTGCCCACGACGAAGCATGCACGATTCCGATTACGTTTTTGACCGCTTATTACGCGCTCGTGCGATTGGCGCAATTGCAGCCGGGTGAGCGCGTGTTGATCCATGCCGGCGCGGGCGGTGTGGGGTTGGCGGCTATTCAGATTGCCCAAAAGGTTGGCGCGGAAATCTTCGCGACCGCTGGCAGCGAAGCGAAGCGAGATATTCTGCGCTCGCTCGGTGTGAAGCACGTTTACAGCAGTCGAACCACAGCGTTTGCGGACGAGATTCTGGCCGCGACGGACCGCCAGGGAGTGGATGTGGTGCTCAATTCGCTGCCGGGCGAGGCGATTACCAAGAGCCTTTCGATTTTGCGCGCGTACGGTCGATTCTTGGAAATCGGCAAGACGGATATTTATCAGAATCGCATGATCGGTTTGCTGCCTTTTCAGGATAACCTTTCGTATTTCGCGATCGACTTGGATCGCATGCTGCGGCAACGGCCGGATTATATTCTTCACTTGTTTGCCGACGTGATGCGGCATTTCGAAGCGGGCGATTACAAGTCGCTTAACTTTACGCGGTTTGAAACGGATGGGGTTATCGACGCGTTTCGTTACATGTCGCAGAGGAAGAATGTGGGCAAGGTGGTGGTGGCGTTTGAGAGTCAAGCGTCAAGGGTCGAGGGTCGAGGGCCGGAGGAGAAGGCTGAGCGCGAGAAGGCGTTTATTCGGCGTGATGGAACTTATCTAGTGACTGGCGGGTTGGGTGCGCTCGGTTTGCGCGTGGGCAAGTGGTTGGCGGAGCAGGGTGCGGGGGCCGTGGCTCTGTTGTCGCGGCGCGGGCCGAGTGAAGCGGTGCAATCGTCGCTCCAAGCCATTCGTGATGTGGGCACCGAGGTCGTGGTATTGAGTGGCGATGTGACTGACTTAGGATCGCTGAAGTCGGCTCTCGATCAATTGTCGAATACGGCAGCGCCGCTGAGAGGAATCATTCATGCGGCTGGTGTGTTGGATGACGGTGTATTGGTGGATATGTCGCTCGAGCAGCTCGATCGTGCGATGGCTCCCAAGATTGCCGGCACGTGGAATTTGCATACCGCGACGGCGGGAATGCCGCTCGATTTGTTCGTGATGTTTTCGTCGGTGGCCAGCGTGCTGGGTTCGCCCGGGCAGGCGAACTACGCGGCCGGCAATGCGTTTTTGGATGGGTTGGCCCATGCGAGACGATCGCAAGGCTTGCCAGCAACGGCGATTAATTGGGGCCCATGGGCTGGTTCGGGCATGGCGGCCGAAGCGGGTCGCGACGATGCTGTGAAGTCTCGCGGCATGGCGTTGCTCGATCCGGATCAATCGCTCGCATTGATGCGACAGTTGTTGGAGGCGAAGGTCGCGCAGGTTGCCGTGATGGATGCCCGCTGGGGTGACATGTTGCGGTTGTTGGGGAATCGCCGACCGGCGCTGTTGGATCAGATCGCGGCCGAGACCAAGAACAGCGGCGGTGAACCCACGGCGAGCCGGGTGGATCATGCGTTCCGCAAGCAATTGCTGGAGACGGATGAAAGCTCGCGGCAATCGCTGGTGCGGGAATATATCCGTGCGGAGCTTGCACGGATCATGGGTATCGAGCCGACGGGTTTGGAGGTGGATCAGCCGTTAAGCACGTTCGGGCTCGATTCGCTGCTGGCTCTGGAGTTGAAAAACAATTTAGAGAGCCGGCTCGACTTCACGTTGCCGATGGCGAAGTTGATGGAAGGGCCGAGTATTTCGTCGCTGGCGACGGAGACATCGCGGTTGCTCACGGAGTCGGGCTCGGAAAATGGAAGCCTTGCGGCCGAGGCGGCCGACAAGGCGTGGAACCCGCTGTTGGCATTGCATTCGACCGGATCGCGTTCGCCGCTCATCTTGTTGCCGGCTTTGGGTGGCGACGTGCGAAGCTACAGCGCGCTCGTGCAGGAGTTGGGAGACGATCAGCCAGTGTATGCATTCCGTCCACGGGGAGCGGATCAGGATTTGCCGCCGCATACGACCATGAAGGAAATGATCGCGGATTATGTGAAGTCACTGCGAGAGTTGCAGCCGCAGGGTCCGTATCATTTGGGTGGCTGGTCGACGGGCGGACTTTTTGCTTTCGCATTGGCAGAGGCATTGGAGAAGGCGGGCGAAGAGGTGGCTCTGTTGTCGCTATTCGATACGCCGCTGCCTTCGATTTGCGATGATGTGGATGTGGGCGACGACGCGCGTTTTTTGTGCGACTTGATCAATTACGCCAATCGTTTTTCGGGGCAGGATATTTACCTGAGCTACGACGAGTTGAAATCGCTCGGGTCGAACGCGCGGTTCACGACAGCTATTGATGAGGCACGGAAACGAGGCATCGTGCCGGCGGAAACGCCCGAGTCGTTTATCCGCCAACTAGTTCAGGTTGGGAAATCGAACGTACTTTCGATTCAGAGTTACACACCATCTCCGCTGCGGACGGTTGCCACGATGTTTGTGCCGCGGATCAAAGGCGGTTTGGCCGAGGTATCGGGGAAGCTGGTATCGACGGAAACCGACAATGGCTGGTCGACCGAAGTGGATCAGGCCGTGGATTTGCACGAAGTGCCCGGAGACCACTTCACGATGATGCTTGGTGAGGGAGCTTCCCAGGTGGCCGCGAAGCTTTCGCCAATGATCGCGCCTGCTCGCAAGAAAAAAATTGCCTTGGGAGGATCCGCTAGTTAGGCTGGCTCTTGGTGGGGGGTTTGGAGACACCCTCGTATTTTGCTAGCATAGGTACTTTGGTGGACTTGTTTGTCCGCTAAAATTTATATCTTGTGCGTAATGCTGTCGCCAGGATTGGCGTTTTCCCTTTACAATCGTCGCGGCTTCGGCCCGTTAATTGCGGCACCATGGATGGCCTTTGCGGATTGGCGGTGGGCATCCGTAAGAAATCACCGGCGGGGGGGACTCTCAATCGTCCCTCGATAGGCCAGGATCAGCCAGAACAGCCAGGCAATGATTACGCAACAACTGTACTTAACCTGGCTGCAATATCGCTTACAGCGGTTCATTGGCAATGCGCGTCGCGCGCGCAGTTACCAACATGCTACTTTGTTTTCGAAAATTCGTCGTAACGCGACGAGCGACTTTGGTCGTGAGCACGGGCTTGCCACGATTCGCACCTTGGCCGAGTTTCGTAAGCAAGTGCCGGTGATGTCGTATGAGGATCACGACCCCTACATTCAGCGCGTGTTGCATGGCGAGAACTCAGCGCTGTTCGGCGCTCAGTCTCGCGTCCTCATGTTTGCCATGACCTCGGGCACGACGGGGGAGCCCAAGCGACTTCCGATTACCGACGAGTTGTTTCGTGAGTATCGACGAGGTTGGCTCACCTGGGCGGCGGGCACCTTTGGCGATCATCGCCAATTGATGAACTTGAAAACGCTGCAACTCACCAGCGATTGGCAGGTGTCGTTCACGCCCAGTGGAATTCCGTGCGGGCAGATTAGCGGGCTCGCGGCCACGACCCGGCCGCGAATCGCCCAACAAATGTTTCTGCCACCGCCGGCTACGGCACGTATTCATGACTCGACGGCGAAGCACTACACGACCTTGCGAATTGCATTGGCTTCGCGAAAAGTCGGTATGATCATCACGGCCAATCCGAGCACGCTGGTCGAGTTTGCACGCCGGGCAAACGAGGAGCGGGAATCGCTGATCCGCGATATCCACGACGGCACGCTGAGTTGCGACATTCCCACGGTTGTGAGAAACGATTTAGAGAAGGTTATTGTGGGTGGCGATCCGCAGCGTGCGCGCGAGCTGACAAGGCTTGCCGAGAAGCATGATGCGTTAATGCCGCGACATGTTTGGCCGGAGCTTATGGTTTTGGCGGTATGGACCGGCGGTTCGGTGGGAGTATTCCTGCCGCAGCTTGCTCAAATGTATGGCGACGCTACCGTTCGCGACCACGGGCTCTCCGCAAGCGAAGGCCGGATGTCGATTCCGTTAAAGGACGGGGCTTCGGCCGGGGTGCTTGATTATTATCACCATTTTTTCGAGTTCATTCCGGTTGAAGAGCGGGAATCGAAGTCGCCCATCGTATTGGAAGGGCATGAGCTAGAAGTCGGGCGTGATTATTACATTCTGATGACTACGTCGGGCGGCTTGTATCGTTATGACATTCACGACGTGGTGCGTTGCGTGGGATTTGAAGGCGAAGCGCCGCTGATCGAGTTCTTGAACAAAGGAAAGCATTTCTCGAACATTACTGGCGAAAAACTAAGCGAACATCAAGTGATTCGCGCGGTTGAAAAAGCTTTCCAAGATACGGGCTTGTTGATTGATACTTTCACTTTGGCGCCCGTGGTGGGAGAGTATCCTCGATACGTGTTGTTGATCGAGAAATCGGTTCATGGCGGCCGAGCCAATGAACTTGCCGCTCAAATTCAAAGGAATTTGAGAGCGGCCAACGAGGAATACGCTTCTAAATGCGATAGCGGCCGGTTATTGCCCGTGCAAGTTTGCGAAGTTCCTGCCGACACTTGGAAGAAACTGCGAAAAGCGCGCACAAGTCGGCGAGGCAATTTCGAAGAATATAAACATCCTTGCCTGGTAGACGATTTGAACTTCGCTCAACAGCTCGTTCAGCACTCGGCCGAGCATGCGTCTCAATTGCCGCAGTTGACACTTGCTGACCTACCCCTGGGCGGAATCTCTTCGTCGACCACTCGAGTTTGATCTCCAACCACGAGTTCAAGCGTATGCGCATTCGGAATTTTACGGCGCATGTGGTTCGGCTGGCACTCAAGCACTCGTTTCGACACGCGTCGGCCTCGCGGGAGTGTAGCGAAAATATTCTTGTTCGCTGCGAGTTGATGGACGGCACGGTGGGGTGGGGCGAAGGCGTACCACGGCCGTATGTAACGGGCGAAACGCCGGAGGGCTGCGTTGCGCAATTAGCTGCTACGGAAATCGGGGCACAACTGGGGGACGATTGTGATCACTGGTCGGAAGTGGTCGCTTTGTGCGGTCGATTCGAGCCGCAAGGGGAACGCGATGACCCGCGAGGGTGCAATGGCAATGCGCTTCGGTGTGCGGTCGAACTAAGTATTCTGGATGCCTACGGACAACTTTTTGGCGAGAGTGTTCAGAACGTGAGTCGCTATGTTCCGTGGGCGGCCCCGGTCATGAATTTTTCGAACGCAGTTTACTACAGTGCTGTGATTGATGCCGGAAGTCATTCGCTGTGGCGAAAGACGCTCGTGCGGCGGCTGTACGGTTTTCGGGATTGCAAAGTGAAAGTGGGTGCTATTAACGACGATGATGTGGCGCGCGTGGCCACGATCCGCAAGTGGGCGGGACCATCGATGGATTTGCGAGTCGACGCCAACGAGGCTTGGCATGTGGAAGAAGTGGAGGCCAGGATACGGGCGCTTAGCCCTTTCAATTTATCTTGCGTTGAACAGCCGGTGCCTCATGCGGAAGTGGGAGGGTTAACCGATGTGAGGCCACGGATTGGCGTGCCGGTGATGCTGGATGAATCGTTGACGAGTGTGGTGGACGCCAAGGCCGCCATCGAGGGTAAAACTTGTGACCTGTTCAACATTCGGCTATCGAAGTGTGGTGGGTTCTTGAACAGTCTGCGGTTGGCAGCCATGGCCCACGAGGCAGGGCTCGGGTACCAGTTGGGTTGCCATCCGGGCGAATCGGGGATTCTTTCGGCGGCTGGTCGGCAATGGGCGTGCTCCGTGCGTGACATTCGCTATTGTGAGGGGTCTTATGACCATCACATTTTGAAACAGAATATTACCAACGAAGATATGACCTTTGGTTACAGAGGACGTGGCAAGGTAATTACAGGGCCCGGACTTGGGGTAACTGTGAATGAAGCACTGTTGCGTGATTGTGCGATTCAAAGCCAGCGGTTTGACATAGGCTGAGCACAGAACCCTTGGGAGACGGACTCGAGCTTGTGAATTCCACCCACGCACATATTGAATTCTATAACACCATAGATGGGCGTCGATTGGCGGCGCATGTTTGGCGTTGCGAACGCGCGCTAGCGAATGTGGTTTTTCTGCATGGAGTCAGCAGCCATGCGGGGTGGTATGCGAGGGGATGTGAATATCTATCGTCTGGTGGTTTTGCAGTACATTTCTTGGATCGACGGGGATCGGGGGCGAACCGCGAGGCACGAGGCGATGTGGATTGCTGGAAGACGTGGATCGAGGATGTAAGCGTCTATCTCGAGCAATTGAGAAAAGAATCGCCGCTGCCAACGTTCCTATGTGGCATTAGCTGGGGGGGGAAGCAGGCGGTCGCGGTGGCTTGTGAGCATGCGTCACTCGTCGATGGATTGGCGTTGATTTGCCCGGGATTGTTTTCGCCGTTCGAACCTGGGTTACTAAAACGCGTGGTATTAAGATCCCCTCTGGCGTCTGTCTTGCGGGGCCGATATGTTGCGATTCCGTTGCGCGATCCAGCATTGTTCACTGGTAGCCGAGAATGGCAGGAGTTCATCGCGAACGATGAGCCGACGTTGCGGGAAATCACGGTGCGATTTGCGAGAGAAGACCGCTTGCTGACCGAGCAAGCACGATCGGGAACTGAACGATTACGAATGCCCTTGCTACTCGTGCTGGCCGGTCGCGATCGGATTATCGACAACGCGCGGGTGCATAATTGGTTCGCTCGTGCATCGAGTTCCAACAAAACGGTTATTGAGTATCCGACTGCTACCCATACGCTCGAGTTCGAAGTTGATCCCCAGCCGTATTTCAACGACTTGGCTGGTTGGTTGGGGCAAATCGCTTCAAGCCTTGGTGCTCGTTAGTGCGACAATGACCTGAGACAAGCCACGGGTGACGCCGGCCGCGACCATCGAGCCGAGCACACCGAGGGCAACGAGCCCGAAGAGGAGCCAACGGAATACGAGGTTGGCTTGCTCGCCGCCGAGGCCAAGAATGCCCATGGCGGCTAAAAGCGGAATGGCCACGGCGAGTCGGCCGATCCAGCGTAGATGCATGGAAACGGGGGCCAGTTCTTGGCGTGCCGTTTCGCTGAAACCGCGGGCGGTTCTCCACATGCCAGGATAAAGCACGCGGAGCACGACAAACTCCACACCGCATAATGAGTAAGCAAGTGCGATCATGCCGGAAAGGCAGAACGACGCGATGAAATGAGCGGCCATTTGGCCGCTCAGCGGCGGTTCAAAAATGGCGATAGCGGCGGGGAAGAGAAATCCGCCAGGGAACCAGCCAATTGCCGTGAGGATGGCGGTCCAACGAGGCAACCGCAAAGCACGGCGACGCGCGGCTTCGACTTGGCCATTGGGAATATGCTGACCACGTGCGAGCGCGTGCCAACATCGCCACACAGGCAAAACGGCGAATACCAGCATGGTGACCCCGATCGGATAAACGACCGCGTTGTAACCGATCACAAGTTGAAGAAACAAGTTCTCTTGTTGCTTGGTGAGATGACCGACGATTTGAGTCGCGTTGTAGGGAATGTTGACCGCGCTGCCGGCAACTTGCGGAAGCAGTACGAGAGCGACCAGCCAGACAAAGGGGCGACGTAACACGGGCCGTAAAGGCGACGGCGGACTGGGGAGCTGCCTTTCTGCTTGGCGAAGTCGTCGACAGCCGTCCAATTGTTCGGCTAATTCGGCGGCAGTGGCAAAACGGTCGTCGGGGTTCGGTTCCATGCACCGTGCGATCGTGCGCTGTAATGTCATGCGTGCCCCGGGGAACCCCGCGGGGATCGGCGGCCGGTTGGTGCGTCTCTTTTCAGCTAGCGTGTGTAAACGATCGACGAGTCTTTGATTCGGATCTGGTAAATCGAAAGCGATGCGGCCATCGAGCAGTTGTTGCAGCACGAGCCCCAGGGAATAAATGTCGGAGCGAGGGGTCACTGCATCGGGCGGAGTGTCGTTGCCCGGGTTGAAGGCATCGAGATGCTCGGGTGCCATGTAGGCGAATGTGCCGCCGAACATTTCTTCTCCGCTTGCTTCACTACCGACCGGTTGCGATGAGATGTTGAAGTCGGCGAGCATGGGCCGACCGTAGGGGTTCACCAAGATGTTTGCTGGTTTGATATCGCGATGAAGCACACCGTGGCGGTGTGCGAAGTCGAGTGCTTCGGCTAATCGAGCGCCGAACCAAGCGGTTGCCTCCACATCATCCATGTGGGTAATCGCTTCGCGATCGTGGAGCGCGGCCGGGTCAAGTTCCGTGGATAGGTAGGCAGCGGCATCGATGATGGCGAGCAGTTCCGCGCCGTCCCATGTTGGCTGAGTAGTTTGTTCGCTGCCGCGTTGCGGAGCAACGCCGCTAATGGCGGTTAGTTCGATTCGCGCGGGCCTTTGGGCGTGAAGCGCCTCGATAAGTTTTTCCAAGCCGATGCCGGGTACGAGCTGCATGCAGAGGAGCCGTTGATTGAAGTCGCGGTCCACGGTTTCGCTGAACACCTGCACGATGTGCTGGTGTTCCAGACGGGCCATGGTGCGACCTTCGCTGCCGCGATTGGCCGACACCTTGAGAGCCACCATGCGATCGAGGGAAAGCTGGCGTGCCAAGTACACGTGCCCGAACGCGCCGCGGCCAAGTGTGCGGACGATTTCGAAATCATCGACACGTGCGCCTGGCAGTAACGCCATGGGGGTACGATCCCGCTTAAGCGGCTGAAGTGGAAGCGGCTCTGCTTTTTGAGTGGTGTCGGGATCTAGCGGAGTTGCCAGTGGCGTGGCGTGGGGCGGCACTGGTGATGGGAAGCTGGGTGCAGCGCCGGTCTCCCCGGCCAACACGACATCGGAAAGGCCATCGGTTGCGGCTCGGCGAATCTCGATCGTCTCAGCCGAGACATCGTGCTGCGGTGTATCCGGCGTCGTCCGATCGTGGTGCGACATAGCTTTGATTGTAGCGGTTATTTTTCACGACGACGATCAAGGGCAGGGCGACAGTATTCGAGTAAATCGAGTTCGATGAGTTCTTCCTCCGCGCCGTCGAGTGAATCGGTAGCGAGCGACTGCATCACTTCGTCGAGCAATGTCTCGGCAAAAAAGTCGCGTGCCCGGTGTAGAAGCACTCGCACGGCCCCGGCATTCATGGGGCGACCCAGCTTTGCCGACAGGCCAGCGGCCAGTTCTGGAGAACGCATTTCCGGGTGTTCCACGCGATAAATGAGGACCGAGTGATAAGGCTTGCCGGTGCTGGCTTCCTCATCGGCAAGGCGTTGCCAGCAGCGCACGAGCAACTCATCGCGCCAACTGGCTTGGAAGGCTACGTCGTCACCGACCGGTGTGGATTCATCGTTTGCGGCAGGCTCTGCCACATTCGAGTGCATGGGGCCTTCGTGTTGCTGCCGTTTCTTGCGGCGCTGGTGATCGACGATGAGTCGGTACACGACCGTTTTAACGAACGCCCGAAAGCGGCCTCGCTCGGGGTCGACGTTGCCGAAATCGCCGCGCACGAATTTCAGAGCGAATTCTTGAAAAACATCGTCGGCAGCGTCTTCGTCGCGAAGGGCCGCCAGGGCATAACGCCGCACCGCACCGCCGTAACGGTCGAGCAGGGTTTGCTGGGCTTCGTGGACTGCCGTGTGGTCACCATGGGCTCGACGAACCATCGACCAGGCGGTTTGGATTCGGCTGAGGTGGAGATCATCGTCCATAGGGGGGTTCCTAACCTCATTCTAACCTGTCGGTCATCAATTCAAGAGTAGTTTAAAGGGGTCGGAACCGCAGGGCCCGGTGGAGGAGTCTAAATAAAATGGCTTGAATTTGGCCACAAATTGCAATCTCCACATTTTTTTATCCGCTGGCTGTAACACCCGCCGGAACGTTCGTAAGAGCAGGCACCGAGGTTGAACAACCCTCCGCCCCCAATCGAACACTCTCTCTTTTATTACGAGGAAAATCAAATTACTACTTCCAAGACACTTTTGATTTCGGCCGTCCTGCTCTCGGGCTCCGTCCTTTGTGCCAAGCATGCTCAGGCAGGTGGTTTCAAGTTTGGCGGGGGAACCGGCAATGGCGGCAACGGCCAAAGCAGTTTCAAACACAATCACACGAACAACAACAGCAGCCATAACCAGTTCAAAAATGGCAGCCCGATGAAGCCGTTTTGGAACGGCGGTAGCAATCATCACAATAATCATCACAATGGCCACCATGACCATCACCACCACACTAAACATTGGTCCTACCCATCCAAATACCCAGTGCGCTATGTCGAACCGGTGCGGTATGTGTATACGAAGTGTTACTACCCCGACTTTCAATGCTGCTATGTTTACCCGGGCGATACATGGTATTCGATCAGCAAGCGGATTTACGGTGTGGACTACATGTGCAAACACATTGCCTCATACAATGGCTTGAGCATGAGTTCGCGGCTAGTAGTTGGTCAGATGTTACGGTTACCGGTAATCAATGCCAATGGGTCATTGGCCTCGTCGAATGCACCGATGCCTGCTCCGTTCGTTCAGCCTGACTTGGAGACTCAGCCTGCTGCGTTCGCCACTGCGGCCGCTGAGAGCATGCCCCCGGCCGCATCCATTCGCACAATCAGCGAGGAACCGGCGTTAGCGAGAGTGGCCGTCGGTAGCACTTTGGAAATCGATGGAAGTTCGATGGGAACTGAAGCGGGTATCGTACGGCTACGAGTAGGCGGATTGGCGCTGCCGGTGGAAGTCCTCGAGTGGTCGGCTAACTCCGTGAAGATTCGACTACCCAAGGTTGAGCTAAGTAGTGAAGTTCGTGGTGAGCTCGAGGTGCTGCGTGCGGATGGCAGCGTTGCATCGAACTCAGGTGTAGCCTTGACACCGGCTGCCCCAAAATTGGCTCTAAGCAAATAAAAACCCCGGCGATGAACCGGGGCTGAGTAGAAAGCTCTAAAAATATTAACCGCCTGCCCAAAAAGTTGGGCAGGCGGTTTTCGATTTAAGCCGGCTACTCAGGCAACTTTAATTAACCGCAATCAGAACATCTTGGGCGGCTTGGAGGGTGATCAAGTCGATAGCACCGTCCCAGAGGTAAGTGTCTCCAAAGATCAGATCGCGATCGGCTCCGCCTACGATCAAATCGATCTTGTCGTCGTCGAAGACAGTGGTACCGGCTTGAAGCAATCCGCCTGAGGCCGACAATGCTGCAACGCGTGCGTTGAAGGTAGCCGACGACCCCCAGATTCCCATAATGGCATCGAGTGCGGCGATATTTGCATCGTGCGCGGTGTAGCCACCGATCAGGATATCTTCGCCGCCTCCGCCATAAAGGAGGTCTTCACCCTGGCTGCCGATGAGAATGTCGCGACCGGTGCCGCCATCGAGAATGTCGCTGCCGCTGCCGCCGACGAGTATGTCGTTGCCACTGCCGCCGAAGAGAGTGTCGTTACCGTCTCCGCCAAACAGGATATCATCGCCATCGGCACCGTAAAGTATGTCGTTACCGGCACCGCCGTAGATGATGTTGCGACCACCGCCGCCGGTCAACAGGTCGTTGCCACTGCCGCCGTCGATTGTCATGGTTTTAGTGACATTCGATGTCGTGGCAACGATATCGTGTCCGCCACGAACGCGAACTTGTATGTCGGTGATCGACGCGGCCGCGTAATAGACCGGATTATCGTTATTGAACGTGGCGAGCACTACGATATTGCTGCCCGTTTGCGTGATGATAACGATATCGTTCGCTTCGCTGCCTACGATATGGAGCGTGCTGCCGATGAGCGCGGTGCCGACGCCGATGATATCCACGGTTGTGGACGAGGTGGTGACACCGCCGTCACCATCGGTAACGCGGAGTGTCACCGTACGCGATTGCGAGCCGGTGAGACCGAGTGCCTGGGGATCGAATGTCGCATTCTGACCGACTGTCTCAAAGATTCCATCATTGTTGAGATCCCACGCGTAGGACAGTGGATCCGCCACCCCGGCAGGATCGGAGCCAGTGCCGGTAAGTGTGATCGGCGTGTCGTCGAACGTGACGTAAGGTCCGCCGGCATTGGCGGTGGGAGCAACGTTATTCACCGTGAACGCGAATGTAGTGGTAGAGGAACCGCCGTCCTCGTCTGTGGCTGTAATCACCACGTTGGTGGTCGGGAGATCATCGGTCGAGTTGTAGGACCATGTCCAAGTGCCGCCCGCGTAGCTCAGAGTGCCGAGCGAGGCCGTGAGAGTTACCGTATCGCCGACCACGTCGGAATAGGTTCCGCTGTTCGTAGCCGTTTGACCTTCGTTGACGGTCACTGACGCGGCGTTGGTAGTGAGCAAGGGGGCTATGTTGTTAACCGTGAGGTCGAAAGTAGCAACCGTGGAAGCGCCATCGTCGTCGGTGGCGGTAATGACAATGCTTGTCGTCGACAGGTCGTCCGTGGAATCATACGACCAAGACCACGTACCGCCGGCGTAGATAATCGCGCCGATGGAAGCCGTGAGTGTTACTGAATCAGCGGGTACATCGCTGTAGGTGCCCGAGTTCGTGGCCGTCTGACCTTCGTCGATTACCACCGAAGAGCTATCCGTAGCCACGACCGGTGCGATGTTACTTACGGTCAAATCGAAGGTGATTGCGGTCGAGCCGCCGTCGTCATCCATCGCGGTGATGATGACGGAAGTGGTTGGCAGGTCGTCTGCTCCGTCGTAGCTCCACGTCCATGCGCCGGCTGCGTAGTTGATCGTGCCGATCGAGGCTGTGAGCGTCACCGTATCGGCAGGAACGTCGGCGTAGGTTCCGCTGTTCGTGGCGGTTTGGCCTTCATTGATCGTAACGGCTGTGTTATCGACGGATACCGTTGGGGCGACATTGTTCACCGTGAGATCAAACGTGGCAACGGTCGAGCCGCCGTCGTCATCCGTCGCGGTGATGATGACGGAAGTGGTCGGGAGGTCATCGGTGCCGTCGTAGCTCCAGGTCCATACGCCGGCAGCGTAGCTAATCGAGCCAATCGAAGCTGTGAGCGTCACCGTATCGGCAGGAACGTCGGCGTAGGTTCCGCTGTTCGTGG